>NZ_RBLU01000064.1 GCF_003989515.1 Curtobacterium sp. HSID17257
ACCGCCTCGGGCAGCTGCATCGCGAGGAACGGTGCCTCGAGCAGCGTCGCGATCGAGGGCTCGAGCAGGTAGCCGGTCAGCAGCGTCGTCAGCGTGATGCCGAGCTGCGCGCTCGACAGGTGCGTCGCCGTCCGCCGCGTTGACCTGCGACTGCACGAGGAGCAGGGCGCCGGACAGATCGGCACCGGCGAGGCGTGCGCCGCGCAGGTCCGCGCCGAGCAGCTCGACGCCGCTCAGGTCCGTCCCCCGCAGGTCCGAGCCGATGAGCACCGCGTTCCGCAGGGACGAACCAGGTCGGACCGCTCGCCGCAGGTCACGCCCGGCGAGGTCCTCGGGCAGGGAGCGTTCCTCGGCGTGCTCGTCCGCCGCTGCGAACCGCGCACGAGCCTCGTCCCGCAGGGCGTCGAGCAGGGGGAGGGCTGCGCGACGGAGTCCACCGAGGTCCAGCGCGGCGAGGGCGGCAGGGTCACCGCCGGACCGCGCGATGCAGTCGGCCGCCATGGCAGCGGCGCGGTCCGCGGTGTCGGGGTCCCAGCTCCGGTCGGCGACCTCGGTCAGGTACCAGGCGAGTTCGTGCAGCACCCGGACCACGGGGAACGCGGCGGACATCGCCGGTGCCAGGTCTGGACGCGCTCGCCAGGACACGCCGCCGAAGACGTCCTGGGTGACGCGCTGACCGGCGCCGGAGCACTCGAACACGGTGCACCCTCGGAAGCCGCGAGGGCGGAGGCGGTCGTGGATGGTGCAGGCGAAGTCGACGCCGAGCTCACCGCAGGGCGTTCCGGCGGGCTTGTCGACGGGGAAGTCCGCCGATCGGGCGAAACCGAGGAGGGTGCAACAGAGCGCGGCGCAACGGGTGCAGTCGGGGCGAAGGGCGGCGCGCGGATCCGTGTCGGGGCGTGTGTGGGTCATCAGAGGGTCTTCCTGTGGGTCGGGAGGGTGTGCCTGGCCGTCGGGACTCCGTCGAGGAGTCCCGTTCGCGGGCGCAGGCAATCACCTCCGGACGGCGGAGGGCCGGACGGGTGGCGCGGGGAGAGCGCTTCGTCACTGCACAGGGAGATGTGTCACTGTCGCGCAGTTTACCGCCCACCGGACGGGAGGCACGGGGCGGCCCGCCACGAGCCTCCCGGCCGTCGTCGTCCGTCCGGAACCCTCCGCACAACCGGAAGCAGCTCGCGCCACGGAGATCCGTGGCGCGAGCTGCTCCGCGTTGTGCGGCAGCACCGCGCGCTGCCGCCGCACACAGGCCCGTGCACGGTCCGCTACAGGACCGCCTTCGGCACCCGGTGCAGCGTCACCGCCCCGACCGCCGCGAACGGGTGCAGCGGGTCCGGGTCACCGGACCCGGTCGGCCCGCCGAGCTTCGAGTCGCCGACCGCGCTGAGCACGGCGTAGGCGTCCTCGGCGGTGAACCCGTGGTCCTCGACCAGGCAGGAGAACGCGTCCTCGTACCCGCGCCGCACGCTCTCCTGCACCGGGTCGCCGAGTCCGACGAAGAGCCACGCGTCGTCGGTCTCGATGCGCGGTGCCCGGAGGGGCCGCTCGCCCTGCACGAGGTCGACGGAGACGATCGCGGTGCCCTGCGCCTCGATCGCGACGAACGACGACTCGCCCTCGGCCATGATCGCGTGGATGTCCCCGATCGACAGCAGGGCACCCGGTACCCGCACCGGCAGGTACACGGTCGAGCCGGGTCGCGCCTCGGTGACGTCCATGTTCCCGCCCTCGGCGTACGCGGGCATGATCGTCGAGTTCGTCCCGGACGCCGGCGCGACGCCGATGCACCCGATCATCGGACGGACCGGGAACGCGTGCCGGTCGGTGACGTGCACGACGCCGTCCTCGATGGGGCAGCGGCGGGCGAAGACGCCCTCGGGCATGACGTGCTGGAGCGCACCGGACCCGGGCAGCGACACCGACCAGCCGTGGGTCGTCAGCTCGATGTCGTGGATGTGCACCGCGAGGGTATCCCCGGGCTCGGCGCCCTCGACCCAGACCGGGCCGGTGACGGGGTTGATCGATGCCTGCAGCTGCGCGAGATCGTGGTGCTCGTCGAGCTCGGCGTAGACCGCGTCCGTGGTCTCGAAGCCGATCGTCTCGCCGGTGCCCGGGGTGATCCGGAGCACGGGCTCGCGGTCGGCGGAGAACCCCGGCCGCCCCAGGGTGTTCGGCAGGTGGTGGTCGGGGGTGGTCATCGCTGGCCCCTCTCGGTGGTGGTGTCGAGGCCGCCGACGGACCCCTCGCCCAGTGTGCCGGGTTCCTCCGACCCCACCTCGGTCGAGCGGCCGGTCCGGCGGTAGTACAGGAACACCGCGGCGCCGACGACGAGCCAGACGATCCCGCCGACCTTCGCCTCGACGGCGGCGTTGAGCAGGACGTACCCGATGATCAGGAACCCGATGAGCGGCACGACGAGGTGCAGCAGCCAGTTCCGCGACTTCCCCTTCACCACGTGGTGCACGAACACCGACACGTGCAGGAGCATGAAGCCGAACAGTGCACCGAAGTTCACCAGTGACGAGATGGTGTCGATCTGCCCGACGAAGAACAGCACGAGGATCGCGGAGAGCACCGAGACGACGATGATCGCGTTCTGCGGGACCAGCCGGCCGTTGAGCTTGTGCAGGAACGCGGGCAGCTGCCGGTCGCGGCTCATCGAGAAGAGCAGGCGGCTCGTCGCGGCCTGTGCGGCCATGGCGTTCGCGATGCCGACGGCGAGCACGTTGACGGCGAAGAACGCGGTCGCCCAGCCGCTCGACGACGCCTGCTCGACGATGGTGAAGAACGCGTTCCCGGCCTCGCCCTCGGGGAACGAGTCACGACCGCCCGCCAGCGCCGACGCGAGCCACGTCTGCAGCACGAACAGGAACGCGACGATGACGAGTGCCAGGACCATCGCGAGCCCGGCTCCACCACGACGGCCGGTGGACTCCTCGGACAGGGTGGAGATGCCGTCGAACCCGAGGAAGCTCAGCACGGCGATCGACAGCGCCGAGGCGATCAGCGGCGCTGAGACCTTCGACGGGTCCCACACCTGGTCGGTGCTGAACGAGGCGCCGGGCACGGTCCCACCGGTGAGCGCGACGATCGCGATGACGACGAAGATCGCCACGAACACGAGCTCGATGAGCAGGAAGACGCGGTTCGCCAGCTTCAACGACGAGACACCGAGCAGGTTGATGACGGTGTTGATCGCGACGAACACGAGCGCCCACAGCCAGCGGGGCGTGCCGGGGAAGATGCCGACCATGCTCTCGGCCGCGAACACGTAGAGCAGCGTCGGGACGAGCAGGTAGTCGAGCAGGATCGCCCACCCGGCGAAGAAGCCGGCGGTGGGGTGGATCCCGCGGCCGACGTACGAGAACACGCTGCCGGCGAGGGGGATCGACTTCGCCATCTGCGCGTACGCGAGCGCGGTGAAGATCATCGCGACGAGGCCGACCAGGTAGACGAGCGGCACCATGCCGCTCGACGCGTTGTAGACGGTGCCGAAGATCGCCCACGGGGCGATCGGCACCATGAAGACGAGCCCGTAGACGAGCAGGTCGGTGGTGGACACGGAGCGCTTGAGCTCCTGCTTGTAGCCGTAGGCCTCGAGCTGCTGCTGCGCGGAGAGCTCGCTGTGCTGCTGCGACATCGTGGTTCCGTTCGGGGAGACGGTGCGTGGGAGGGGGATGACGGACGGGAGGCGCGGTGGCGGGGTGGGACGCGCTGGTCCGGTGGGAGGTGTCGGACGGGAGGCGCGTGGTGGGGGTGAGGACGCGCCTCCCGTCCGACGGGTGGTCGGCCTGGTGGGCCGGGCCGGGTCAGCCCGTGGGCTGGTCGCCCTGTGCGTGGCCGTCGTGCTCGGCGAGGAACGTCGCGACCACGCGGCGGAACTCCACGGGCTGCTCCAGGTGCGAGCAGTGGCTCGCCCCGGGGAAGACGTGCTGGCGGACGTCGGCGATGCGGTCGACGAAGGGCTGCCAGGTGGCGGGTGTCGCTTCGTCGTGTTCACCGGCGACGACGAGGGTCGGGACGGACACGCGGTCGAGCCGATCGATCACGGTCCAGTCGCGCATCGTGCCGATGACGTGGAACTCGTTCGGCCCGTTCATCGTGTGGTAGACCGTCGGCTCGGCCTCCATCTGGGCCTCGGAGTCGACGAAGTCCTGTGGCATCGGCACGACGCGGCAGACGTGGCGCTCGTAGAACACCTGCGTGGCGGCGACGTACTCGGGGTCGTCGACGGTGCCGTCCTGCTCGTGCCGGGTGAGGGCGTCCTGCACGTCCTCGGGCAGCTGTGCGCGGAGCTCGGCGGCGCCGTCGACCCAGAGCTGCATCGACGCGGGGGAGTTGCAGATCGCCAGGGAGCGCAGGTGCTCCGGCTGCCGCACGGCGATCTCGGAGCCGAGCATCCCGCCCCACGACTGGCCGAGGACGTGGTGGTCGCCGAGGCCGAGGTGGGCGACGAGGGCGGTGTACTCGTCCACGAAGAGCTGCGGGGTCCAGTACTCCGACGGTGCGTCGGGGCGGTGGGAGCTGCGGCCGCAGCCGAACTGGTCGTGGTGCACGACGGTGCGACCGGTCTCGTCGGCGAGGGCCGCGAGGTTCCGGAGGTAGTCGTGCGCCATGCCGGGGCCGCCGTGCAGGACCACGAGGGGGAGCGCGCCGGGGGTCGGAGCGTCGGGTTCGGTGACGCGGTACCAGGTCTCGCCGTCCTGGAACGGCATCGTGCCTTCGGTGATGCGGGACATGACGCACAGCATGGACCCAGCAAAGGTTCGCTGCAATACCTTTTCTCGTCCTTTAACGTGGACGAAACGCAAGGAGGGGGCGGAGTGCCAGATCGCGCGACGGAGACCCGGGTCGACGAGGTCGAGGACCGGCTCGTCACCGCCGTGGCGGTCGGCGAGTACCTGCCCGCTTCACGGCTCCCACCCGAGCGGGAGCTGGCCGTGCTCCTCGGGGTCGGACGCGTCACCGTGCGCGCGGCCCTCGCCCGCCTGGTCGACCGGGGCCTGCTCGAGACCCGCCGGGGCCGGGGCGGCGGCACCTTCGTCCGCTCGCAGTGGCCCGACTCGTCCTCCGACGCCGTCGGCCGGACGTTGCTCGCCCGCTGGGCCGGCATCCGCGACACCACCGACGCGATCGCCCTGCTGCACGGCGCCCTCGCCACCGCCGCGGCCGAGCGGATCACGGACGACGAACGCGCGACGCTGCGAACCCGGCTCGAGGACTTCCGCGCCGCGGCGTCCGGGCTCGAGAAGCAGCAGGCGGACGCCGTGCTGCACCGCACGATCATCGACGCGGCCGGCAACGCGGTGCTCGCCACGGCGCTCGCCGACCTCGAGTCGCAGGTGTCCATCGCGGCGCCCGCGCACCTGTGGGGTACCGCCGAGGGCATGGCCGAGATGGAGGATCGCGCGCTGCACGAGCACGAGGGGCTCGTCGAGGCCGTCTGTGCGGGCCGACCGGTCGACGCCGGGGTGCTGGCACGCCGGCACGTGGGTATCGACCTCGAGCTGCTCGAGCGGGCGATGCTGCGAGCGGGTCAGGTCCCGACCGGTTGACGCCTGTCGCAACGGAACCGCGAATGATCGTCTCCGCAGCCGCTTGGTTCGGCAGGGCGGCTTGGAGACGGTGCCGGAAGCGCGGTGCTGATCTTCAGTCCTCGGTCGTCATCTCTGCCCGTTGCTTGTCCCCAGGACAGGGGGACCGGCGGTCCACTTGAAGGACGATTGCTCAATTACGCTGAGCTCGACCGAGGAGGAACAGTGGAGTTCGAAGAACGTCTTGCAGCGCTCGCGACCAAGGTGCAGAACCAGCGAGAAGCCATCCAGACCGAGGAAGCGACGAAGAACGCGTTCGTGATGCCGTTCATCTCGACCATCCTCGGTTACGACGTGTTCAACCCGCTCGAGGTGGTACCCGAGTTCACGGCCGATGTCGGAGTGAAGCGTGGTGAGAAGGTCGACTACGCGATCATGCGCGACGGTGAGGTGCAGATCCTCATCGAGTGCAAGAAGTCGACTGAACCACTGAAGATCGAGCACGCTTCGCAGCTGTTCCGCTACTTCTCCGTCACGAATGCGCGCATCGCCGTTCTGACGAACGGAGAGGTCTACAACTTCTACACCGACCTCGACGCCCCCAACAAGATGGACGACCGCCCCTTCCTCGTCCTCGACCTCGCGGACATCGACGAGACACTCCTCCCGGAGCTGAGCAAGCTGACGAAGGACGTCTTCGACCTCGATTCGGTCATCAGCGCGGCGGAGGAGTTGAAGTACGTCGGGTCGATCAAGCGAGCAATCGCGGGGCAGTTCCGGGAGCCAGATGAGGACTTCGTTCGCCTCTTCACCTCCCGTGTGTACGAGGGGCGGTTCACACAAGAGACACGAACGCAGTTCAAGACCCTCGTCTCGAAGGCATCGAAGCAGTTCCTCAACGAGCAGGTGAACGACCGCTTGAAGACCGCTCTCGGCGCTTCTTACAGTGCGCCGATGCAACCCGAGGCCCCGGCTGCTGCATTGACGAGTGCCGCAGTCGCTGAGGAGGACCTCGACCGCGAGACGGAGATCGAAACGACGCTCGAGGAGCTCGAGGGGTACCAGATCGTCAAGGCGATCGCTTGCAGCGAAGTGAAGCCGGACCGCATTGCGCACCGAGACCAGAAGTCGTACTTCGCAGTACTCCTGGATGACAACAACCGCAAACCCATTGCACGCCTCTGGTTCAACGGCAAGAAGCAGAAGTACCTCGGGCTCTTCGACGAAGACAAGGTGGAGACCAAGCACGCCATCGACGGCATGGACGGGATCTACGAGCACGCGGAGGCGATCCGGGCGACGGTGCGTCACTACGGAAGCTGACTCGGGCGCTTCGTCGTTGCGTTCGTCGGCGGTGACGGGAGCAATCCTGGGGCGGGCTCAGGCCGGCGTCGACCCCTCGAGCCGCGCCTCCTCGGCGTCGTAGCCCGCGCGGACCTGCCGGAGCACCACGTCGTCGATCTCGTCGTCGTCCCGCAGCCGCAGCAGGGTGGCGGCCTTGTGCCGTACCAGGGCGAGCTCCAGTGCGACCGTCGCGTCGTGGCGTTGCAGGGTCGGGTGGTCCTCGTCCTCCTCCTCACGCGCCTGGATGACGTCGAGGTGGGCTTCGAGGTCGCGCCGGACGCGGTCGACCGTCGCCCGGTCGGCGCCTGCCTTCCTGGCCAACCGGGGGAGGGCGTCGAGCGCCTCCTCGACCGCGGTGCGCTCGGCGTAGCGTCGTTCCTCGCCGACGGACTCGTCCTCGGGCAGCGCCGCGCGACGCAGGACGGCGGGGAGCACGAGGGCCTGGCCGACGATGGTCACGACGACGACGCCGGCGGTCACGAAGACGATGAGGTCGCGGTCGGGGAAGGCACCACCCGACTCGAGCGTGCGCGGGACGGCGACGGCCATCGCCAGGGAGACCGCACCGCGGAAGCCGGCGAAGCCGCTCACGAGCCGGTCGCGGCGGCCCTCGCGGGGCTCGCCGCCGAACCGCCGGGTGACGAGCCAGACGGTGCCGCCGAGCGTGCCCTCGAAGGCGAAGCGGACGAGGACGAGCACCACGGACACCGCGAGCACGAGGCCGACCCCGGTCCAGAGTTCACGGGCGTCGAGCGCGCGGGCAGCGACCATCGCCTCGATGCCGACGAGCACGAACAGCGCACCGTTCAGCAGGTAGGTGAGGAACGACCAGAACGCACGGACCTGCTGCCGGGTCTCCGCCCGGTCGAGCTTCGGCGCCACCTGGCTCACGACGATGCCCGCGGCGACGACGGCGAGCACCCCGGACGCCCCGACCGCCTCGGCACCGAGGAACGCCGCGAACGGCACGAGCAGCGTCACGAGGTTCTCGAGCACGACCGTGTCGACCCGTCGGAGGACGAGCGAGCCGAGCCATGCGGCGAGCAGCCCCGCCGCGACCCCACCGACGTACGAGAGCACGAGCATGCCGGAGACGTTCCAGAACGTGAGCTCCTGGGTGCCGACGGTGACGGCGACCGCGATGCCGTAGACCACCAGGGTCGTGCCGTCGTTGACGAGGCTCTCCGCACGCAGCACCGTGACGTTGCGGCGGGGCAGCATCTTCGTGAGCACCCCCACGGCAGTGGCGTCGGTGGGTGCGACCGCGGCGCCGAGCACCCAGGCCGGACCCCACGGCATGCCGAGCAGGTGCAGGAGCGTGGCGACGACACCGGCGGTCACCACGACGAGCAGCGTGCCCATGAGGACGATGCCGCGCAGGTTCTTCCGGATCTCACGGAGCGAGGTGGTCAGGCTCTCCCAGTAGAGCAGCGCGGGGAGGAACAGCAGCAGCACCGCGTCGGCGGGCAGCTCCACCCGTCCGAACGTGGGGACGAACGCGAGCAGCGCTCCGATGACGAGCAGGAGCACGGGTGGTGCGATCCTGATCCGGTCGGCGACGGCAGCCGTCACGGCGATGGCGAGCCCGAGGGCCACCACCAGTTCTGGACCGAGCACGTGTCTCCTCGCGGTTCGTCGGACGCGTCAGTCAACGCCGCGGGTACTGCGAGTCCTTCCCGATCCGCGTCCTGTGGCCGGTTCGTCGGTTTCCCCGGTCACGACGTCGATCTGCACCTTTTCGGTTCTTGCGGATACGATCGGTCCATGGCGATCTCGACCTCACCCCGCAGCCGGAACGCCGGAGCCCGCACGTACCTGCCGACCGACGACTCGAGGGATGACCTCGTCGACTTCGCTCGGCTCCTCCACGAGAGTTCGGCGGAGCCGCACAAGGGCGCGGCGTTGCGTGCTCCCGACGGATCGGAGCGCCCGATCCCCGAGGAGCTCTTCGCGATCCTCGAGCAGGTCGCGGACGCTCTCGCCAACGGGAGCGGTGTCACGGTCGCCCCGAACGACATGCAGATGACCACGCAACAGGCTGCCGACTTCCTCGGCGTCTCGAGGCCGACGTTGATCAAGTACCTCGAGGACGGCACGATCCCCTTCGACAAGCGCGGTCGTCATCGCAGGGTCCTCCTCCGCGACGTCGTGACGTTCCAGGAGGACTTCCGCGTCAGCCGACGGGCTGCACTCAGGGAGATGGCTCGCGGGACGCAAGCGCTGGAGCGACAGCAAGCGGCCTCAGCCGGAGCGTGACCGATGGCGTTCCCCGCCTTCTTCGACGCGTGCACCCTCTACGGCATCCGGCTGACCGACCTGGTGCTCCGGCTTGCGGATGCGGGAGCGTTCCGAGCGCTGTGGTCTGACGGGGTCCTCGACGAGGTGCGGAGGAACGTCGTCGGCGCGGGCGTCGACCCGTCGCGGATCGGCAGCCGGATCAGGGCAATGCAGCGGTTCTTCCCGGACGCGACGGTGACCGGGTACGAAGCGCTCACAGCGGCGATGACGTGCGATCCGAAGGACCGCCACGTCCTGGCCGCCGCCGTCCGGGCGAAGGCCGACGTGCTCGTGACGTTCGACGTCCGAGGCTTCCCGGAGGCTTCCATCGCACCGTTCGATGTCGAGGTCGTGCACCCGGACGACTTCCTGCTCGACCAGCTCGACCTGTTCCCCGGTGTCGTGACGAGGGTCCTGCTCGAGCTGGCGGAGGACTACGACGACCCACCGCTCACGATCGACGACGTGCTGGAGGATCTCCGCCGCGCTGGCGTACCGCGCTTCGCGTCGGATGTCCGCCGGTACCTGTGAGCCCGATGCGTCCTGCCCGGCCCCTTCGCGTCGGGGGCGGCCGGCCTGCTCCGGTGTGAGGGATCGGATCTGCGTCGCTGGCGCACGGAGCACGATGAGTCGGGATCGCCGCCGACGGCTCGGGGTCGCGCTCGTGGTCACCGCGGCCGTCGTCCTGCTGGCCGGCTGCGTCGGTCAGCCGCCCGGCTCCACCACCGCTCGGGACCGGAGCGCCCCGGACGCGCAGCACCACGGCCCCGCTCCGACCGACCGCTCGTGGGGACGGATGCACCCTGGGAGCCCGACTCAGCTTCCCAACCCCGCGACCAGGTTGATCACGCTGGCGATCACCACCGTGCCGAAGAAGAACGACAGGAGCGCGTGCCGCAGGGTCGTCGCCCGGATGGTGCTCGACGTGATCGTGGTGTCCGACACCTGGTAGGTCATGCCGACCGTGACGGCGAAGTACGCGAAGTCCGTGTACCGCGGTGGTTCCGGCTGGTTGAAGTCCACCCCGCCGGGCGTCCCGCTGTAGTAGAGCTCGGCGTACCGCAGCGTGAAGAGCGTCTGCACGAGCAGCCAGGACAGCAGGACGCTCACGACACCGAGGGCGGCGGCCAGGTCCTGCGCCGTGCCGTGCAGCCCGCGAGCGGTGCTCAGCACGACGAGGATCGCGACGACGCTCGCTCCCGAGGCACCGACGAGCAGCAGGTCCGACGTCGTCCGCTTCGGGTCCTCGCGAGCCGCCCACCGCGCTGTGCGGTCGGCGTCGGCGCGGAGCAGCGGGAAAGCGGTGACGACGTAGACGGCACACGCCGCGGCCCAGCCGACCGAGGCAGCCCAGCGGGGCCCGGCGGTCAGCGCCGTGACGACCGCGACGACGACCCCGACCGCGACCATCAGCACGAGGCGGTGACGGTAGCGGCGGGACCGCCCCGTCCGCGGGTCCAGGGGTGCGCTCATGCCGCTCAGCATGCTGACCGGAACCGTCAGCGCGCCCGGGACACCGGGCAGCCGCGCTGAGCGTGCACCCAGGGCGCTACGGAGTGCGATCGCGTCAGCCGGCCAGCGTCCGCCGCCGGGCCCGTCGTGCCCACGCCCGCCACGGCAGCGAGCTGGCCAGCGCGAGACCGATCACGACGGTGCCGAACCAGGCCACGACCGTCCCGGGGACCGGGACGAGCAGGCTGGTCCAGAGGAGGACCGCGAGGACCCCCAGGACGTACGCGGCCCCTGCCTTCAGGTACCGGAGGCGCTTGAGCGTCGCCGCCTGGTCCAGGTGCGAGGTCGTCCGGGCGAGGAAGACTGCGCCGACGGCGATGGCAGTGACCGCGAGTGCGGCCTGCTCGAGCGCACCGAGTCCGTCGGCGCCGAGCAGACCCGACCCCGACAGGCTGTACACGCCGTCCAGGATCTCGAACAGCATGAAGACCACGAGGCCGCGCTCGAAGACCACCGTCGAGGCGTAGGCGTGCACCCGCCACGCGCCGCGCGTGCCGACCGACCCGGTGTCCGTGCCGTCCACGCCCCGCAGCGCCCACCGCGCGATCCGCTTGGACACGAGGTACGCGCCGACGCCGGCCGCGCCGCCGACGGCGACCGGCAGCACAGCGTCCGGCGTCCACGCGTCCTGCCGTCCGACCAGGACGGTCGTGCCGAGCACGCCGGTCGCAGCGGTGACCACGGACCAGGCGCGCGGCCGCGCGACCCGGGCGAGCCGTGCCTCCAGACCGCCCAGCCAGGACCGCCGTGACAGGCGGTCGGTGTTGAACAGGTACTCGGCGAACACCGACCAGATGAACGCTGCGCCGAAGGCGGCCAGCGCGGGCCGGACCTCGGCGAGGTGTGCCGAGAAGGACCCGGGGGCGAAGACAGCCTCGTCGACGGCTGACGCGGGGTCCGTCGCCCCGCCGACGGCGACGGCCGCGGGTGGCAGGACCAGGCGCATCGCGAGCACACCGGCGACGATGCCGATCGACAGGAAGAGCCGTCGCGCCGGGGAGTGCAGGCGCCCTGCGATGCCCGCCATCGGGACCGACGAGTCGGCGGCCATGGCGATCTCGAGCAGGGCGAGCGCGCCGAAGGCAAGAGCTGCTGCCGGGCCGAGCGCGACCCATGCGACGGTCGCGGTCGCCACGGTGAGGACGAGGGGGACGGTCAGGAGCGATCTCGTGGCCATGCCCCCATGCAGCACCTGGCGTCTGGATCGTGGGTCCGTCCCGTCTGGCAGACGCCCTGGAGGCTCCGGTGCGTTCTCCGCGACGGGTGACGGCCCGTCCCCACTTGCGGGGACGGGCCGTCGGGTGCGGCGACCGGCGGGGTCGCCGAGGTGGCGCTGTGGGATCAGTCGTGGAACGTCTCGATGGATGCACCGAGCGAGTTGAGGCGCTCCTGCAGCTGCTCGTAGCCGCGGGCGATGATGCCGACGTTGCGCAGGACGCTCTCGCCCTTCGCCGCGAGCATCGCCAGCAGGATGACGACGGCGGGTCGCAGCGCCGGCGGACAGCTGACCTCGGCACCCGAGAAGTGCGTCGGACCGGTGACGTCGAGACGGTGGGGGTCGCGCAGGGTCACGGTCGCGCCCAGGCGGGTCAGGTCGAGCAGGTGGATCGCCCGACCCTCGTACACCCAGTCGTGCACGAGCGTGGTGCCCTCGGCCATCGCCGCGATGACGACGAAGAACGGCAGGTTGTCGATGTTCAGGCCGGGGAACGGCATCGCGTGGATCTTGTCGATCGGTGCGTGCAGCTCGGACGGGTGCACCGTGATGTCGACGAGGCGGGTGCGACCGTTCGCGGCGGCGTACTCCTCGCTGACGTCGAAGCGCAGGCCCATCTCGGCCAGGGTCGCGAGCTCGATCTCGAGGAACTCGATCGGCGCACGGGTCACCGTGAGGGTGGACTCGGTGACGATGCCGGCGGTCAGCAGGCTCATCGCCTCGACCGGGTCCTCGCTCGGCCAGTAGTCGACGACCTCGTCGATCCGGCTCTTCCCGGTGATGCGGAGCGTCGTCGAGCCGATGCCCTCGACCTGCACCCCGAGGAGCTCGAGGAAGAAGCAGAGGTCCTGCACCATGTAGTTCGGGCTGGCGTTCCGGATCGTCGTGACGCCGTCGCGAGCGGCCGCGGCGAGGATCGCGTTCTCGGTGACGGTGTCGCCGCGCTCGGTCAGCACGACGGACTTCGTCGGCACCTCGGTGTTCGCCACGTCGACCTCGTACCAGCCGGAGGTGGCTTCGACGTCGACCCCGAACGGGCGGAGCGCGATGAGGTGCGGCTCCACCGTGCGGGTGCCGAGGTCACAGCCGCCGGCGTAGGGCAGGCGGAACGAGCCGTAGCGGCCGCTGAGCGGGCCGAGGAACATGAGCACGCTGCGGGTGCGGCGCGCCGCGTCGGCGTCGATCGCGTCGAGGTGCAGGTCCGACGGCGCGACGATCTCGAGCACCTCGCCGTCCTCGGACCACGTGACGGTCGCGCCGAGGCTGCGGAGCACGTCGATGATGCGGTCGACCTCGACGATGCGGGCGACCTTGTGGAGGCGGGTGACACCACGGTTCAGCAGCGACGCGCAGAGCAGCGCGACCGCGGCGTTCTTGCTCGAGTTCACCGCGATGGAGCCGCTGAGCTTCCGCCCGCCCTGCACGCGCAGGTGCGCGCGCTGCGGGGCGCCGCCGATGGACACGATCTGCTGGTCGAGGGCGTCGCTGATGCGCGTGAGCATCTCGAGCGACAGGTTCTGGCCGCCCTGCTCGATGCGGTTGATCGCACTCTGGCTCGTCCCGACGCGTTCGGCGAGCTGGGACTGGGTCATGCTGCGGCCCTTGCGGGCGCCCCGGATCAGGGCGCCGACCTCGCGCAGCGGAGCGGCGGGGGAGGTGCCGGCCGGCTCGGCGGGCGTGACGACGGTTGTGGTGTCGGACATGGTCGTCACGGTAACACGCTCATGAGATAAAACCGGGGATGGATCCCGGCGTTCTCGCAGGATCAGATCGGGAATAACTCGTCCATGAGAAGTTGCGCGACGGGTGTCCCCCGCAGTGGACGTCGCGCTAACGCCGCTCGGCCGATCGCCGATAGTCACCGCTGCACACCCACGGACGGGTCTGCATCCCGCCCCACGGACGGCGGCGGGACGATCGAGAACCAGGACGGGCCATGATCGTCGTCACACGACTCAACGGCAGCGCATTCGCTGTCAACCCCGACCTCGTGGAGCGCATCCAGGAGACGCCGGACACGACGCTCATCATGGTCGACGGCGCCAAGTACATCGTGCGCGAGTCCATGGCCGACGTCATCGGCCTGGTCGCCGCCTACCGTGCGCGGATCGTCGGCATGGCCTACGGCACCGACACCGCGACGAACGCGACCGGCCCGCAGCCCACCCTCGCTCCGGTCGCACCGCTCGTCGCTGCCAGTCGCCGGGACGGGGGTCGCTGACGTGGACATCGCAACGATCGTCGGGATCCTCCTCGCCTTCGGCGCCCTGTTCGGCATGGCGCAGATGGAGCACGTCGAGATGGCGGGCCTCTTCCTGCCCGCGCCGATGCTCCTCGTCTTCGTCGCCACCATCGGCTGCGGTGTCGCGAGCACGACCATGAAGGACGCCCTCGCCGCCTTCAAGACCGTCCCGAAGGCGTTCACCGGCAAGGTGACCCCGCCGCAGACCGTCATCGACGACGTCGTCGGGCTCGCCGAGACCGCTCGGGCCAACGGCCTGCTCGCGCTCGAGCAGGAGGCCGACAAGCACGACGACCCGTTCATGAAGAAGGCCCTGCAGAACATCGCCGACGGCACCGACGGCGACGAGCTCCGGATCCTGCTCGAGGACGAGATCGAGTCGAACGCCGCACCGATGCGGAGCGCCAGCGCGTTCTTCATGGGCCTGGGCGGCTTCGCCCCGACGGTCGGCATCATCGGCACGGTCGTCTCGCTGACCCACGTCCTGGCGAACCTCGGCAAGCCCGACGAGCTCGGCCCGCTCATCGCGAGCGCGTTCGTCGCGACGCTCTGGGGCCTGCTGACCGCGAACTTCCTCTGGCTGCCGTTCGGCGGCAAGCTCCGCAAGCTCGCGCAACTCGAGGCCGACCGGCAGACCCTGCTGATGGAGGGGCTGCTCGCGGTGCAGGCCGGCAGTCAGCCCCGACTGCTCGGTGAGCGCCTCACCGCGATGGTGCCGCCCGCCGCACGCGGTGCCGTTGGCAAGGGCGGGAAGGCCGCCAAGGCCACCGCCGACGACCAGCAGCTGGCGGCCTGACCGTGAGCGCGAACCCCCGCGGGCGCGGGCGCGGTCGGAAGAAGGGCGGCCAGGACGAGGCCGAGCACCCCGACGAGCGCTGGATGGCGTCGTACATGGACATGATCACGGTGCTCATGTGCATGTTCCTCGTGCTCTTCGCCATGTCGTCGGTGGACCAGGAGAAGTACATCGCGCTGAAGAACTCGCTCGCGACGGGCTTCGGCGAGGTCAAGTCCGGGAAGGTGGACACCGCGTCGGGCACGATCGTCTCGAAGTCCCAGGTGACGAAGGACGGCAAGGGGTACGCGACGGACAAGTCCGACGCCGACCACTCGACCGCCGCGTCCGGCGCCGACGACACGAACGTCGACCCGGCGTCGACGGCGGTGCCGCCGGTGGCGTCGAAGGCCGACCTGGCAGCGGCGCAGCGGGAGCTCGACGACCTCAAGGCCATCGAGGCGGCCATCCAGGGGAACCTCGACCAGGCGGGGGAGTCGTCGAAGGTGCAGTTCGCGGTCGACGACCGCGGTCTGACCGTCCGGCTCGTCGGCAGCGAGACCTACTTCGCGACGAACAGCGCCGACCTGTCCGACCAGGCCCGCCGGATCATGGACGCCATCGCCCCGGTCCTGAAGACCAGCGGGCACGACGTCAGCGTCGAGGGCCACGCCGACCAGCGGAACTCCACCGCCCCGTACGCGACGAACTGGGAGCTCAGTGCCGCCCGCGCCACCGGGGTGCTCCGTGACCTGGTCGAGCGCGGCGGGATGCCGGCGGACCACGTGCAGAGCGTCGGGTTCGGCTCGAGCCGCCCGCTCGCCAAGGGTGCCAGCGACGCGGACAACACGTTGAACCGACGGGTCGACATCGTGGTGCTGTCGAACCAGGACCAGGACGTCAGCGAGCTGATGCCGGCCCTCGCGACGGCACAGGACGGAGCACGACAGGGATAGACCCCGACGCCCCAGAACGGGGCACAGCGCTGACGCCTGCCCGTCGTCGGCCGACAGACGCACCCGTGACCGAGACCCTGCCCGCGCCCGAGGTGTACGATTTCGCGCGCCCGTCGACGCTCGCCCGCGAGCACGCACGGGTCCTCGAGCTCGCCTTCGAGACGTTCGCACGGCAGTGGGGCACGCAGCTCACCGCGAAGGTGCGTGCCGTCAGTCAGGTCACCTGCGAGCAGGTCTCGATGACGACGTACGACGAGTACGCCGCGTCCCTGCCGGCGCTGACCGGCATGGTCCTGCTGCCGATCGCCGACACCGCACCGAAGGGTGTGCTCCAGGTCCCGCTCGACGCCGCGCTCACGTGGGTGTCGCACGCCCTCGGCGCCTCGAAGCCGCTGCCGACCCCGGAGCGCACCTTCACCCCGATCGAGCAGGCGCTCGTGCGGAAGATCGTCGAGGACGCCCTCGACGACCTCCGCTACTCGTTCGGCGGGCTCCTCGCGCACGAGGTCACGACCGGCGGGTTCCAGTTCAACAGCCAGTTCGCCCAGGCCGCGCAGAAGGGCGACCTGATGATCGTCGCCGCGTTCTCGATCCGGGTCGGCGACCGGGTCGCCCCCGGCACGCTCGCGCTGCCCGCCGAGGCGGTGCTCCCGCAGCTCGGCGAGGACACGACGAGCGTCTCGGCGGCCGACGCCCGCGCCCTGCTCGACGCCCAGCTCGCGAGCGTCCCGGTCGGCGTCAGCCTGCACTTCGCGCCCGCCGCCGTGCTGCCCACGCAGGTGCTCCGGTTGGCCGTCGGCGACGTCCTGCCGTTGCCGCACCCGCAGCACCGTCCCCTCACCATCGCGGTCGACGGCGAGCCCGTCGGCACCGCCGCCGTCGGCGCGAACGGCTCGCGCCTGGCCGGCATCGTCGTCACCACCACCGATCCGGAGCAGCACGCATGAGCGCCACCACCACCCTCCACGCCACCGCGGCCGAGTCGCTCGCGGCCCAGCTCCCGACGGCGGCACCCCTGACCGCCCTGCCCCTGCCGGGAGGCGCGACCCCGGTCGTCCTCGAGGCGGCGGTCGACGGCGTGGTCGCGTCCTTCGTCGGCGGGCTCTCCGCGGACCTCGCGCTGGTCCTCACCGACCTCGGTTCCGTCGTCGCCGCCGGCGGCGCGGACGCCGGCCTGGTCGACGTCACCGACGTGCTGCGCCCGTCGCTCGAGGCCGCGGCCTCCGTGCTCGGCGTCGGCGTGCTCGGGGACGCCCGCCGCGAGTCGGCCGCGTCGCTGTTCGCGGACCCGGAGACGGTCGTCTTCGAGCTCACCGCGGGCGGGGTCCCCGGCGGCTGGTTCGGCCTCCGCGTCCGCGAGAACGGCACGGTGTCGGCTCCGGTCGCCGCCGGCGCGGTCCCCGCCGGGAACCTCGGCCGCATCAACAACGTCGAGATGACCCTGACGGTCGAGATCGGCCGGACCCGGATGTCGGTGCGCGACGTGCTCGGCATGGAGCCCGGTGCCGTGGTCGAGCTGGACCGCAGTGCCGGTGCCCCCGCGGACGTCCTGCTCAACGGCCGGCTGATCGCCCACGGCGAGGTCGTCGTCGTCGACCAGGACTACGCGGTCCGGATCACGAAGATCCTCGACGTCGCCGAGACGGTCTGACGCGTGGACACCCTCTGGATGGCCCTCCGGGTCGCCGTGTCGCTCGGCGTCGTGCTCGCCCTGATGTGGGTGCTGCACCGCCGTGCGACGAAGGGCGGTCTCGGAGCCGCGACGAAGGCGCGCGGACGTCGCTCCGCCGCGGTCGAGGTCGTCGGTCGTCAGGGGATCGGCGGCAAGGCGAGCGTCGTCGTCGTCGACGTCGAGGGGGAGCGCCTCGTGCTCGGCGTGTCCGAGCAGAGCGTCTCGCTGCTCCGCAGCGGCCCGACCCCTGCACCGGAGCTCACCATCGTCACTGGACCGGTCGTCCTGCCCACGGAGCCGCGCACGCCGGCGCCGGCCACGACCGCCGACCGGTTCCGTGTGGAACTCGAGCGGCAGGACCACGCGACCACGGGCCTCCCGGCCGAAGCCGCGACGGGCACCGCGTCGAGCTCCACGGTGCCGCTCCCGATGCGGCCCCGCGGCAGCGC
>NZ_RBLU01000005.1 GCF_003989515.1 Curtobacterium sp. HSID17257
TGCTGTGGGACCGGCTGGTGCTCACCGCCGTCGAGGCAGCCGGAGCCGTCGACGCTCTCGCTGCCGTCGACACGGACGCTGTCGCAACGGCGGCAGTGTCCGACCACGCAGCGCACCACGCCACGGCCTGACGGCGCCCCGTGCGTCGGCCTGACGGCGCCCCGCGCGCCGGCCTGGCCCGCGGCGGGCCTCAGTCGTCCTCGCCGAGCAGCTCCTCGCGCACGCGCCTGATGTCCTCGAGCAGGGCGCCGATCAGCACCCAGTGGCGCGAGTTCGGCCGGACGACCTCGAGCGGCGCCGTCAACGCGGGCTCCGTCGCCGTCGTGTCGTCCCCACCGGTGCCGGTGAAGCCGTCTCGCTCCGCGTGGTGCAGCCGCGTCGCCTCGACCCGTGCGCTGAGGGCCCGGACGTCCGCCCCGACGCGGGCGACCTCGGTCGCGATGCTCCCCACCACCGGGTCCGACCGGAGGTCCGGCGCGGTGTTGTCGCGGATCGCCCGGGTCATCCCGGTGACGCGCGTGACGAGCACGCGCAGGTGCTCGGCGATCGCCGTGTCGCGCTGCAGGATCGTCCGGTGCCGGCCGCCGCGCGGGTTCATCGTCAGCGACTCGCCCGCAGCGGTGAGCGAGGCCTCGGCCCGCGCGTGCTGCTGCCGGAGCGCCCGCGCCTGCCGCAGGGCCTCGTCCCACCGGGCGGCGTCCCAGCCCTCGGTGAGACCGATCGCGATCCGCTCGAACGCGGCGGCGGTGTCGCGCGCGAGTCGGGCGACCGCGAGGTGCGCCGGCTCGAGCAGGACCGGCGGGACGATCACGGCGTTCACCGCCAGCGCGACGACCGCACCGATGACGGTCTCGAGGATCCGGTCGGCCGAGTAGTTCGGCGTGACGACCCCGGCGGTGAGCACGAGCATGCCGCTGATGCCGACCTGGGTGGCGGAGGTCGGGGTCAACCGGAGCGCCCAGCTCAGCAGGATCGCGAGCACGATGACGACGAGCACGACCCAGACCGAGTCGCCGAGCAGCAGGTGGAACGCGGTCGCGAGCACGACACCGAGCACCACGCCGGCGCTGCGCTCGAGTCCCTTCACGAAGGACTGGTTGATGCTCGGCTGCACGACGAGCAGCGCGGCGATCGCGGCGAAGGTCGGGAACGGTCCGTCGATGAGGACACGGCACAGCAGCACCGCGGCGACCACCGCGACCGCGGTCTTCACGACCTGCAGGAACGGCGTTCGGCTGGAACTGCGGAGACGCGCGACCGGGTTCACGTCGACCACGGTAGCCACCAGCCGCACGCCGAGCCGTGCACGATGGCGACGAATCCGCCGTCGCACGGTTGACTGGTCCCGTGTGGCCCAACCACGAGCGCGTCATCCCGCAGGCCTTCGCCGGCTCCGGGACCTCCGTCGTGGCCGCACGCGCGCACTCGGTCGAGCCGTCGGGCAACGGGTACCTCTACGGCTACGAGGTCGACACCGTGGACCGGGCCGGGCAGCGCGCCACCGTCCTGACCTACGTCGACACCGGTGGCGCCCACGACCAGAACAGCGCCATCGTCACCGACCCCGCCACCGGTGAGCCCGTCTCGGTCTGGGCCTACCCGAACGACCCGGGGTTGCCGGTGCTGCCGCAGGTGACGTACCGCGACGCCGTCGCCGAGCTCCTCGCGGGCCTCGGCATGCCGGTGACCGATCCGGTGCTGTCGGTCGCCGCCTACCGCCCGGGCAAGCGTGCGGTGGTGCGCGTCGACGCTCCGGAGCGCGTGCTGTTCCTGAAGATCGTCCGCCCGCACCGAGTCGCGCCGATCGTCGAGACCCACGAACAGTTCGTCGCGGCCGGGCTGCCGGTCCCGCGGGTGCTGTCGAGCCGGGGCGACGGGCTGCTCGTGCTCGAGCGCATCCGCGGCGTGCCCGCGGGGAGCCGGATCACCGAGATCGCCGACGACCCGCGGTTCGTCGCGTCCCTCGCCGCCCTGACCGGCCGCATCGCGACGGTCCCGATGACGCAGCAGGCGCGAGCCGACGCGATGGACCACGCGGACTGGCACCGCCGGACGCTCGTCGCCGCACTGCCGCAGGACGCCGCCGAGGTCGACGAGCTCTACGACGCCATCGGTCGCCGGTCCATCGGCTGGGGCGCCGCCACGAAGCAGGTCGTGCACGGCGACCTGCACCTCGAGCAGGTCTTCGTCGACGAGGACGAGCCGTGGCGCATCTCCGGTCTGCTCGACATCGACACCGCCGGCTGGGGCTTCCCGGTCCGCGACGTCGGGGCGGTCGTCGCCCACCTGGTCGTCACCGGGCTGTGGCACCGGTCCCGCGGGGACGCGGAGCGCGGGGCCGCGGCCGAGCGGCTCGCCGACGCCGTCGCCCGCGACTGGGTCGCCCGGAACCCCGGGGAGGCCGACCGCATCGGTCCGGCGATCGGCGCGCAGCTCCTGGCCCACGCGGGCGGGCAGGCCACGACCGGGTCGGAGAACGGGATCCGGACGGCCCAGCAGCTGTTGGCGGCGACCCGCGCCGCGCTCGCCGAGGCGACGCCGACCGTGCCGTCGGACGGCGTGCTCCGTCCGCGTTCCGCACCGCAGGTCTGACCCGGCCGTCTGCCGGACGCGGCCGGGCAGGCGGCGGGGAGTCGCGCCTCCCGACCGACGTCGGTCCCGGCCACGTCGGGTCGGACGGGAGGCACGACGCGCGCGGGTCCCGTCGAGTCGCCTCCGTCGGGGGTGCGGGAGTAAACTGTGCGCAGCACGCACCGTGTCGTCGCGTGCCGCGTCGTTTCCGGACGCGGCTGTCGGTCACAGAACCGACGCGGGGACCGGATCCGTGGGCGTCCGACGGGCACCACGTGCGTGCGACGGCGCCGGCTCCCGGCGCGGATCGTCGTGTCGAGCACCCGCGGGGTGCCGGCCGCACGAGCCGCAGGAGTCCACCGGACGTCCCACGACGGGACCGGCGCACGAGCGGGCCAGGGTGGCCCGTGGACCGGGGTCGCACCAGACGCCGGTCGAGGACTTCCCGCCACGACGGCGGCTCGCCCGTGCGGAACGGGCGCAAGAAGGAGGAGCGTTGGCTCGATCAGGCACCCGGCGAGCAGCCGGCGGGACGCGGACCGCGTCGCGCCGCACCCGGCCGCTGGACAACGACGGTGTCATCCCGGTGCTCGCCCGCGCGGTGCGCGAGGTCGAGGCCGCGGCGCAGCGCGGACCGCTCAAGGCGTCCAACCGGTCGAAGTTCCAGGCGGTGGCCCTGCTGATGCGCGAGGAGCGTGCGCGGGTCAAGGCCGACCCGGAGCTCACCGACGCGCAGCGTGCCGAGCAGCTCAAGCGTCTCGACGGCGTCGCCACGATCCTGGCGAAGACCGCGGCGCGCGACACCAGCGTGATCCAGCTGCTGACCGAGGAGGCCTCGGTCAGCGAGGCGACGCGGACGGTCAAGCGCGACATGATGATCGCCGGCGGCATGGAGCTGCAGCCCGAGGAACTCGTCATCGCGGCGGAGCCCTCGCCCGTGGTCGAGTCGCCCGTACGCGCGGTCGTGCCGCAGGCGGTCGTGCAGCGGCAGCTCGCCAACCCGTTCCTGCCGCCGGACTTCGCCCTCGCCGACCAGCCCGTCGCGCACCCGCGTCGCCTGGCGAACTGGGAGCTGTTCGGTCCGCTGTTCAAGTCGTTCGAGTACGGCGCGGGCGGGGGAGCGGCGTCGATGCAGCTGCCCGAGCCGACGTCGCTGCACTCGCGCTCCGGCACCACGCTGATGAAGCACCAGGCGGAGCTCGTCGCCGCCGCGTCGCACGGACACCGGACCTTCCTGCTCGCCGACGAGCCCGGCCTCGGCAAGACCGCGCAGTCGCTGCTCGCCGCCGACGCCGCGAACGCCTTCCCGCTGCTGGTCGTCGTGCCGAACGTCGTGAAGACGAACTGGGCGCGCGAGGCCGAGCGCTGGGTGCCGAACCGCACCGCCACCGTCATCCACGGCGACGGCGACGACCTGGACGGCTTCGCCGACATCGTCATCGTGAACTACGAGATCCTCGACCGGCACGCCGGGTGGCTCGGGTCCTTCGGGTTCAAGGGCATGGTCGTCGACGAGGCGCACTTCATCAAGAACAAGGAGTCGCAGCGCTCCCGGTTCGTGCTGCAGCTCGCCGAGCAGATCCGTTCGCGGGTGTCGTCGCCGCTGTTCATGGCGTTGACCGGTACCCCGCTGATCAACTCGGTCGAGGACTTCCGCACGATCTGGGAGTTCCTCGGCTGGATCGACGACAAGAAGCCCCGCGCGACGCTCATGAACGAGCTCGAGGACATCGGGCTCACCCCGGCCGACCCCGGCTTCTTCGTCGAGGCGCGCAAGGCCGTCATCGACCAGGGCATCGTCCGACGCCGCAAGGTCGACGTCGCCGCCGACATCCCCGCCCGACGCATCGCCGACATCCCGGTCGAGCTCGACGGTGACGAGGGCCGCTCGATCCGCGACGCCGAGCGGGAGCTCACCGCGAAGCTCGTCCGCCGCTACCACCAGGCGCTCGACGCCCGCACCGGGCAGGACCCGGTCGTCGGCATCGACCACAAGCTCGTGCGCCAGGTCGCGCGGTGGGAGCTCGAGGACCAGGACGCGTCGTCGACCGGCGAGAACGTGTTCTCGATGGTGCGGCGCATCGGTCGCGCCAAGGCGCAGCTCGCGGCGGACTACGCGGCGCAGCTCGCGTCGAACGTCGGCAAGGTCGTGTTCTTCGCCAAGCACCTCGACGTGATGGACCAGGCGGAGGAGGTCTTCGCCCGTCGGCACCTGAAGACCGCGACGGTCCGCGGCGACCAGACGCCCGCGCAGCGCACGGCCGAGATCGACGCGTTCGTGAACGACCCCGACGTGGCCGTGATCGTCTGCTCGCTCACCGCCGCCGGCGTCGGCCTGAACCTGCAGGTGGCGTCGAACGTCGTGCTCGCCGAGCTGTCGTGGACGTCGGCCGAGCAGACCCAGGCGATCGACCGGGTGCACCGCATCGGGCAGGAAGAGCCCGTCACCGCGTGGCGCATCATCGCGGCGCAGACGATCGACACCAAGATCGCCGAGCTCATCGACTCGAAGGCGTCCCTGGCCGCCCGCGCGCTCGACGGCTCCGACGAGGAGATCGCCGACTCGGGCGACATCCAGCTCGACGCGATGGTGGCGCTGCTGACGGAGGCGCTCGGGGGCTGAGTGCTCGGGGGCGCTCGTGCTCGTGCGGGGCGCCATGTCGCGCGCTGGCGCGAGGTGCTCCCGCACAACACGAAGCGGCTCGAACCACGGAATCCCGTGGTTCGAGCCGCTTCTGGTTGTGCTGCGTGCCGCGTGCCGCGTCAGATGCGCGACTGCACCTCGGCCAGGGACGGGTTCGTCGCCGTGCTGCCGTCCGGGAAGACCAGCGTCGGCACGGTCTGGTTGCCGCCGTTGACCTCGGCGACGAGCTCGGCCGTGCCCGGGGTGTGCTCGATGTCGACCTCGCGGAAGGGCACACCAGCCTTGGTCATCTGGTTCTTCAGCCGGGCGCAGTAGCCGCACCAGGTCGTCGTGAACATCGTGACGCCGCCGGCCTCGGGCACGAACGCGTCGCGGGTGACTGTCTCGCTCATGACGCCCAGGCTAACCCCGCCGGTTCGGGGAACCCCGGTGACCCCTGGTAGACAAGAGCGCGTGACGGACACCCACCTCGAGATCGAGCGTACGTACGACATGCCCGAGGGCGACGCCCTGCCGGACCTCGTCGGCGTCGGCAGCATCGCCCGGACGGAGCACCAGGAGCAGTTCGAGCTCGACGCCACCTACTGGGACACCGAGCGGTACGACCTCGTCGCGTCGCGCGTGACCGTCCGACGGCGCACGGGCGGCCCGGACGCCGGCTGGCACATCAAGCGCGCCGCGTCGGACACCGTCCGGCACGAGCAGCACTTCCCCCTGACCGAGGACGCCGACACTGTGCCCGACGAGGTCCTCGCCGCACTCTTCACCGAGCGCCGTGGTCGCGGCCTGCGTCCCGTCGTCCGCATCACCACCATCCGGGTGGTCACCCGGCTGCTCGACGAGGACGACGACCAGGTCGCCGAACTCGCCGACGACCGCGTGGTCGCCCGGCGCCTGGACGACCAGGCACCCGCGACCCCGAACACCTGGCGCGAGGTCGAGGTCGAGGTGGTCGAGGGCGTCGACGAGCAGGTGGCGCACGAGCTGTTCGCATCGCTCGACGGGCGCTTCGCCGACATCGGCGCGCACCCCGCGGCGGTCACCTCGAAGCTCGCGCGGGGCCTCGAGGGTGCCCCCGCTGCGCGGCTCCGGACGGCGGAGAAGCCCGAGAAGCACACCGCCGCACGGGCGCTCACCAAGCGCCTGCGCAAGCTGCGTGGGGCCCTGCTCACCCTGGAGGCACAGCTCCGGTCCGGCGCGGACGCCGACCTCCGCGAGACGGCCCGGACAGCCCTGGACATCGCCGCCGTGCTCGGCTCGTACCGCCCGGCCTTCCCCGCCACCTCGGCTGCCGACCGCGCCGCCGAGGCCGCTGACTCCCTGGCCGCCGTGACGGCACGAGCCGCGCTGGCCGACTACCTCGTGGAGCGCCTCCCGTACGCGTCCACACCGGCGCAGGACCTGCTCGTGGACGCGATGACCCGGGAGCGGGTGCTCGCCGCCACCCGTGAGCGCCGCGCCGTCGCGGTCGGCGAGGTCACGGCGTTCCTCCACTCGGAGCCGTACCTCGAACTCCTCGACGCCCTCGACGACGCGGTCGAGCGGCCGGCCCCGACCCAGTGGGCGCTGCGGTCGCCGAAGCACGTCGCGCAGGACGTCTCGGCGATCGAGAAGCCCCGTGTCCGCGAACTCGTCCGGAACGCCGTCGGGGACGACGACGAGAGCGTCGGGCTCGTCGACCGCGAGGCCGCCGAGCGTGCCGCGACGGAAGAGGCCTGGCGGGCCGCGACGCGCGCCCGGGCGGCGATGGACGTCCTCGGTGACGACGCCTTCCCGCACGCGCTGTGGAAGCGGATCGGGGACGCCGCGGACGTGCTCACCGAGCGGGTGCGCTCGCTCCACGCCCTCGACGTGCTCCGCGTGCACTCCGGCATCGCCGAGCGTGGCGGCGAGGGCACGTTCGGCTACGGCGTGCTCGCGGGGGACCGTGTGCGGCTCGCGGAGGACTCCTACGACCAGGCGGTGCACGCGCTCAACCGCGTCTGAGCCCGGCGCGCGGGTAGCGCGCAGCGGGCTGCCGGTAGCGCGCCGACGGCGCGCTACCGGCAGTCGGCCCCGCTCAGCCGGCGGCGATCGGCTCCGCGGAGGCCGCCGCAGCGTTCACGTCGGCCAGGCCGAGCACGTCGAGCAGCCAGGCGAGCTCGAACGCCCGCTCACGCCAGGAGTCGTACCGGCCGCTCACCCCGCCGTGCCCCGCGGCCATCTCGGTCTTCAGCAGCACCGGAGCACCGACTTCGCGGAGCTTCGCGGTCCACTTCGCCGGCTCCACGTAGAGCACACGCGTGTCGTTGATCGACGTCACGGCGAGGATCTGCGGGTACTGCACGTCCTCGCGCACGTTCTCGTACGGCGAGTACTCGCTCATGTACCGGTAGACCTCGGCATCGTGCAGCGGGTCGCCCCACTCGTCCCACTCGATCACGGTGAGCGGCAGGTCCGGGTCGAGGATGCTGGTCAGCGCGTCGACGAACGGCACGGCGGCCAGGATGCCCGCGAAGCGCTCGGGCGCCAGGTTCGCGACGGCACCCATCAGCAGACCACCGGCGCTGCCGCCCTCGGCCACGAGACGGTCGGCGCTCGTCCGGCCGCTCTCGATGAGGTGCTCCGCGACCGCGACGAAGTCGGTGAAGGTGTTCTTCTTCGTCAGTGTCTTGCCGTCCTCGTACCAGTGCCGACCCATCTCGCCGCCACCCCGCACGTGGGCGACCGCGAAGACGACCCCACGGTCGAGCATCGACAGGCGCATGACGCTGAAGCCCGGGTCGATCGAGTGCTCGTACGAGCCGTACCCGTACAGGTGCAGCGGCGCCGGGGTGTCGGCATCGACCGCGTCGCGGCGCCAGACGAGCGAGATCGGTACCTTCGTGCCGTCCGGGGCGGTCGCCCAGTCACGCTCCTGCACGTAGTCGGCCGGGTCGTAGCCGCCGAGGACGGGCTGTCGCTTGAGCACTGTGACCTCGCCGGTCGCCAGGTCGAGGTCGCTGACCTCGGACGGGGTCACGAAGGACGTGTAGCCGATGCGCAGGGTCGGTTGCTCCCACTCCGGGTTGCCGCCGAGCCCCGCCGAGAACAGCGCTTCGTCGAAGGGGACCTCGTGCGCGTCGCCGTACCCGTCGCCCTCGATCGGGATGACCGCGACGCGGGGGAGCGCCTCGGCCCGGTACTCGAGCGCCAGGTGACCGGCGAAGGCGTCCACGGACTCGATTCGGCGCTCGGAGTGGTGCGCGACGACGACACGACGGTCGTGCTCCGAGGTCGGGTCGTCCGCGGGGACGTCGACGAGCTCGAAGTTCTCGGCACCGTCGTTGTGCAGTACCAGGAAGCGGTCGCTCCCACCGACGATGGCGTGCTCGATCTCGTACTCGACGCCGTCACGCCGCGGCCAGACGACCCGGAACTCGCCGGTCGGGTCGGCCGCGTCGAGCACCAGCGCCTCGGACGTGATCTTCGACCCGAGCTCGATGACGATGTACTGCGACGAGCGGGTGACGCCGACGCCGACCCAGTAGCGGTCGTCGGGCTCCTCGAACACCACGACGTCGTCGCCGGTGGCGCTGCCGACCGCGTGCCGCCAGATGCGGTCCGGACGCCAGGACTCGTCGACCGTCGGGTAGAACACGTACTGCCCGGACGGGTCGAAGGTGGCGCCCGATCCGGTGTCCGGGATCTCGTCGCCGAGGTCGGTGCCCGTCGTGAGGTCGCGCACGTGCAGCGTGTAGCGCTCGTCGCCCTCGACGTCCACGCCGTAGAGCAGGCGGGTGCCGTCGTCGCTGATGTCGTAGCTGCCGAGCGAGAAGAAGTCGTGCCCCTCGGCCAGGGCGTTGCCGTCGAGGACGACCTGCTCACCGGGCAGGGCCGCAGCGCCCTCGTCGACCCTGGGCGGCGTCCAGTCGTCCGGGCCGCTGATCGGCGCGCGGCACTGCACGCCGTACTGGCTGCCCTCGGCCGTGCGCGTGAAGTACCACCAGTCGCCCATGCGCACCGGCACGGAGAGGTCGGTCTCCTGCACGCGGTTCTTCACCTCGGCGAAGATGCGGTCGCGGAGGCTCGCGAGGTGCGCCGTCCGTGCCTCGGTCCACGCGTTCTCGGCCTCGAGGTGGGCGAGGGTCTCCGGTGACTCCTTGTCCCGCAGCCACTCGTAGTCGTCGACGAAGTCGATGCCGTGGTGGGTCCGCGTGACGGGCCGCTTGGCGGCGGTCGGCGGGGTGGCCTGGGCGTGCTCGCTGCTCACCACGCCACCCTATGCGCCCGGGCCTCGACACCTGCTCGCACGCGCTCGGTGAACGCGTCGAGCTCGGCCACCACCGCCGGCGCGATCCACGCTCGGCGCCGACGACGGTCGGTCACCGGTCGCAGGACCCCGGCCCGGCAGAGGTCGGCGACCGTGGTCTCGAGCAGCGGCTCGACCGGCCCCCTGGCGACGCCCTGCGCGACCGAGCGGCGGAGGAGGTCCTCGGCGTGGTCCTCGGTCAGGACGGCGTCCTGCTCGAGTGCCCGCCCGAGCACCGCGTGCGGGCCGGAGGCGCAGGTCGTCGCCGCGCGGTCCTGCGCCACCTCGTCGAGCAGCAGACCCGTCACGAGCGCCTCGTCCGAACCGGTGCCCACGGCGATCGCCACCTCGCGGACCCACTCGTCGACGTGCCCGTCGCGGTACTGCGTCAGGTGACGGAAGTACCTGCCGCGCTCGGCGACCAGGACGGACGAGACCGGTGGGCTCGCCCGTCGCGTCGCTCCCCGACGGCGCAGCACCGCGGCGACGAGCGCGCGGCCCGTCCGACCGTTGCCGTCGGTGAACGGGTGGACCGACTCGAACTGCGCGTGTGCGATCGCCGCCTGGGCCACCGGGTGCAGGTCGTCCCGCTCGAGGAACGCGAAGAGATCGCCCATGAGCGCGGGGACGAGGTCGGGCGGCGGCGGGACGTGGTCGGCGTCACGCGGTATGCGTCCGCCGCCGATCCAGTTCTGCACGGTGCGGTAGCGGCCGGCGTGCGGACCGTCCACGGGGTCACCGCGCAGCAGCCCGCGGTGCGCGTCGAGGAGCGCGCCCTCGTCGAGGTGGCCGGCCCCGGCTGCCCGGACCAGGCGCTCGAGGGCGTCCCCGGCCTGCACCATCGCCGAGGCGCTCGTGTTCGCCCGCACACCCACCATGGCCCGTGCGACGTCCTCGGCCGTGGCGTCCTCGTGCTCGATGCGCGAGGTCGCGGCCGCCTCGGTACGGGTGAGCAGCCGGTGCAGGGGATCGGGACCACCGTCGTCGTCGAGGGCTCGGAGCGCATCGAGGCTCCGGTCGAGCAGCGCCGCGGTCGCGTCGTCGGGCTCCCAGCAGGCGTCGGCGATGCGCGGTGGGACGGAGGCCGTGACGGTCGAGGTCGTCCGGACGTCGCGGTCGCCGCGGAGGGCGCTGCGCCACGGGCGGACGACGGTGCCGTGCGCGGGCCAGGTCGGTCGGGGTCGGGACACGGCGCCTCCTGGGGACTCGTCGATCGTGGGTGACGAGACGGTAGGACAGCCCAGCGCGCCGACACCAGGAATCCGGATTTCGCGGGTGACGACGGTGGGCCGCCGTACCGTGGTGGCATGCGCAACTCCTTCGTCGTCACCGGGGCCCACGTCGTCCCCGTCACCGCCCCGCCCTTCGACGGGGGTGCCGTCGTCGTCGAGGACGGCCGCATCACCGCGGTCGGCCCCGACGTCGCGCCTCCGCCCGGCCTGCCCGTGGTCGACGCCGCCGGCGCCTGGCTCGTCCCCGGCTTCGTCGAGTCGCACGGCCACGTCGGCATCCACGAGGAGGCGAACGGCTGGGCCGGCAACGACACCAACGAGATGACCGACCCGAACCAGGCCGCGGTCCGGGCGATCGACGCGGTCGACATCGACGACGAGGGGTTCCGCGACGCGCTGTCCGGCGGCATCACGAGCATCGTCGTGAAGCCCGGGTCGGGCAACCCGATCGGCGGGCAGACCGTCGCGATCAAGACCTGGGGCGGACGGACGATCGACGAGCAGCTCGTCTCCGACGCCGTGAGCGTGAAGAGCGCGCTCGGCGAGAACCCGAAGCGGGTGTACGGCGACAAGGGGAAGACGCCGTCGACGCGGCTCGGCGTCGCCAAGGTCATCCGCGAGGCCTTCGTCGCCGCCCAGGACTACCGCACCGCGCGGGACGCAGCCGCGGCGAAGGGGGAGCCCTTCACCCGCGACCTGACGAAGGAGACGCTCGTCCGGGTGCTCGACGGCGAGCTCGCCTGGGACCAGCACGTGCACCGGCACGACGACCTCGCGACCGCACTCCGCCTGGCGGACGAGTTCGGCTACCGGCTGGTCGTGAACCACGGCACCGAGGCCCACAAGATCGCGGGCCTGCTCGCCGAGCGCGACGTCCCGGTCATCTACGGCCCGTTGTTCACGAGTCGCTCGAAGGTCGAGCTCCGCGACCGCGGCATCCCGAACGTCGTGGCGCTCGCCGCCGCCGGCGTCCGGGTGGCGATCACGACGGACGCGCCGGTCGTACCGATCGCGATGCTGGTCGACCAGGCCACCGCGGCCGTGAAGGAGGGCCTGCCCTGGCAGACCGCGCTCGAGGCCCTCACGACGAACCCCGCGGACTTCCTCGGATTCGGCGACCGAGTCGGCCGCATCGCGTCGGGCTTCGACGCCGACCTGGTCCTGTGGGACGGCGACCCGCTCGCCGCGACCAGCCGCGCGACGCGCGTCTGGATCGAGGGCGCGTCCGTCTACGAGTGGGCCGACGGGACGGGCGTCACCACGCCGCGCTGGTGACCCGGTGACGGACTGGAGGCCCGTGGCGGCCCCGCCACGGTCCTCCCGTCCGCAAGACGCAACCTCGGCGGTTGCTCGCAACGCCGTACCGCTGCGAGCAACCGCCGACGTTGCGTCCCGCGGAGGGGGCGCCGAGCGTCAGGCGTCGCGGGACAGCAGGAAGTCGTTGATGCGCTCGGTCATCGGCAGGTCCATCGACCGCGCGACGCCGTTCACCGACCGGATCGGTGCCGCCTGGCGCACACTCGACAGCAGCCAGAGGGCGTCGGCGCCCTCGAGGTCGGCCAGGGTGAGCAGCTCGTACGACGTCGCGATGCCCTCGCCCTCGGCGAAGCGGAAGACGTCGGCCTGCGTCGTCCCGGCCAGGATCCCGATGTCGGTCCGCGGCGTCACGAACCGCCCGTCGACCGACACCAGGAGGTTCGCGCGGGTGCCCTCGAGCACGTAGCCGTCGGTCGACACGAAGAGCGCGTCGTCGGCGCCGCGACGCTCGGCCTCGCGGAGCGCCGCCATGTTCACCGCGTAGGACAGCGTCTTCGCGCCCTGCAGCAGCCACGGCGAGGTCCGCTCGACGTCGTGCCGGTAGCCGCGGTCGAGCGTCACGACGGCGATGCCCTCGGTGCGTGCGGCGGACTGGTCGCCGGACGGCGCCGCGTAGACCCAGCCGGTCGGACGGCCCGAGCCCTCGACGCCGCGCGTCATCACGGTCTTCGCGAACGCCTCGCGCACCGGGTCGAGCCGGGCGCACGCCGCCTCGATCGCCTGTCGCCACGCGTCGAGGTGCGGCGCCGGGAGGTCGAGCATCGCGGCGGACCGGACGAACCGAGCCAGGTGCGGTTCGAGTGCCTGCGGCCGACCGTCCACCACGGTGATGGTCTCGAACACCCCGTCGCCGCGGATCGCACCGAGGTCCTGCACCTGCAGGTGCTCCTCGAGCGGCTTCGCCCACGTGTACGCGTCGGCCTCGGGGTCGTGCGGGGCGGCGTCGCGCGAGGGCTGGTTGAGGACGGCGAGGACGGTGTCGGTCATGGCACCATCCAACCGCAGCGCCGGGCCGGGGGCGTCAGTCGCGGCCGGGGAGCGCGCCCATGAGCTTCCACACGGCGGGCGTCAGCTCGGGGTGCTGCAGGGCGATGCGGCGGAGCCGGTGGTACTCCTCACCGAGTTCGGTGCCCTGCCCGGAGGCCGGGTGACCCGCCCAGTGCGCGCTGCGCTGCCCGATCGCCGCGTCGAGCTCGACCGCGTCCGCCCGGAGGATGAGCACGACCTGCTCGTCGACGGTCGGGAGCGTGGGCATGAACTCCCACGGGTCCTCGCCCGCGCGGCTGCGGTGCTCGACGATCATCGAGATCTCCTCGGCGGCCTCGGCGCGCAGCACTTCGAGGCTGCGCCCGGTCCTGCGGGGCTCAGCCATGGTGCCCCCGCAGCCCGCCTGCCATGCCAGCGATCGTACGCCAGCACGGAGCGTCCACCGGACACGTCCGCCAGACTGGGGACCGTGACCGAACGCGACGAGACGAAGTCCCAGCACGCCCCGGTCGTGGTCGTCTACCTGCTCCGTGACGGCGCCGACGGCCCAGAGGTGCTGCTCGGCGAGAAGCGCCGCGGGCTCGGTTCGGGACGGCTGGTCGGGCCGGGCGGCAAGCGGGAGCCGGGGGAGCCGCCGGTGGCGGCAGCGGTCCGCGAGGTGGCGGAGGAGGTCGGCCTGCGCCTCGAGACGGCCGACCTGGAGGCGCGTGGCACGTTGGACTACCGGTTCCCGTTCCGTCCGTCCTGGTCCCAGGTCTCGGACGTCTACGTGTGCCGCCGCTGGCAGGGAGAGCCCTCGGGCAGCGACGAGCTGGAGCCGCGGTGGGTCCCGGTCGACGCGGTGCCGTACGACGCGATGTGGGACGACGCGCGCTACTGGTTGCCGGGGGTGCTGGCCGGCGGGAGCGTCCGGGCGCGCTTCACCTTCGCGGAGGACAACGCGACCGTCTCGGGCTTCAGCGGCGCAGGCGTCTGACGGGCGGCGCGGCCCACTGACAGGCGGCGCGGCCCACTCGCGGGCTGCGCGGGGGTCTAGCGGGCGCCGGCGCGGCCCTGCTGCACGCGGGTGCTGCCGGTGCGCGCCTCCTCGGCGGCTGCCATGACGTCGGCGTCCCCGCTGCGGCCGCCGAGCGGGCGGACGAAGAAGTCGACGATCCCGGCCGCGATCGCCCCGAGGACGGCGAACATCGCCCAGCCGACGAACAGTCCGGCGGTGTTCCGGCCGTCGGCGGGCGCGAGGAACACGCTCGCCGCGTAGAGCACGGCCGCGATCACGAGGAACGCGACGACGGCGGTGACGAGGACGCGGTGCCAGGCGGTGCGCGGGTGCATGCCGATCAGGATACGCGCGGTCCGGGGAACGACCGAGCGGGGGACGGAGTCGCTCAGCGCTCGGCGTGCCGTCCGTGCTGGCGCTCCTCGGGCGCGGCGGTCCGCGTCGTGCGGGATCCTGCCGGGGCCGGGCGGCGACCGGACGCGTCCACGCGGGGGACGGGACGGGTCCGTGGGCCGCTGGACGAGCCTCCCGGCCGACCGGGGCCGGACCGGTCCGCCTGCCGCACCACGGGGATGCGTCCGGTCGGGGTGGTCTCCTGCTCGAGCCCGTCCCGGCCGCCGGTGAAGACGTCGCCGGAGGCGCGGTCGTCCTCCCAGTCGTCGTCGCGCAGGACGCTCAGCGTGCCGGTCTCGGTCGAGGTCAGGCCGTGGCGTTCGAGCTCGGCGTCCCGCTGCTTCCCGAGGAACTCGCGGTTCGCGGTCTGCGCGTCCTGGAACATCGTCGTGCGGTCGTTCACGATCGCGGAGATCCGGCGGCGTTCCCACCACTGCTTGCCGATGAACATCAGCACGAGCCCGGCGGCGGCGTAGCAGGCCATGGTGACCAGCCCGCGGCCGAACCCGGGGCCGACGCCGTAGATCTCGTGCTTGATCATGTCGACCATGCTCGAACCGACCACGACGTGGTTGAGCCACGCGAACGGTTCCGGCATGAACCACTTCGGGTACGCGCCGCCGGAGGACGGCATCGAGAGGAAGACGAAGCAGATCATCGCGGGTGCGGCGATGAAGCGGCCGACGAAGTAGCTCAGGCCGTTCACGGCGAGGCCGATCGCGACGATCCAGCCCCAGGCGATCAGGACGAGTTCGATCCAGTGCCCGTGGATCGCCCCGACGACGGGTCCGGCGAGCGTGTTCGTGATGAGCGAGATCACGAGGCCGCCGACGACGATCACGGTCATCCGAGTGCGGTGCCGCAGCGGGCCGCCCATGATGCCGATGAACATCGCGACCATGTAGCCGCCGATGCACCAGGCGAGCATGACGTACATCGCGACCGTGCCGTACTCGTCGTACGCGGGCAGCGGCGCGAGCTCGGTGACGGTCGGGGCGGCGACGCCGATGCCGGTGAGCACGGAGGTCAGCGTCGCCGGGACGAGCGAGGCGACCTGGAACTGGTGGGCGCTGGCCTTGAAGACCTCGTTGGCGGACGGGTCGTAGGCGACGGCCATCGTGCCGGCGAGGACGTCCTGCTTCGCCCGGGCGAGCGAGTCGTAGACGTGGAAGACGTACTCGCCGGGCAGGGCCTTGTCGACGGCGGCGACGAGCGTCGGGTCGCTGCCGACCAGCGCCACGGGGACGTCGTGCGGGTGCGGGGCGTGGAAGGCGAAGACGTAGCAGAGGCAGAAGCCGACGATGAAGAACAGCGGCATCCACAGCTGCAGCCCGATGAGCTGCAGCGAGGGGTGGAGCGTGCCGTACCAGCGGCGGTAGCGACTGATCTTCTGCGGCTCGGGCACCGGCGCCTGACGCACGCGTGCCGCGCGGTGACCGCTGCCGCGACTACCGGCGACCGGTGCGCCGCGGCGGGGCTTCGAGCCGCCGCGGGTCGAGGGGCGGGTCTGCCGGGGCTTCGGCGCGGACGACCGCGGCACTCCGTCGCGATCGGGGAGGTCGCTGTTCCTGGGGACGTCGTTCCGCGGCTCGCTCACTCGGCGCTCTGCTCCTTCTGCTGGTCGGAGCATCACGGTACGCCGAGGGCGCTCACCGCGCGCCGAGAGCTGTCGGTTCCGGACCGGCTGCGGCCGTAGCTGCGCCGGACCGGCGGCGCTGGACCGGCAACGCCCGGGTCAGGACCGGCTGCGGGACGCCTGGGCCGAGTCCATCGCGAGCTCCTCGGCGTCGAGCGTCACGAGCACGCGGCGCATGACCTCCTCGTCGAGGTTGCCCTTCTCACGCTCCTCGAGCACGATCTCGCGCCGCCGGTCGAGCAGTTCGCGCCGGATGTCCTGGATCTGGGCGCCGCGGAGACGGAGGGGGGCGTTGCGGTCCTCGACCTCCTCTTCCTCGGCGTCGCGGCGGAACGTCTCGGCCTGCCGTTCGAGACGGGCCTTCAGCCGGTTCACGACGCTGTCCGACGCCTCGGCGCCGTACTGCTCCGCCCACGCCGGTCGCCGCCGTTCGAGCAGGGCGATCGCGGCCTCGGTCGTGCGCTGGTTGAGGCGCATCTCGCTCCGGACGTCCGCCTCGCCCTCGGCCGGGTCCTGCACCTGCAGCGCCCGGATCACGAAGGGCAGGGTCAGCCCCTGCAGCAGGAGCGTGCCGACGGTGACCACGAAGGCGATCACGAAGATGGTGTCCTGCGCCTTGACGTCGACCGAGTTGCCGACGACGGAGACCGCCGCGGCGAGGGTCACCACACCGCGCATGCCGGTCCACGAGATGACGGTGAGCTCCCGCCAGTTCAGCTTCGGTTCGGCGGAACCGCGCAGCCAGCGCAGGGACGGGTGACCGCGGGACAGCCGGACGCGCAACGGTCGCAGCCACCGGCCGTTGAAGCGGTTGCGCACGTACGACTCGAACACGAAGAGCGGTCGCACGAGGATCACGACGACCAGGACGACGGCCGCCGCGGTGAGGGTCTGCGTCAGGCTGCGGTCGCTCTCGACGAGGTCCTGCACGACGGTCTTCAGCTGTAGGCCGATGAGCGCGAAGACGAACCCCTCGAGGATCACGTCCGCACTCGTCCACAGCGGGCGCTCCTGCAGTCGGGTCGCGTAGCCCTCCTTCGGCGAGTTGTAGCCGATGTACAGGCCCGCGGTGACCACGGCGATGACCCCGGAGCCGGAGAGGTGCTCGGCGAGGACGTACGCGACGAAGGGCAGCAGGATGCTCATGATCGTCTCGACGACCGGGTCGTTGATGCGCATCCGGATCCAGTGGACGGCGACCCCGAGCACGATCCCCACCGCCAGGCCGACACCGATCGCGAGGCCGAAGATGCCGAGGTCCTGCCAGATCGTCAGCGACGTGCCCGCGGCGATGAGGGTGAAGACCCGCACGAGGGTGAGCGACGCGGCGTCGTTGATGAGGCTCTCGCCGGACAGGACCGTCATCACCCGACGCGGGAGCCCGAGCTTCCGTCCGATCGCCGCGGCGGACACGGCGTCCGGCGGAGCGACCACGGCGCCGAGCAGGATCGCCGCCGGCCAGTCCATGTCCGGGATGAGGACGTACGCCGCGACCGCCACCGCGAGGGCGGTGACGATGACGAGGAAGATGCCGAGTCGTCGGATCTGCTTGATGGACTGCCGGAAGCTCTGCCACGACACGTCGAGGGCGGCCGAGTAGAGCAGCGGCGGCAGGACGACGGTGAGGATCACCTCGGAGTCGATCTCGATCTCCGGCAGGCCCGGCAGGAACGAGACCGCGAGCGCCACGGCCGTCACCAGCAGGGGAGCGGGGAGGCCCTTCGCCCGCGCGAAGCCGGTCACCGCGAGTGAACCGATCAACAGGATGAGGAGTTCCGCGGTGTCCATGGGACTCATTCTCCCATCGACATGGTTCGCACCCTGAACGATCCCGCAGGCACGGTGAACGCGAGGTGAACGACAGGGTTTGCCACGAGGCCGATCGGCTGGGACACTTGCCCGCGGTGGACATCACACTCATAGTCGTCCTGGTCATCGCGTTGGCCCTCTTCTTCGACTTCACAAACGGTTTTCACGACACCGCCAACGCGATGGCGACACCGATCGCCACCGGTGCCATGAAGCCCAAGGTGGCCGTCACGGTCGCCGCGGTGCTCAACCTCGTCGGTGCGTTCCTCAGCACCGCCGTGGCGACGTCGATCTCGCACGGGCTGATCAACGAGGGCCCCGGTGGCGTCGCGATCAGCCCGGAGATGATCTTCGCGGGCCTCATCGGCGCGGTCGTGTGGAACATGATCACGTGGCTGCGCGGTCTGCCGTCGTCGTCCTCGCACGCACTGTTCGGTGGACTCATCGGCGCCGCGATCGTCGGTGCGGGCTTCGACTCCGTGAACTACGCCGCGCTGCTGACCGTCGTGATCATCCCGGCGTTCCTGTCGCCCGTGATCGCGGCGCTGGTGTCGCTCCTGGCCACCCGCATCGCCTACCGCGTGACCCGCCGTCCGGTCTTCCCGAACGAGCGTGGTGGCTTCCGCATCGGCCAGGTGTTCACGAGCTCCATGGTGTCGCTCGCGCACGGCACCAACGACGCGCAGAAGACCATGGGCGTGATCACGCTGACGCTCATCGCCTCGGGGGCGCAGTCGGCGGACCAGGGCGTGCAGTTCTGGGTCGTCGTCGCCTGTGCACTCGCGATCGCCCTCGGCACGTACACGGGCGGCTGGCGGATCATCCGCACCCTCGGCTCCGGCATCACGGAGATCCGCGCCACGCAGGGCTTCGCAGCGGAGGCGTCCACCGCGGCCACGATCCTGGCGTCGAGCCACCTCGGCTTCGCGCTGTCGACCACGCAGGTGTCGTCGGGTTCGATCATCGGTGCGGGCCTCGGCCGACGCGGCTCGAAGATCCAGTGGTCGACCGCGGGCAAGATCGTCATCGCCTGGTTCATCACGCTGCCGGCCGCCGCGGCCGTCGGCGCGGTCGCGTCGGGCATCGCCCGGCTCGGCGTCGGGGGACTCGTCATCGACGCGGTCGTCGGGGCGGCCGTCATCCTCGGGCTCTACCTGTGGTCGCTTCGCAAGCCGCACGACCAGGCTGCGGCGATCGAGGTCGACGTGGCCGCCAACGCGGTCTTCACGCGCAAGGAGCTCCGCGACATGCAGCGCAAGAAGCGTGCCGCGCGGGTCGCCGAGCGCCGCGCCGAACTCAGCCGCGAGCGCACCCTGCGCCGCATGGCCGGACGGAACGGAGGACGCCGCTGATGGGCATCGCCACTGACTCGCGCTGCTGCGCGTTCCTGGACGGAGGCACCTGCTGATGGGCATCGACTGGTGGGCCTTCCTGACCGTCGCGATCGTCGCGGTCGTCGCCGCGTGCTTCGTGGTCCTCGTCTACTCGATCGGCCTCCGTCTCTGGAGCGCCGCCGACACCCGCGCCGGCAAGTACACCGTGAAGGACGACGGCACGGTCGGCCCCGCCACGGCCGGCTTCCCCCAGCCCGGCACCGTGCAGCCCGGCGTCCGCGCGTTCCGCGCGCTGGCCGTCGCGTGCTTCGCCGTCTCCGGCCTGGCCGTGCTCTACGGCATCTACCTGATCGTCCCGCAGTTCCACTGACGGTCGTCACCACCTGACGGACGGGAGGCCCGTGGCGACGCCGCCACGGGCCTCCCGTCCGTCACCCCGCACGTTCCGACCCATCGCACCCGACCTGGGATGCTGATCCGCGCGAGGCATGTCGGAAGGAACGGCCTCCGACGCGCGGAACGGCCTTCGACGCGCGGAAGGGTCTCCTTCGCGCGGGACAGCACCTGACGCGCGGACGAGCACCAAGCGCGCGGAACGGCCGGGTCACCACGTGCGCCCGCCTGCCGGACCCGACCGACCGGACGGGCTAGCCTCGGACGGGTGACCGGCAACGAAGCACCACGAACGCGCACCGAGACCGACTCCCTGGGATCCCGCGAGGTCCCGATCGACGCCTACTGGGGCATCAACACCCTGCGGGCGCTCGAGAACTTCCCGATCACGTCGGTGCCGATCGCGGTGTACCCGGACCTCATCGAGGCGCTCGCGACCGTGAAGCAGGCCGCAGCCCGGGCGAACAAGGCGATCGGGGTGCTCGACGCCGAGCGCGCCGACGCGATCGACCAGGCGGCGCAGGAGGTCCGCGACGGGCACCTGCGGGACCAGTTCGTCGTCGACGTCGTGCAGGGCGGCGCGGGGACCTCGACGAACATGAACACGAACGAGGTGCTCGCCAACCGCGCCCTCGAGATCCTCGGGCGTGAGAAGGGCGATTACGGGTACCTGCACCCGATCGACCACGTGAACCGCAGCCAGTCGACGAACGACACCTACCCGACGAGCATCAAGCTGGCGATGATCCTCGGGGTGCGGCGGCTCACGGGCGAGCTCGAGCGGCTGTCGGACGCCTTCGCCGAGCGGGGCCGGGCCTTCCAGGACGTGCTGAAGATCGGGCGCACGCAGCTGCAGGACGCCGTGCCGATGACCCTCGGGCAGGAGTTCACCGGGTTCGCGCACACCATCCAGGAGGACGTGCTGCTCCTCCGCACGGTCTCCCCGCTGCTCGCCGAGACGAACCTCGGCGCCACGGCGATCGGCACGGGCATCACCGCCGACCCGCAGTACCGCGACGAGGTCCGTCGACAGCTCCAGGTCGCGAGCGGGCTCGACATCGTCACCGCACCCGACCTGATCGAGGCGACGAGCGATGCCGGCGCCTTCATGACGCTGTCCGGCACGGTCAAGCGCAGCGCCGCCAAGCTCTCGAAGATCTGCAACGACCTGCGGCTGCTCGCGTCGGGACCGCAGGCCGGGCTCGGCGAGATCACGCTGCCCGCGCGGCAGGCCGGGTCGTCGATCATGCCCGGCAAGGTCAACCCGGTGATCCCCGAGGTGGTGAACCAGATCGCGTTCGCCGTCGCCGGTGCCGACACGACGGTGACGATGGCGGCCGAGGGTGGTCAGCTGCAGCTCAACGCCTTCGAGCCGATCATCACGCACTCGATCCTGCAGTCGCTGCAGTGGATGGCGAGCGGGTGCGTCACGCTCCGGGTGAACTGCGTCACCGGGATCGAGGCGAACGAGGCGAAGCTCGCCGCGCAGGTCGACACCAACGTCGGCGTCGTCACCGCGCTGACGCCGTACATCGGCTACGCGGCCGCGGCGTCGATCGCCCACACGGCGCTGACCACCTCGACGCCGATCGCGACGCTCGTCACGGCGGCCGGGCTCATGGACGAGGACCAGGTGCAGCGGGTCCTGTCGCCGGCGCGGTTGTCCGGCATCGAGCTCGCGACGGGGGCGATCCCGGTCGTCACCGAGGAGATGTTGGACGCCGAGGCAGCGCGGGTCGCGCGCGAGCGCTGACCGGGTCGGGCGCTGCCGGCCCCGCGAAACGCAACGTCAGCGGCACTGCGCAGCGGGACAGCGCTGCGAGCAGTCGCCGACGTTGCGTCTTGCGGAAGCGCACGGAAGCCGGCGGCGCTGCCGCCTACGGCAACGGGGGCTCGCCGACCCGCACCTGGCGGGACATCGCGCGCAGGTGCTCCTCGGTCGGCGAGGGCTCCTCGTGCTCGTCCTCCGCACGCTGCTGCGCGGCGACCCGGACCTGGTGCGCCGCCGCGATGTCCTGGTCACGCCAGCGCGCGAGCGTGAAGTTCCGCGTGACGTCGCGCAGCGGGAGCCGGATCGACTCGTCCGCCTCGATGCCGGCGAGGAGCTGGCGCATCCGGATGACCTCGGAGTCGAGCTCTCCGCCGACCACGAGCACGAAGTTCGAGATGTACAGGTACACGAGCAGCAGGATCGCGCCGCCGAGCCAGCCGTACGCCCGGTTCCCGCCGCTGCCGACCGTCTCGACGTAGACCGAGAAGCCCACCGTCGCCAGGGCCCACGTCACGATCGCGAACGCCGCTCCGGCGGACACCCACCGCAGCTGCGGGGTCTTCACGTTCGGCGTCGCGTAGTACAGCACGGCCACCATCACCACGAGGACGACCGCGAGCACGGGCCACTTCGCCACGTTCCACAGGTCGTCGATCCACGGCGCCCACCCGAGCTGTCGGACGATCGCCGCCGAGATCGTGGGCGTTCCGAGCAGGATGACGATCGCGATCGCTCCGCCCACCATGACGAGCAGCGTGACGAGGAGCATCATGCTGCGGAACTTCCAGATCCGCCGGCCCTCCTCGACCTCGTACGCGGTGTTCATCGCGCGACCGAACGCCGTCGCGTACCCGGAGAGCGACCACAGCGTCAGGACGAGCCCGATCGAGAAACCCACCCACGGGTTGTCGAGCGTCAGGAGCTGCCGCAGCGGTCCCTCGAGGTGCTGCGCGGTCTCCGGGCGGACGATGTACCCGAGCACCTGGACGATGTCGGTCAGGCTGTCGCCCTGCCGGTCGACGACGGACAGGGCCGACACGACCGCGAGCGCCGCGGGGAACACCGTCAGCAGGGCGAAGAACGTCAGCGAGGCAGCGGCGTCGACGACCCGGTGGCGGATCACGGAGTGGTAGGTGCGCCGGACGACCGCGCGGACGCCGGTCCGCTGCAGGTCGCGCGAGGCGCTGTCGGGCATGCGATGTACCGTACCCGACCCCACGACGGCCGGGAGGCGCGGGGCGGCACCGCCACGCGCCTCCCGGCCGTCGCGCGCTCACGTCCCGTTCCGTCGTGTCCCGTCACGAGACTCGGGCCCGGCGACGTCCCGCGCGCCCACGACCCCGAGGACTTTCGCTCAGGCCGAGTCTCGGACCCGACGGTGCGAGCGCCGCCGGTCAGTTCGCGTGCGGGTCGAGCGCGTCGTAGCGGCGGAAGGACGGCACCAGCCGGAGCAGCAGCGCGACGAGGCCGATGATGAGCACGCCGCCGATGACCGGCGGGTACGCGATGCCGGCCGCGACGACGAGCCCGGCGTACAGGTCGCCGAGGCGTGGACCGCCGGTCACGACGACGATGAAGATGCCCTGCAGCCGACCGCGCATCCCGTCGGGCGAGGCCGCCTGCAGGATCGTGTTGCGGAACACCGAGCTGACGTTGTCCGCACCGCCCGCCGCAGCGAGGAACAGCGCTGCGAGCCCGAGCGCGGGCAGGATCTCGACGCCGAACGCCTCGCCGGAGCGACCCCCGAGCAGGTGCGCGACCGCGATGACGACACCGAAGGCCGCGATCGCCCCGCCGTAGGCCGTGATCGCCCAACCGACCGCCTCGCCCTGGCGGCGCACGTGCCCGAGCGGACCGGAGAACACGCTCGACAGCAGGGCACCGACGGCGTAGGCGGCGGTCAGGGTGCCGACCGTGATCGACCCGCCGCCGATGACGAGCGCGCCGATCGCCGGGAAGAGCACCCGCGGCTGCCCGAAGGTCATCGCGACGATGTCGAGCACGAACGTCATGGTGATGTTGCGGGAGCGCTTCAGGAAGCGCGCGCCCTCGACCAGCGAGCGCAGCCCGGGGCGGAGCGCGTCGTGCTCGGCCGCCATCCGCGGCAGGGTGAAGACGCCGAGGAACGCGAACGTGAAGAGCACGACGTCGATCGTGTAGGTCGGCGCGAACCCGACGCTCGCGATGAGGACACCGGCGATCGCCGGACCCACGGTGACCTGGAACCCGGACGCGATGCCGCCGAGGGCGCTCGCCGCGGGGAGCAGGTCGGTGCCGACGAGCCGGGGGACGATCGCCGAGCGGGAGGCGTTGCTCACGGTCGCGGCCACCGCGTTCACGGTCGCGAGGACGTAGAGGAGCGCCACGCTCTGCAGCCCGAGCCAGGCGTGCGTGGCGATGAGCGCGACCGCGGCCCAGGCGACGATCGCCGACACCAGGGCCACGAGCCGCCGGTCGAAGGCGTCGGCGAGCATCCCGCCGTAGAGCCCGGCGACGATCATCGGGACGAGGGCGATGACGCCGACGAGCGCGACCGCGAAGGTCGAGCGGGTGATCTCGTACACCTCGAGGCCGACCGCGACGGTGGTCATCTGCGTGCCGATGCCGGCGATCGCGGTGCCGGCCCAGAGCCGCGCGAACGCGGGGGAGCGGCGGAGCGGGGTGAGGTCGGCGAGCAGGCGGCGGCGGGGTGCGGTGTCAGATCGTGTCACGGTGGAACCATTCTGGTGCTCCTGCCGCGCGAGCGGGCGGAATCCGTCGCAACGGTCCGTCGACCCCGACAGAAGGCGCCCGTTCGCGGGGAGCGAGACATCCGCGCCGCCGGGGAGGCACCCGCACCCCACCTGGTTGACTGACCGGCATGACTGACCTCAACAGCAAGCCCGAGTTCGACGCCCCCGAGGGCCCGGCCCCCACCGAGCTCGTGATCACCGACATCGTCGAGGGTGACGGCGACGTCGCGCAGCCCGGCTCGACCGTCAAGGTGCACTACGCCGGTGTCGAGTACGAGTCCGGCGAGGAGTTCGACAGCTCGTGGAACCGCGGCGAGCCGATCGACTTCCCGCTCGCGGCGCTCGTCCGCGGCTGGCAGGAGGGCATCCCCGGCATGAAGGTCGGCGGTCGCCGCAAGCTCACCGTCCCGCCGGAGCTCGCCTACGGCCCCGCCGGCGGCGGTCACTTCCTGTCGGGCAAGACCCTCATCTTCATCATCGACCTGCTCGGGGTCCGCTGATGCAGGTCGGCGCGCCCACCATCGAGCTGAACGACGGCCACCGCTTCCCGGAGCTCGGCCTCGGCACGTACGGGCTGAACGGCGACGAGGGCACCGCAGCGGTCGGCGCCGCGATCACGAGCGGCTACCGGCTGCTCGACACCGCGCTGAACTACGGCAACGAGGACGCCGTCGGTCGTGCCGTCCGCGAGTCCGAGGTCGACCGCGAGGACCTCGTCGTCACCTCGAAGCTGCCCGGCCGGCACCACGGCTACGACGAGGCGCACCGCTCGATCGACGAGACGCTCGGGAACCTCGGGCTGGACCGCGTCGACCTGTACCTCATCCACTGGCCGAACCCCTCGGTCGGCAAGTTCGTCGACACGTGGAAGGCGTTCGTCGACCTCCGGGACAGCGGCAAGGTCCGCTCGATCGGCGTCTCGAACTTCACGCCGGAGCACCTTGAGGCGATCATCGACGCGACCGGCGTCGCGCCGGCCGTGAACCAGGTCGAGCTGCACCCGTACTTCCCGCAGGCCGAGCTCCGGAAGGTGCACGCCGAGTACGGCATCGTCACCGAGAGCTGGAGCCCGCTCGCGAAGCAGTCCGAACTGCTCACCGAGCAGCCCGTGCTCGACGCGGCGTCCGCCCACGGCGTGACGCCCGGTCAGGTCGTGCTGCGCTGGCACGTCCAGCTCGGCGCGGTGCCGGTGCCGAAGTCCGGCGACGCGAACCGGCAGCGCGAGAACCTCGACGTCTTCGGCTTCGAGCTGACCGACGACGAGGTCCGCGCGATCTCGGGGCTCGAGCGCGGTCGCCTCTGGGACGGCGACCCGGACACGCACGAGGAGATGTAGCGGCTGCCGCCCTGACGGACGGGAGGCACGTGGCGGGTCCGCCACGTGCCTCCCGTCCGTCACGCGTCGCGTCGCCCCCGGTGGTCTCCCGGCGGGACTACACTGGACACCCCTGTTTCCCGAAGGGTGGCGTGTGTCCGAACCGACCGAGACCGACCGCGAACGTACCTACGTCGACGGTCTCTTCACCCGTCTCGACGAGCTGACGGCCGAGGCCGAGCAGCGCCTCGCCGAGACCCGCCGCCAGGCGGTGGGCGGCAACCACCAGAGCCGCAGCGAGCGTGACGCCTACGCACGCCTCTACGAGGACACGATCGCCACGCTCGACCGCGTCGGCGACCGCCTGGTCTTCGGTCGGCTCGAGGTGTCCGAGCCGGAGTCGCCCGACGACACGTTCCGGTACATCGGCCGCGTCGGCCTCCGCGACGTCGAGCACCGACCGCTCCTGCTCGACTGGCGCGTCCCCGGTGCGAGCGCCTTCTACCAGGCGACCGCAGCGCACCCGATGGGCATGCGCGCCCGCCGCCACCTGACGCTCGAGGGCCGCACGGTCGTGAACGTCGAGGACGAGGTCTTCGACGCGACCCTGTACGACGACGAGCGCACGCACCTGCAGGGCGAGGGCGCGCTGCTCGCGGCGGTCACCGCCGAGCGCACCGGTCGGATGACCGACATCGTCGCGACGATCCAGGGCGAGCAGGACCGCATCATCCGCTCCGCGCTCGAGGGTGTCCTCATCGTGCAGGGCGGCCCCGGCACGGGCAAGACCGCCGTGGCGCTGCACCGCGCCGCGTACCTGCTCTACACGCACCGCGACCGGCTCCGGGGCTCCGGCGTGCTCATGGTCGGGCCGTCCCCGGCGTTCCTGACGTACATCGAGCAGGTGCTGCCGTCGCTCGGCGAGACCGGCGTGGTGATGGCCTCGCTCGGGTCGCTGTACCCGGGCGTGCACGCGACGACGCACGACCACGGGGACGTCGCCGCGGTGAAGGGCTCGGCGCAGATGGCGTCGCTGCTCCGCCGTGCCGTCCGCTCCCGCCAGGTCGTCCCGGCCGAGTCGGTCGTGCTCGACGTCGAGGGGGAGCGGCTCACGGTGCCGCCGCAGCTCGTCGCCGACGCCCTCAAGCGGGCGCAGGACCGCGGGAAGCCGCACAACGTCGCCCGGGTCACCTTCAACAAGATCGCCCTCGACGCGATGACCCGCCTGCTCGCCGACCAGCTGCGCGCCCGCGGAACGACGGTGGACGAGGCCGACGAGAAGGTCCTGCGCGAGGACATCCGCAGCTCGTACGACGCCCGGGTCCTGCTCAACACCGCCTGGCTGCCGCTCCCGCCGGAGAAGTTCCTCGAGGACCTCTACGCGCGCCCGAACTGGCTCGCCTCGCTGACGCCCGACTGGACCCCCGCCCGCCGTGCACTGCTCCAGCGACCGCGCGGCGCCGGCTTCACGATCGAGGACGTCCCGCTCCTCGACGAGGCCGCCGAGCTCCTCGGCCCGTTCGACCCCACCGGCGGTGCCGCCAAACGCGCCGCCAAGGCCAGCCACAACCGCGACGTCGAGAACGCCCGTCTGGCGATCGAGAACATGGGCGTGGAGGGCATCGTCTCCGCCGAGCAGGTCGCCGGGGCCTTCGCGGAGGGCGGCGACCCGCGCACCACGGCCGAGCGTGCAGCCGAGGACCGCGAGTGGACCTACGGGCACATCGTCGTCGACGAGGCCCAGGAGCTCTCGCCGATGCAGTGGCGGGTGCTCGCGCGCCGCAACCCGCTGCGGTCGTTCACGATCGTCGGCGACATGGCGCAGGGGTCCTCGCCGGCTGCCGCGCGCACCTGGGACGACGTCGTCGGTGCCCTCGCTCGCCGCCGTCGTGGTCGCGCGCCCGTGGTGCCGCTCGACCACCGGATCGAGGAGCTCACGGTGAACTACCGCACCCCGCGGTCCATCGTGCAGGCCGCGGGTTCGTTCGCCGACGCCGCCGGGCTGGCGGTCACCAGGACCGAGGCCGTGCGTGACGGCGACCCGGTGGACCGCGTGTCGGTGCGCCGCGCGGCGCTGCTGGACACGGTCGCCGAGCGCGTCGAGGCCGAGCGCGGCCGGATCGGGTCGGGCACCATCGGCGTCATCGTCCCCGAGGCCGACGTCGCCGCCGTGCGCGAGCGCCTGGCGCGGACCGACGCGGACGTCCGGGGGCTCGGTTCGCCGCGACCGGGGTCGGTGACGGTCCTGACGGGGGCGGACGCGAAGGGCCTCGAGTTCGACGGCGTGCTGTTGGTCGACCCCGACCGGGTCGGTGCGGACGCGGCACGCGCCGCGGCCGCGGTGTACGTCGCCATGACGCGGCCGACGCGACGGCTGGTCGTGGTCGACGTCGCCGACTGACGCCAGGTCCGCCGGTCGCGGCGACCGACGCCAGGTCCGTCGGGGGCGGCGGCCGGCACCGACCACCCGTACCGGTCGTCGGACGGGAGGCGCGTGGCGGCCCCGCCACGCGCCTCCCGTCCGGATCGGGGACGCGTCGTGACGCGCGGCGCTCAGCTGAGGGGTTCGCCCTCGTCGCGCACGCGCGTCACGAGGGCGGCCCACGGGCCGTCGAGCTGGCTGCCGGGGATCGTGACGGTGGTGCGGGCGACGCTCACCGTCCAGGTGAAGTCGTCGGGCACCGCCTGCCGTCGCCGGACCGGGGCCTCGCGCGGGAGGGCGCCGACCAGGTCGTCCCAGGCGTCCGGGTCGTCGCACGAGTCGGTGTCGATCCGCCAGCCCCGAGAGAGGCCGGCGAACCCACCACTGCGGCGGACGACGATCTGCATGCTCCGGTTCTACGCCGTCACGGACCGGTGAGCACGCCGACGCTCCGCCAGGCGTCCTCGACCGCGGCGTGCTCCGTCGAGCCCTGCCCGAACCGTGCCGCGGCGGCGTCGACGGTGACCCGGGCGAAGCCGGCGAAGTCGATGTCCTCGGTCGTCTCCGGCGAGGTCAGGGCGTCCCACCAGACGGCTCCGGCGCCCTGCCACGCGTACCCGCCGACGGCCGTCGCGGCGAGGAAGAACGCGTGGTTCGGGATGCCCGAGTTCAGGTGCACGCCGCCGGAGTCCTCGGTGGTCTCGACGAAGTCGGCCATGGTCGCCGGCTGCGGGTCCTTCCCGAGCACCGGGTCGTCGTACGCGGTCCCCGGCGCCCGCATCGACCGGAGTGCCACGCCGTGCACGGCGTCGGTGAAGAGCCCCTCGCCGATGAGCCACGTGGCCTGGTCGGCGGTCTGCCCGGCGGCGTACTGCGCGACGAGCGAGCCGAAGACGTCGCTGACCGACTCGTTCAGGGCGCCGGACTGCCCCTGGTACGTCAGGTCGGCCGTGTACTGCGTGACGCCGTGCGCGAGCTCGTGGCCGATGACGTCGAGCGCGACCGTGAAGCGCCGGAACACCTCGTCGTCCCCGTCGCCGAACACCATCCGCTGACCGTCCCAGTAGGCGTTGTCGTAGTCCTGCCCGTAGTGCACCGTGGCGTCGAGGGGGAGTCCGGCGCCGTCGATCGACACCCGGCCGAACACGTCGAGCCAGAACGCGTGCGTCGCGCCGAGGCCGGCGTACGCCTCGTCGACCGCGGCGTCACCCGAGTCCGGGTCGCCCTCGCGCCGGACGACCGTGCCGGGCAGGGTCGTCGTGCCGTGGGCGTCGGCGACGGTGCGCTGCGGCGATCGGTCGACCGTGCCGCTGATGCCCTGCGACCGGACGCGGTGCTCGTGCTTCGGTGCGGCGACGACGTCCATCTCGGCGAGGGCGGTGCGTGCCGCCGAGGCCGCGCGGGGGTGCTCCGACGCGGCGGCGACGGCGCGCAGCAGGTACGGCGGGACGACGGAGTGGCGACGGGTGGCGGTCATGGCGCCATGGAACCACCGACGACCGACGACAGCGCGGTGCCGACACCGTTCCGCGACGACGGGCCGGGCGGTCGGCTCAGTCCTGCCGGCGGTGCGCCACGAGCGCCAGGGCGTACGACTCCCACCACTGCCCGGCCGCTGGCCCGCCGTTGCAGGTGCCGTCGCTGAGCCCGGGGGTCTTCACCCACAGCAGGGCGTCGAGGCGAGAGGACCCCGCAGTGACGTGCGGCGCCTGTCCGAGTCCCGCACCCTTGGGGTTGCACCAGGTCCCGCGCCACCCCTGCCCGTTCCGCGAGACGTCGATCACGAAGTGCGGGTCGCCGCCGATCGCGTCCGCCAACCGGTCGGCGTACGCACGTTCCGAGTCGACCCGGTAGAAGTTCGAGACGTTCGTCGCGAAGCCCTGCGTCCGGTCCACCCCGGCCTGCCGCAGCCACCGCGCCATCGTGGCGACGGGCACCCGGTCCTCGTTGCCGCCGTCGAGGTACACCGTGAGCCCGTGCCCGGAGAGCTCGTGCACCGCGCGGTCGAGCAGCCGCAGCCGGTCCTGGCCGAGGCGCTCGCAGACGTGGATCTGCGCGATCGAGTCCGGTTCGACGAGCACGACCGCGTGCGACCCCGCCATCGCCCGGACGGCCGACCGCACCCACGGCAGGTAGGCGTCCTCGGCGGTGCCGCCCGCGGAGTAGCTGCCGCAGTCGCGGTTCGGGATCGCGTAGAGGACGAAGACGGGTGTGCGGTGCTGCTGCTCGGCGCTCCGCACGACCCGTCGGACGACGCTGCGGGTGGCCGACTCGGAGGGGTCCGTCAGCCAGGTCGCCACCGGCTGGTCCGCGATCTGGTCGATCTGGTCTGCGGTGGTGCGCTCGCCGTCCGCCCGGGCGTCTGCTGCGCGGCGGGCCGCCTGGTTGTCCTGCTCCGGTTGGCGCGCCAGGCCGCCCGGGAACGCCGCCGCGGCCGACTCGCGAGCGGCGCGCGGCGTCTCCGTGCCCGCACCACCACGTCCACCGCCGTCCGGTCCGGTCACCGTGCTGAGCACGAGCGCAGCGACGGCCACCGCGACGACGGCTCCCACGGCGAGCACCGTCCACTGTCGTCGTCCGCTGCCCCTGGTGCGGCCGTCCGTCCCCTGCTCCGGCATGCGTCCATGCTGGCAGGAGGGCACGGCGTCGTGCCAGCGTGGCCCGGCGTCCGCCCAGGTGGAGCGCGGCCCGCTGCCAGGAGCCGGCAGTGATACTGACCGGATGTTCCGGAAGCTCCTGCTGCTCGCCCTCACCGCCGGCTACGCCTGGGTGATCTGGCGGATGACGCTGACGCCGCGGGTCTTCACGCACGCGCAGGACGAGCTCGTGCTGCACGTCATCGCCTGGCTGCAGCAGCTGCCGCACGGCGCGTGGTTCAGCTACGACCGGGTCGAGTTCCTCGCGAACATCGGCATGTTCGTCCCCGTCGGGATGATCGCGGCGCTGTGGCTCCCGCGCCGCTGGTGGCTGCTGGGTGCCGTGGTCGCGGTCGCGTTGTCGGTCGGCATCGAGCTCGCGCAGGCCGCGTACCTGCCCTACCGCGTCGCGGACCCACGGGACGTCCTGTCGAACGGCCTCGGCGGGCTGCTCGGCGCCACGCTCGTCGGACTCGTCCGCAGCCTGCTCCCGGCGCCGCGACGGCAGCGCCTGCGCGCCCGCACCGTCTGATCTCTGGTAGTCTCGTCCGGTTGCCGTCGAACGGCCGCGGACAAAGAGCGCTCACACATCCGGTGTGGGCACCGCGCAACGACCGAAAGGGGATCATCCATGGCACTTGACGCGAAGGTCAAGCAGGAGATCATCGAAGAGTACGCGACCCACCCGGGCGACACCGGATCCCCCGAGGTCCAGGTCGCCGTTCTGACGCGTCGCATCAACGACCTGAACGAGCACCTCAAGGAGCACAAGCACGACCACCACTCGCGTCGTGGTCTGCTGCTCATGGTCGGTCAGCGTCGCCGTCTCCTCGGTTACCTCTCCGACGTCGACATCAGCCGCTACCGTGCGCTCATCGAGCGCCTCGGCCTGCGTCGCTAGTCGACTCGCAGACACTGCGTGACCGAACGCCCCGGTCCTCCTCGTGAGGACCGGGGCGTTCCTCGTTCCCCGGCTGCCGAGGGCCGGGAATGGTTGCGTCGCCGACGCGGTTCGGTACGCTGTTCATGCAAACGCATCGAAAGTGGGGAATCGCCATGACCACCATCGCCGTCGTCTCCGCCGGGCTCTCCGAGCCCAGCTCCACCCGCCTGCTCGCAGACCGGCTCGCCGCGTCAGCGGTCGCCGCCGTCTCGGCGGACCAGCCGGGAGGCACGGTGGACCTCCGCCACGTCGAGCTGCGTCCGATCGCCCACGAGATCGTCGACGCGATGCTCACCGGGTTCGCCGCGCCGGGCCTGGCCGCCGCCCAGCGCACGGTGCTCGAGGCCGACGCGCTCGTCTTCGTCACCCCGGTCTTCACCGCGGGCATCAGCGGTCTGGCGAAGTCGTTCCTCGACGTGCTCGACAAGGACGGCGTGACCGACCTGCCGGTGCTGCTCGCCGCGACCGGGGGGACCGCACGGCACTCGCTCGCGATCGACCACGCCCTGCGCCCGGTGTTCGCGTACCTGCGCGCCGCGGTGGTGCCGACCGGCGTCTTCGCCGCGACCGACGACTGGGGGAGCGAGGCGGACTCCGCCGCACTGGACGCACGCATCCGCCGGGCCGGGGCCGACCTGGCCTGGGCGATCCGGGCCTCCCGGCGGACGCCGCAGCAGGACGCGCTCGCCGCGCCGACCGACTTCGCGTCCCTGCTCGGTGGCCTCGGCCACTGAGCAGGCGACCCCCGGACGCCGGTCGATCAGTACCAGTGCGGGTTGACGCTCATCTCGTGGTTCCACGCCGCGCAGGGGGAGCCGTAGGCGTCGTGGATGTACGCCAGTCCCCAGTTGATCTGCGTCGCCGCGTTCGTCCGCCAGTCCGCCCCGGCGACGCCCATCTTCCTCGCCGGCAGTGACTGCGGGATCCCGTACGCGCCGCTCGAGGCGTTGAGGGCGTTGGCGCGCCAGCCGGACTCCTGGTTCCAGAGGGACACCAGGCACGAGAACTGGTCGCCGCCCCAGCCGTAGGCGCCGATGGCGCTGCGGGCGTAGGCCTGCGCTCCGGCCGGGTCGACGGTGACCCCGCCCGTGCTCGGGTAGGACGTGTCCGAGCCGCCGCTGGTCGGGGCCGGTGAGGACGGTGACGGCACGGCAGCGGCTGCTGCTGCCTCGGCGGCGGCTCGTTCGCGCGCCCGCTGCTGGGCGGCCTGCTGCGCGGCGACCTGCACGCCGAGCTCGTACTGCTGCTCGGTCGCGGCGGTGGTGTCCTTCAGCGCGGCCAGTTGTGCGTAGAGCTCGTCGCTGTGCTGCTGCGTGTCCGCGACGGCCCGTGCGGCTGCGTCGGATGCGGAGCGGGCCGTGGCGGAGCGCTGCTCGGCCGCGGCGGCGAGGCTGCTCCGCTCGGACTCCGCGCGCTCGGCCTGGTCGTGCAGCGACTCGGCGGTGTGGCCGGCGACCGAAGCGTCCTCCAGCACGCCCTCCCACGTGCTCGAGAGCTGGTCGACCGCGCCGAGCTGGTAGAGCAGCTGGTCCGGGTCGTGCGTGGTGGCGATGCGGGTCGTCATGGCGTTCTGGCTGCCGTCGCGGTAGAGCGTCGCGGCCAACTGCCCGGCTCGGTCCTGCGCCTGGGCGGCGGTGCGCTCGGCGTCGTCGGCCTGGGTCCGCAGGGTCGAGGCGGTCTGCGTCGCCGAAGCGAGGTCCGCCTCGGCGCGGTCGGCGGCCGCGGAGGCGTCGAGGGCTGTCTGCGACTTCGCGGCGGCGTCGGCCTGCACCGACTGCAGCGCCGCCTGCACCTTCGTCGCCTCGGCGGCGGCGGCCTCCTCGTTCCCCTTCGCCTGCTGCACGTCCTGCCAGGTGGGGTACTGCGTCGTCGCGGCGTCCGCGGGCAGGGCGGTGGCGACCGGTGCGACGAGCGCGCCCACGACCACGGCGGTCGCGACGAGCACGGACCGGGAGGGGCTGGTGCGCATGGCGGCAGGCTACCGGGGACACGCCCGTTCGCCAGGAGCAACGCCCGCCCGGCGCCTGAGGACTGGTAAAGTCCTCATCGTCCGGGGACCGTTCTCCGGACGTCACGCTCCGGACGTCACACTCGCGGAGCTGGCACACAACACTGCGCAGACCGGGCACGGAGCTGGTCATCGGTGGTGGCTCGCGGGCCGTTCGGAGTCCCGAGTGCTTCTACTGCTGGCCAGACATGCGCCCCGACCCCTCGGCGCGCACGCACCACGAGTGCCGTCGCCCAGGTCTGCCGAACACGTCAAGGAGGCACCCTTTTGGAGGGTCCCGAGATCAAGTTCGCCGAAGCCGTCATCGACAACGGCAAGTTCGGCAAGCGCGTCGTCCGGTTCGAGACCGGCCGCCTCGCACAGCAGGCCCAGGGCGCGGTCGCCGCGTACCTCGACGAGGAGACCATGCTCCTCTCGGCCACCAGCGCCGGCAAGCACCCGCGCGAGGGCTTCGACTTCTTCCCGCTGACGGTCGACGTCGAGGAGCGCTCGTACGCCGCCGGCAAGATCCCCGGCTCGTTCTTCCGTCGCGAGGGCCGTCCGAGCACCGAGGCGATCCTCGTCTGCCGGCTCATCGACCGGCCGCTGCGTCCGTCGTTCGTCGACGGCCTGCGCAACGAGGTCCAGATCGTCATCACCGTCCTGAGCATCGCGCCGGACGAGTTCTACGACGCGCTCGCGATCAACGCGGCGTCCGCGTCGACCCAGATCTCCGGTCTGCCGTTCTCCGGCCCGATCGCCGGTGTGCGCCTCGCACTGATCGGTGACCAGTGGGTCGCGTTCCCGAAGGCCTCGCAGCTGGCCGACGCCGTCTTCGACCTCACCGTCGCGGGCCGTGTCGTCACCGACGAGCAGGGCAACGAGGACGTCGCCATCATGATGGTCGAGGCCGAGGCGACCGAGCACGCCTGGGGTCTCATCCAGGGCGGGGCGACCAAGCCCGACGAGGCGATCGTCGCGCAGGGCCTCGAGGCGGCCAAGCCGTTCCTCAAGGTCCTGGTCGAGGCGCAGGCGAAGATGGCCGCGCAGTCGGCCAAGGAGATCCAGGACTACCCGGTCTTCCCGCCGTACGCGCCCGAGGTCTACTCCGCGGTCGAGGCACTCGCCCTCGACGAGCTGAAGGACGTCTACCAGATCGCCGGCAAGGTCGAGCGTCAGGACAAGGACGACGCCCTGAAGGCCCGCGTCAAGGAGGCCGTCGCCGCCAAGGTCGAGGCCGGGGAGCTCCCCGACAGCGCCGTCGGCCAGGTCGGTGCCGCCTACAAGTCGGTCACGAAGAAGGTCGTCCGCGGCCGCATCCTGACCGAGCAGGTACGCATGGACGGTCGCGGCCTCGCCGACATCCGTCCGCTCGACGCCGAGGTCGCCGTGATCCCGCGCGTCCACGGTTCCGCGGTGTTCCAGCGCGGCGAGACGCAGATCCTCGGCGTCACCACGTTGAACATGCTCAAGATGGAGCAGCAGATCGACTCGCTGTCGCCCGTCACGAAGAAGCGCTACCTGCACCACTACAACTTCCCGCCCTACTCGACCGGTGAGACCGGCCGTGTCGGTTCGCCGAAGCGTCGCGAGATCGGGCACGGCTTCCTCGCCGAGCGCGCCCTCGTGCCGGTGCTGCCGTCGCGCGAGGAGTTCCCGTACGCCATCCGCCAGGTGTCCGAGGCGCTGAGCTCCAACGGCTCGACGTCGATGGGCTCGGTCTGCGCGTCGACGCTGTCGCTCCTCAACGCCGGTGTGCCGCTGCGCGCCCCGGTCGCGGGCATCGCGATGGGCCTCGTCTCCGACACCGTCGACGGCCAGACCCGCTACGCGGCGCTGACCGACATCCTCGGTGCCGAGGACGCCCTCGGTGACATGGACTTCAAGGTCGCCGGCACGTCGGAGTTCGTCACCGCGATCCAGCTCGACACGAAGCTCGACGGCATCCCGTCGTCGGTCCTCGACGCCGCGCTGAAGCAGGCCAAGGAGGCCCGCTCGGCCATCCTCGGTGTCCTCAACGAGGCCATCGACGGACCGGACGAGATGGCCGACACCGCCCCGCGCGTGATCTCGGTCAACATCCCGGTCGACAAGATCGGCGAGCTGATCGGCCCGAAGGGCAAGACGATCAACGGCATCCAGGACGAGACCGGCGCCGACATCTCGATCGAGGACGACGGCACCGTCTACATCGGCGCCGTCGACGGCCCGTCGGCCGAGGCCGCACGCGCTCAGGTCAACGCGATCGCGAACCCGACGAACCCGGAGATCGGGGACCAGTTCCTCGGCACGGTCGTCAAGATCGCGACGTTCGGTGCCTTCGTGTCGCTGCTCCCGGGCCGCGACGGTCTGCTCCACGTCTCCGAGGTCCGCAAGCTCGCCGGTGGCAAGCGTGTCGAGAACGTCGAGGACGTCCTCGGCGTCGGCCAGAAGGTCCTGGTCGAGGTCACCAAGGTGGACGACCGCGGCAAGCTCTCGCTCGCGCCGGTCGTCGCGGACGAGGTCGACACCGAGGGCCGCGAGGGTCACGAGAAGCACACCGAGGACAACGCCGAGGGTTGATCCCTCGCGCCTCGCGCTGCTGACACGGCAACGGCCGCCGCTCCTGCTGGAGCGGCGGCCGTTGCCGTGTGTGCGGCGCTCTGCGGGCGCGAGACTCGGGCTGTGCGACGGTTCTCGGGCCCCGGAGCACGAGAACCGTCGCTGACGCCGAGACTCGGCGCCCGGCCCTCCGGCGGCGGGCGCTCCCGCGGCGAGCGTCAGGACGCGGGCGTCTCCTGCGTGCCGGTCAGCTGCGCGCGGCCGAGCAGGTGCTCCCGGAGCAGGAAGCCGACGACGGCCGGGGTGGCATCGGCGGGCGCCTCGAGCACCGGCACGTCGAGTGCGCTGACGGTGAAGACGTAGCGGTGGGGTCCGTGGCCGGCGGGCGGTGCAGCGCCGAGGAAGGTGTCGGTGCCGTACTCGTTGCGGCGGCGCAGTGCCTCGGCGGGCAGCAGCGCGTCGTCGGTCCCGGCGCCCTGCGGCAGCGAGGTGGTCGACGCCGGGACGTCCGTCAGGCTCCAGTGCCAGAAGCCCGAGCCGGTCGGCGCGTCGGGGTCGTACACGGTGAGGACGTAGCTCTGCGTGCCCTCGGGTGCGCCGGACCACTCGAGCGCGGGGGAGCGGTCCTCGCCGCCGACGTCGGAGCCGCGCGCCCAGTCGGGCAGCGCGCCACCGTCGGTGAAGTCGGGGCTCGTCAGGGTGAACGTGGGGACCTCGGGGAGGTTCCAGTTGGGGTCGTTGGCCATGCGTTCCAGCCAACACCCGCGGGCTGTCCCGAGGGTGGGACGTACGAGGGTGGGACGGACGGGAGGCGCGTGGCGGCGCCGCCCTCCGCCTCCCGGCAGCGCCGAGGCGCCAGCGAGGTCAGCGCGTGATGACGCGCTCGACGACCCGTCCGAGCGCTGCCGTCGCGGCGATCGCGTCGCCGGCGTACGCACCGGCCATCACGCCGTCGCGCGCGAGCATGAGCTCGTCGGCACCGTCACCCGGCATCGGGTGTCCGGCGCGCTGCAGCAGCGCGAAGAGCTGTTCCGTGTACCAGTCACGGTGTGCAGCGACGACCTGGCGGACCGGGTCGCGGGGGTCGTGGTACTCCGCAGCCGCGTTCAGGAAGGCGCAGCCACGGAAGTCGGGGCGTCCGACGTCGTCGGAGACCGCTGCGACCCAGGCGCGGACGGCCTCGACCGGGGTGGCTGCCTCGTCGACCAGCCGCGTGAACGCCTGCTGCACCCGCTCGTCCTGCGCGCGGATGTAGGCCAGGATCAGGTTGTCCTTCGACCCGTAGTGCTTGTAGAACGTCGCCTTCGTGACGCTCGCCTCGGAGATGAGGCGGTCGACGCCCACGCCCCGGATGCCCTCCTCGTAGAAGAGCTTCGACGCGGTCTCGAGGATGCGGACCTTCGCGCCGCCGGAGCGGGGAGTCGGGGGGACGCTCGACCCGTCCGGCGACGCGAGGTTCGTGCTCGGGCCCGGGAGACGCTGGACGGTCGGTTGGGGGGAATCGACCGTCACAGCGCTGCTCCTCGGACTCATCGGCTCCGCGGGGGAGTGGGGGGACTCCGCCGCGCAGGACTGATGTCCCGAGCCACCGGGTCGGAATCTAGGGGGGCTTCCGACCCGATGTGACGACTGTACCACAGGGAGGACAGACAGACGAGTCTTTCTATCCTCCTCGTCCGTACCCCACTTCGAGGTACGCGCCGTGAGGCTGTGGAAACTGGATGGCGAGCCCGCACGGGTCAGTAGGCTCTCCTGCGATGAACCAGCCAGTGCCGTTGCCGCTCGAGGCCCAGGACACGTCCTTCCTGACGTCCGGTGGTGCCTTCGTCCGTCGATCCGTGCTGCCGTCCGGTGTCCGGGTCCTGACCGAGTCGGTCCCGGGAGCGAGTTCGACCAGCCTCGGCTTCTGGGTCGGTGTCGGTTCCCGCGACGAGCGCGAAGGCCAGTTCGGGTCGACGCACTTCCTCGAACACCTGTTGTTCAAGGGCACCGGACGACGCAGCGCACTCGACATCGCCATCGCGTTCGACTCCGTGGGCGGTGAGCACAACGCCGCGACCGCCAAGGAGTACACCTGCTACTACGCCCGCGTCCGGGACACCGACGTCCCGATGGCGGTCGAGGTGATCGGCGACATGGTCACCGGTTCGGTGCTCGACGCGGACGCCTTCGCGGTCGAACGCGGTGTCATCCTCGAAGAGCTGGCGATGGCCGCCGACGACCCGGCCGACGTCGCGGGCGAGGCCTTCTTCGCCGCGGCGTTCGACGGGCACCCTCTCGGGCGTCCGATCGGCGGGACACCCGAGAGCATCCGTGCCGTCGGGCGCGACGAGGTGCTCGACCACTACCGCGAGCACTACGCGCCGAACGGCATCGTCGTCACCGCGGCCGGTGCCGTCGACCACGACCGCTTCCGCGAACTCGTCGAGCGCGTGTTCCGCGACGCTCCGAAGGCCTCGCCGCTCGCCCGACGGACGCCGCAGACGGTGGCCGACCCCGCCGTGGCGCGCCTCGCGGTCGCGCACCGCCCGACCGAACAGGTCAGCATGCTCCGCGGCTCCCAGGGCCTCGACCTGCGCGACGACCGCCGCCCGGTCCTCAGCGTGCTCAACGCCGTGCTGGGCGGTGGCATGAGCTCCCGCCTGTTCCAGGAGGTCCGGGAGCGCCGCGGCCTCGCCTACGCCGTGTCGTCCTTCGCCCCGGCGTACCTCGACAACGGCGCGTTCGGCGTCTACGCAGGCTGTGCTCCGGACAACGTCGCCGGTGTCGTCGAGATCATCGACGCCGAGTTCGCCCGCATGGTCGACGACGGCATCACCGAGGACGAGCTCCGCCGCGCCAAGGGGCAGATCGAGGGTGCCCTGACGCTCTCGCTCGAGGACTCCGACGCGCGCATGACGCGGCTCGGGCGATCCGAGCTCGGCACCGGTGAGTTCACCGACCTCGGTACCGCGCTGCAGCGGGTCGACCGGGTCACCACCGGCGACGTGCTCGACCTGGCGCGCGACCTGCTCACCCGGCCGACCATCACCTCGGTGGTCGGTGCCGTGCAGCGGGACGAGCTCGCAGCGGCCCTCGGCGTCGAGGGGTGACGGACGTGTCGCACTACCTGTACCTCGTCCGGCACGGTGAGCACCAGGACGCCGAGCACGGGCTCCGTGACGGCAAGCTCTCCGAACGCGGGAAGCGTCAGGCGGTGCTCGTGGCCGACCGGCTCGGCGGGGTGCCCTTCGACGGTGTGTACCACTCGCCGCTCGACGCCCCGAGCGAGACGGCGGCGTACCTCGCGCAGCGGCTGCCCTCGATCCAGCCCGAGCCCTCGACGCTGCTCTTCGACTGCATCCCGTCCGGGCCGACACCGGACATGCCGCACGCCTACCAGGGCTGGTACGGCGGTGTGACCGAGGAGGAGATCGTCGCCGGGCAGGCCCAGATGGGCGACGCCGTGGCCGAGTTCTTCACGCCGGCGCGGGAGGACCGCCACGACCTGCTCATCACCCACAACGCGGTGATCGGCTGGTTCGTCCGCGAGGCCTTCCAGGCCCCGGAGTGGCGCTGGATGGGCACGAACGTGGCGCACACCGCGCTGACGATCATCCGGATCCGCTCGGCGAAGCCGGCCGAGGTGGTCACCCTGAACGACCTGGCGCACCTGCCGGTGGAGCTCCGCACGGGGCTGCCGGTCGAACAGCCCGTCTAGCGTCCCGCCACGGACCGGGGCACGGGTCCGGCCTGGAGGCGCGACACCGGTCAGCGCACCGGCAGGCGGTACCAGGCGGTCGCGTTCGGGTTGTCGTTGAACGCCGCGACGCGCCGGTAGCCGCGGCTCCGGTACATCGCACCCGCGGCGACGAGCGAGTCGTTCGTGTCGAGGACGACGCTCGTGGCGCCGAGGTCGCGCGCGGCGTGTTCCAGGGCGTCCATCACCGCGGTGCCGACGCCCCGTCCACGCCCGGCGGGGGCGACGTAGACGTGCTTGACCTCGAACCACGCGTCGTCGCGCTCGCCCCCGTCACCCGGATGAGCAGGGATCCGTCGCAGGCCACCGCAGCCGACCGGGCGCGACCCGTCGTCGTCCACCTCGTACGCCACCACGAACACGCCGTCCGGCGCCGTGAACTCGACGGCCGGGGTGCGCTTCCGCGAGTACGAGCCCTGTGCGCTCGGGAACGTCGCCTCGCGCTCGTCGAGGTAGGCGTCGAGCAGGGCGTCGACCTCGGGCGCGTCGGCGGGGACGGACCTGACCTGGAGCGGCATGCGTCGATCCTAGGATGGAGCCCATGGTCACTCCCGTCGCCGTCGTCGGCGCCACCGGTCGTCTCGGGGGCCTGGTGGCCTCCGTCGTGGAGTCGCTCGACGGCTTCGAGCTCGTCGCGTCGCTGTCCTCGCGGGACGCCGTGCACGAGGCCCCGCCGTCGGTGTTCGGCGGCGCGACCGTCGTCGTCGACGTCACCGTCCCCGCGCTGAGCCCCGCGATCGTCGAGCACGCCCTGGCGAGCGGCGCGAACGTCCTCGTCGGGACCTCGGGCTGGTCGCTCGACCGCCTGGCGAAGCTCCGCGCCGGACTCGAGGCACGACCCGACCAGGGTGCCCTCGTCGTCCCGAACTTCTCGATCGGCTCGGTGCTCGCGACGCACCTCGCCACGATCGCCGCGCCGTGGTTCCCGTCCGTCGAGATCGTCGAGACCCACCACGCGGGCAAGGTCGACAGCCCGTCGGGGACCGCCGTCCGGACCGCCGAGCTCATCGCGGACGCCCGCCGTGAGGTCGGACCCGTCGACGCCCCGCACGTCGACCAGCGTGCCCGTGGGCAGCAGGTGGCGAGCGTCCCGATCCACTCGCTCCGTCTGCCGGGCGTCACGGCCGTGCAGGACGTGCTGCTCAGCGGCCCGGGCGAGACCGTCACGATCCGCCACGACACGACCGACCACGTGGCGTACGTCGCCGGCATCCGCGCTGCGTTGTCCGCCGTGGTCGGTGCCCGCGGGCTGACCGTCGGGCTCGGCAGCGTCCTCGGCATCGGTCAGCCGTGACCCCGATCTGGCGGTCCCTCCGCTCACCGTTCTGGGGGGCGGCGCTGATGACCCTGCTGCTCGCGCTGTACATCGGACTCGTCGCGCAGCGTGCGGTCGCGTTCGTGCAGACCGGCCAGCCGATCGGCATCGGCATCGGCGTCGCGCTGTTCGTCGTCGCCGCGATCGGTGCGCTGCTGCTCGTGCTCGAGGTCCGCTTCGGCGTGCGCATCACCCGGCTCGGAGCCCGGCTCGAGCAGGAGGGCGCGACCCCGGACGAGGTCGTCCCCGTCCGCCCGTCGGGCCGGCCGACCCGGGACGCCGCCGACGAGCTGTTCCCGCGCTACCGGGACGCGGTCGAGGCCGACCCGGAGGACTGGCGCGGCTGGTACCGCCTGGGCATCGTCTACGACGCTGCCGGCGACCGCAAGCGGACGCGGGCGGCGATGCGGGCCGCGCTGGCGAAGGCGACGGCGACCCGCTGACGGACGGGAGGCCCGTGGCGGTGTCGCCACGGGCCTCCTGTCCGTCGGGTCGTCGGGTCGTTCTGTCGTCGGGTCGTTCCGGTCGTCGGGTCGTTCCCGTCGTCGGGTCAGAAGGCGGCGTCGACCGCGTCCTCGGCACGCTCGTACCGGAACCGGTAGCCGGACCTGGTGAGCTTCCGAGGCACCATCCGCTGGCTGGAGAGCAGCATCTCGTCCGCCGCCTCGCGGAGCAGCGTGCGCAGGGCGAAGGCCGGCACGCTGAACAGGTAGGGGCGGTGCAGGTCGTCGGCGACACGACGGGTGATGCGGTTCGACACCGCGGCCTCCGGTCCGGCCAGGTTGACGGGGCCGCGCACGTCGGCGGCGTCGGGGCTGGTCGCGAGGTGCACGATCGCGCCGACCTCGTCCTCGAGCGCGATCCACGGCCAGAACTGTCCGCCGGTGCCGAGCTTGCCGCCGAGCCCCGCCTTCGTGAGGGGGACGAGGGGTGCGAGCGCGCCACCGCCCTGCCCGACCACGATGCCGGTGCGGAGCAGGACGACGCGGACGCCCTCGGGGGCGGCGGTCGCGGCGGCCTCCCACTTCGTGCAGACGTCGGCGAGGAAGCCCCGGCCGGCTTCGGCGTCGTCGTCGAGGACGTCGACGGGACGGTCGCCGTAGACGCCCGAAGCCGAACCGGACAGGAAGAGCGCCGGCGGGTTCGCGGCGTGGCGCATCGCCTCGACGAGGGTCTCGGTGGCCTGGACCCGCGAGTCGAGGATCTGCTGCTTGTAGGACGCGGTCCACGGCAGCTTGCCGATGTTCGCTCCGGCGAGGTTGATCACGACGTCGGCGCCGTCGAGCACCGCCGGGTCGAGCGGCCGGGTGCCGGGGGACCAGCGGAACGCGCTCGCGGTGCGGGGTTCGCTGCGGGTCAGCGTGGTGACGTGGTGTCCGGCCTCGCGCAGGGCACGGACGAGGGGGGTCCCGATGAAACCGGACGCACCGGCGACGAGGATCGAGAGCGGCTGGGTCGACATGGGGGCCACGGTACTCAGCCGGCTCCGGGCTTCGCCGCGTGGTCCCGCCGCTTGGTGGACGTAGGCTCTCCGTGTGAGCGAGACCGTGCAGCCCGATCCCACCGTCCCCACCCCGGCCGTGCCGACTCCCTACGAGGACCTGCTGCGTCGGGTGCTCGAGGAGGGCACGCCGAAGGGCGACCGCACCGGCACCGGCACGCGCAGCATCTTCGGGGCGCAGCTCCGCTACGACCTGTCGCAGGGCTTCCCGCTGGTCACGACCAAGCGGGTGCACTTCAAGTCCGTGGCGTACGAGCTGCTCTGGTTCCTGCGCGGCGACGGCAACGCCCGCTGGCTGCAGGAGCACGGCGTCCGCATCTGGAACGAGTGGGCGCACGAGGACGGCGACCTCGGCCCGGTGTACGGCGTGCAGTGGCGCTCGTGGCCGACCCCGTCCGGCGAGCACGTCGACCAGATCGCCCAGGTCATCGAGCAGATCCGCACGAACCCGGACTCCCGGCGACTCATCGTGTCGGCGTGGAACGTCGCCGACGTGCCGGAGATGGCGCTCGCCCCGTGCCACGCGTTCTTCCAGTTCTCCGTCAACGACGGCAAGCTCTCGTGCCAGCTGTACCAGCGGAGCGCGGACATGTTCCTCGGTGTGCCGTTCAACATCGCCTCGTACGCGCTGCTCACCCACATGATCGCCGCACAGACCGGGCTCGAGGTCGGCGACTTCGTGTGGACCGGCGGCGACTGCCACGTGTACGACAACCACGTCGAGCAGGTCCGCGAGCAGCTCTCCCGCACGGCGTACCCGTACCCGACGCTCGAGATCGCCCCGCGCGACTCGATCGACGACTACGTGTACGAGGACTTCACCGTCGTCGGGTACGAACACCACCCCGCCATCAAGGCCGCGGTCGCCGTCTGATGGGCTGGACCGAGCCCGTCCGTGGCGTCGGCATGGTCTGGGCCCGCACGGCGTCCGGCGTCATCGGTGCCGACGGGGGCATCCCGTGGCACGTGCCCGAGGACCTCGCGCACTTCCGGCAGGTCACCGGTGACGGGGTCGTCGTGATGGGCCGGCGCACCTGGGACTCGTTGCCGCCGCGGTTCCGGCCGCTGCCCGGACGGCGGAACGTCGTGCTGACGCGGGACGCCTCGTGGTCGGCCGAGGGTGCCGAGGTCGTGCACGACCTGGCGACCGCACTCGACACCGACGAGCCCGTGTGGGTGATCGGCGGGGGAGCGGTGTACGCCGACGCGCTGCCGTTCGCCGACCGGGTCTCCGAGACGATCGTCGACGTCGAGGTCCCGGGCGACACCCGCGCGCCGGCGCTCGACGACGCGTGGGAGCTCGCCGACGAGGGACCGTGGCAGGAGTCCCGCGTCGACGGCACCCGCTACCGCTTCCTGGAGTGGCGCCGCCGCGCGTAGCGCTGCGCGGTCGCGGCCCGGCCCTGCCGGAGCGTCGAACCACGGAACCGACGTCGAACCAGCCGCTGACGCTGGTTCGACGTCGGGAACGTGGTTCGACGCGGTGGACCGCCGCCGGTGCCGGGCGGGACCGGCCGCGACGGGAGCGAGCCGCGCCTCCCGACCGTCCGAACGCCGCGCACCGTCCGACCGGACGGCGGCCCCGGCGCACATCCCCGGTACGCTGGTGCGCGTGTCCCCGCGTGAGAATCCCTTCGGTCAGGTCCTCGTCGCCCTCGTGACGCCGTTCACGGCCGACGGCGAGGTCGACTGGCCCGGCGTCGAGCAGCACATCGACGACTGCATCACCGCCGGCGCCGACGGCATCGTCGTCACCGGGACGACCGGCGAGACGAGCACGCTGACCGACCCCGAGAAGCTCCGGCTGGTCGAGGTCGGCAAGTCCGTCGCCGCGGGCCGCGCGAAGATCATCACAGGCGGCGGCTCGAACGAGACCGCGCACGCGATCCACCTCTACAAGCAGAGCGAGAAGGCCGGCGCCGACGGCGTGATGATCGTCACGCCGTACTACAACAAGCCGACGCAGTCGGGCGTGCTCACGCACTTCCGGATGATCGCCGACGCGACCGACCTGCCGGTGATCCTGTACGACATCCCGGGTCGCACCGGCATCCCGATCACGTACGAGACCATCGTGCGGGCGTCGCACCACCCGAACATCCTCGCCGTGAAGGACGCCAAGGGCGACTTCGCCGAGGTCTCCCGGGTGCTGAACAACACCGACCTCATGTACTTCTCGGGCGACGACACGAACGTGCTCCCGCACCTGTCGATCGGCGCGACCGGTCTGATCGGTGTGACGGCGAACATCACGAGCACGCCGTACCGCACGATCGTCGACGCCGTGAACCGCGGCGACCTCGCGACCGCGACCGCCGAGCACAAGCGCGTCGAACCACTCGTCCGCGCGATCATGACGCACGTCCCCGGCACCGTCGCCGCGAAGTACGTCCTGCACGGGCTCGGCCGCATCGGGAGCCCGCGCGTCCGACTGCCGCTCGTCGGCCCCGAGGACACCGAGGCCTACGCCATCGAGACCTCCCTCGAGGCGGTCCGGAACATCCCCGGCGCCGACTTCTCGAACTTCCGCCCCGACCGCAACGCGGCGGCCGGCGGCGCACTGCCGAAGGTGCCAGGCACCACACGTTAGGAAGACCGCGGCGCCGCAGCGCGTCGCACGACAGTCAGGACCGAATGCCCACCCAGCTCTCCACACCGCAGCCGCTCGAACCCGGCACCCTCCGCGTCATCCCCGTCGGGGGCCTCGGCGAGATCGGTCGCAACATGACCGTCTACGAGTTCGACGGCAAGCTGCTGATCGTCGACGCCGGCGTGCTCTTCCCCGAGGAGCACCAGCCGGGCGTCGACCTCATCCTCCCCGACTTCGGGCCGATCCGGGACCGCCTCGACGACGTCCTCGGTGTCGTGCTCACCCACGGGCACGAGGACCACATCGGCGCCGTCCCGTACCTGCTCAAGCTCAAGGGCGACATCCCCCTGATCGGCTCCACGCTGACCCTCGCGCTCGTCGAGGCGAAGCTCAAGGAGCACCGGATCAAGCCCTACACGCTCGTCGTGCAGGAGGACCAGACCGAGCAGCTCGGCCCGTTCCACCTCGAGTTCGTGGCCGTGAACCACTCGATCCCGGACGCCCTCGCCGTGGCGATCACCACCCCGGCCGGCCGCGTGCTGCACACGGGTGACTTCAAGATGGACCAGCTCCCGCTGGACGACCGCATCACCGACCTCCGCGCCTTCGCCCGTCTCGGCGAGCAGGGCGTCGACCTGTTCCTGCCGGACTCGACCAACGCCGACGTCCCCGGGTTCACCGCACCCGAGCGCGACATCGGACCGGTGCTCGAGAACGTCATCTCGCGCGCCCGCAAGAAGGTCGTCGTCGCGAGCTTCTCGTCGCACGTGCACCGCGTGCAGCAGGTCCTCGACGCCGCCGCCGCGACCAACCGCAAGGTCGCGTTCATGGGCCGGTCGATGATCCGCAACATGAACATCGCCGCCGAGCTCGGGTACCTCCGGGTGCCGGACGACGTGCTCATCGACACGAAGAAGGCGAAGAACGTCCCCGACGACCAGATCGTCTACATGTCGACGGGGTCGCAGGGCGAGCCGATGGCCGTGCTCGCGCGCATGGCGAACCTCGAGCACCAGATCGAGATCGGCGAGGGCGACACCGTCATCCTCGCGTCGAGCCTGATCCCGGGCAACGAGAACGCCGTCTACCGGGTGATCGACGGCCTGACGAAGCTCGGCGCCAAGGTCGTGCACAAGGGCAACGCGAAGGTGCACGTCTCCGGACACGCGTCCGCCGGCGAGCTCCTGTACTGCTACAACATCCTGCGTCCGCGGAACGTCCTGCCCGTGCACGGTGAGCACCGTCACCTGTACGCGAACGCCGACCTGGCGATCCAGACGGGCGTCCCGCCGCGCAACGTGATCCTCGGGCAGGACGGCATCGTCGTCGACCTCAAGGACGGCGTGGCCAGCGTCGCCGGCCAGCTCGACATCGGCTACGTCTACGTCGACGGGTCGACCGTCGGCGAGATCACCGACGCCGACCTCAAGGACCGCCGCGTCCTGGCGGAGGAGGGCTTCATCTCGATCTTCTGTGCCGTCGACTTCACGACCGGCCAGTGCGTGGTCGGCCCGGAGATCCAGTCCCGCGGCTTCGCCGAGGACGACTCGGTCTTCGACGACGTCCGCCCGCAGATCGCGAAGGCGCTCGCCGACGCGGCCGGCAACGGCACGCGCGACGCACACGCGTTCCAGCAGGTCGTCCGCCGCACCGTCGGCCGCTGGGTGAACACGAAGCACCGCCGCCGTCCGATGATCGTCCCGGTGGTCATCGAGGCGTAGGCACCCGCTCTGCACCCGGCCAGGAGGCTCGGCGCGCGTTCCCCGGGAACGTTCGCCGAGCCTCCTGGCCGTTGCTGTCGCGTCGCGGCCTCGGGGACGGCGTCCGGCTCGGCCGGGCGGCCACCCTGCGTCATCCCTCAGGCTGATGCTCCCTCGGTATGTCAGCCAATACCGTCCGAGGGTGACCGTCCTGCGTCGCTGGGTGTGGCCCGGCCTGAAGTTCCTCGTGTTCGCCGCCATCGCGGTGTCGCTCGTGCGCCTCGCCTTCTTCGCGGCGCAGCCGGACGACGCCGAGACGTTGCCGACCGCGCAGCTCGAGGACCCGACCGTCACCGTGCAGACGGGCGACGTCGTCAACGACGTCGAGGCGACCGGGACGATCGAGTCCGTCGCGTCGACGCCGGTGCGTTCGACCGCGGAGGGCACCGTCAACAAGGTGTTCGTGACGAACGGCACGCAGGTCCAGCAAGGAGCACCGATCATCGACCTGCGGGTGGAGACGCCCGCGACGGGGACGACCGAGGACGGTGAGCCGCTCCCCGCGACCGTGACCTTCGCGACCGTCGTCGCGTCGTCGTCCGGCACCGTCTCCGGACTCGACCTCGTGGCGAAGCAGCCCGTCGCGATCGGTGACACCGTTGCGCGCGTCGCCCCCGAGGCGTACCGCGTCACCGCCACCCTCAAGGCAGCGCAGCTCTACCGGTTGACGTCGCGTCCGTCGGACGCGACCGTGACGATCACCGACGGACCGGCGCCGTTCACCTGCACGAACCTGTCGCTCAGCTCCGCGGCGGCCGCGGGCAGCACCGCGACACCGGGCGCCGAGGGCACGGAGGACGCCCAGGCGACGGGCGGTGGCGCGACGCAGCTGCGGTGCGACGTCCCGGGCGACGTCACCGTGTTCCCCGGGCTCGAGGTCACGGTCGCCGTGTCCACCGGGTCGGCCGAGGGCGTGCTCACCCTGCCGACCACCGCCGTGCAGGGGACCGCCCAGCGCGGCGTCGTCACCGTGGTCGACGACGAGGGGAAGCGCTCCGAGCGCCAGGTCACCCTCGGGCTCAATGACGGCGAGACCGTCGAGGTCAGGGACGGACTGACGGAGGGCGACACGGTCCTGCAGTTCGTCCCCGGCAAGGAGGCGAAGCCCGACGAGGAGTCCACCGAGGACGGGACGGTGACGGGCGGATGAGCCTCGTGCACGTCCGCGACCTGCGGAAGTCCGTCGTCCTGCCGGACGGCTCGACGCTCGAGATCCTCCGCGGTGTCGACCTGGACGTCGCGGCGGACAGCCGCGTGGCGATCGTCGGCCGCTCGGGGTCGGGCAAGTCGACGCTCCTCAACGTCCTCGGCCTGCTCGACACCCCGACCGACGGGCTGCACGAGTTCGACGGGCAGGACGTCGGACGCGCCGGGTCCGTCCGACGCGATCACGTGCGCGGTGCGGACGTCGGGTTCGTCTTCCAGCAGTTCAACCTGCTCCAGGGCCGCACCGCGGTCGAGAACGTCGAGGTCCCGTTGCTCTACGCGACCGGTCGGGCGTTCTGGTCGCGCCGACGCCTGGCCCTCGAGATGCTCGACCGGGTCGGCCTGGCGGACCGCGCCGACACGCAGCCGCACCGGCTCTCCGGCGGCGAGCAGCAGCGGGTCGCCATCGCCCGGGCGCTCGTCCGGGCTCCCCGGCTCATCCTGGCCGACGAGCCGACCGGAGCGCTCGACGTCGACACCGGACGGGTGGTCATGGAGCTGCTCGAGACCGTCGCGGCCGAGACGGGCGCGGCACTCGTCACCATCACGCACGACGCAGCGGTCGCGGCGCGGGCGGACGTCGTGCACCGCATCGACCACGGACTCGTGGTTGACGACGTGGACGTCGCGACCGGGGCGGTGGCGGCGTGAACCGGCTGCTCACCACGGTCGTCGGGACCGTCGTCGAGTCCTGGCAGGAGCTCCGCGTGCACCGGGGCAGGGTCGTGCTCAGCCTGATCGGGGTCACCATCGCGGTGGCGTCGCTCGCGGTCGTCGTCGGCTTCGGAGCACTCGCGGAACGGGTCACGGCAGCCTTCAACGAGCAGTACGGCGGGCGACCGGCGACGTACCAGGTCACCGGGACGTCCTCCGCTGCCTCCTCCGCTGGCTCCTCCGCTGGGGACGGCACCGGGGCAGCAGCGGCCGCGGACGCCGACGCCCTCGACCGGGAGCTCCGCGCCGGGGCCGAGCGCTACCACGTCCGCTTCGCGACCGAGGCCTCCTGGACCCAGCGTCCGGTGCAGTTCCCGGACGGGGTCACCCTGGCGCAGGGCGTCACGGTCGACCCCGCGTACGCCGAGATGCACCGCGTGCGCGTCGACGACGGCTCCTGGTTCACCGAGGACGACCGGGACCGCCTCGCGCCGGCGCTCGTCGTCAACCAGGCGTTCCTGGACCGACTGGGCAGCCCGGACGTCGTCACGCACCCGGTCGTGCGCCTGCCGGGGACGCCCGACGTCACCGCCGTCGTGATCGGCCGGTACGTGTCGTCGGAGTACGACACCGAGCCGATGTTCTACCAGCTCGCGGACTCCGTCGCGACGGCGAACGCGGTGGCCTCGCCCGACGACGGCTCGCAGCGGCTCTTCGAGGTCTGGGTGCCCGAGCACGACGGCAAGGCGGTGGCGGCGCGCATCGCCTCGGACGCGGAGCGGGCGCTCGGTCCCGGGTGGACGGTCGACGCGACCCGGTCCGACGCGGCCGGTTCGGTCGACGGTGATCCCCTCGGCGCGTTGCGCTGGGTGATCGCGGGGGTCGCGGTCCTGGTCCTGGTGCTCGGTGGGCTCGGGCTCCTCAACGTGTCGCTCGTGAGCGTCCGGCAGCGGATCCGTGAGATCGGCATCCGTCGCGGCGTCGGTGCCACCGCCGGGCGGATCTTCGTGGCCGTGCTGCTCGAGAACGTGCTCGGCACGCTCGTCGCCGGTGGTGTCGGGGTGATGGTCGGCGCGGCGGTGCTCGGCAACGGGACGGTCCGTGGCCTGATCACGAACGGGGTCGACGTCGGGGGAGCACCCTTCCCGGTGGAGGCTGCGCTGATCGGGGTCGGCTCGGCGTTGCTGGTCGGGGCGCTCGCCGGGTTCCTGCCCGCGATCGTGGCGGTGCGGGTCAAGGTCATCGACGCGATCCGGTACTGACCGCGCGGGGCGTCCGGTCGGCGCGTCCGGTCGGGGCGCGCGCATCTGCCCGGCGCCCGCCACGGGGCGGGTGTGCGCGGGTGGGGCGTCGGGTCGCGGCGGGGCATCCACGGAATGTCCCGAGCGGGGATTAGGCTCCGTCGCATGGCCGGAGGCACCAAGTCGACCACGCGCTCGCGCGCGTCCACGTCGTCCCGCGGGAGCGGGTCGCGCGGAACGTCGCGCACGCAGGCGACGACGAAGAAGCTGCCGCAGGCCGCACCCACCCCGGTGTTCCGCGAGCAGAACCCCGTCGTGACCGCCTGGCTCGCGATGGCGCACGGCGTCGGCGCGCTCTTCCGCCTGCTCGGCAAGGAGACCCTCGCCAAGGACGAACGACGAGACGGCTTCCCGTTCCTGCTGTTCGTGCTCGCGCTCGCGGGCGGGGTCGTCGAGTGGCTCAACCCCACGAACCCGCTGTCCGTCACGCTCGACGCCTACACGTTCGGCGGGCTCTTCGGGCGGCTGGCGGTCGCGCTGCCCGTCATCATGATCGTCTTCGCGGGGTGGCTGTTCCGGCACCCCGCATCGGTGCACGACAACACCCGGATCGGCATCGGTCTCGGCCTGATGCTGGTGTCCATCGCGTCGCTCTGCCACGTGTTCGGCGGGCAGCCGAGCGCGTCCGACGGCATGGTCGCCCTCGCCGCCGCGGGTGGTGTGCTCGGCTGGGTCGTGATCAGCTGGTTGGTCGCGGTCGCCACCGTGTGGGTGGCGGTGCCGGTCGCGGTCGTGCTGCTCGTGCTGTCGCTCTTCATCATCACGAAGACGCCGCCGAACAAGACCGGTCGTCGCCTGCACGAGCTGTACGCGTACCTGTTCGGTGCGCCGGCCCCCGCGGCAGAGGACGACACCGTCACCGAGTCCGACGCGGCCCCGGCCGCGCCACGAGCGCGCACGTCGAAGCGGCGCACGAAGGACCAGATCGACTTCCCGCTCTTCGAGGACCTCGGGTTCGAGGACGAACAGCGCGCCGACGGCGGGGACGACCCCGCGAGCACCGTCCCCTGGTGGCGACGGAACAAGTCCGGGCGCGAGGAGGACCCGGCGTACGACAGCCCCGTGCTGCCCGCGTCGGCGACGCAGGCGGCCCCCGGTGCCGGAGCGGCTGCGAGTGCGGCTGCCCCTGCCGGGAGCCCGAACGCCGGCGCCGCTGCCGGCCTCGTTGACCACACGCCCGCGGTACCCGCCTCGGTGAACCTCAACGACTCGGTCGAGCACGACGCCGTGCACGGCGAGCAGCAGGTCGAGCAGGACCTCGCCGTCGCCGAGCAGGCCCTCCGCGACTTCGGCACCCCGGTGCCCGAGCAGCCCGCGGCGGTCGCCCGACCTGATGCCGGAGTCTCCCCGGTGGTCTCGCCGACCGCGCCCGAGCCCGAGGCGGCCGACGACGGCCTGCCCGCCGCCACCGCCGCCGCCGACGAGGACCCGGCGGCCCCGTACCGCCTGCCCGCGGCGACCACGCTCAGCGCCGGCACCCCCTCGGTCGCCAGGAGCCAGGCGAACGACGACATCGTCGCGGCGATCACCGGCGTGCTCACCGAGTTCAAGGTGGACGCCAAGGTCACGGGCTTCTCCCGCGGGCCGACGGTCACGCGCTACGAGATCGAGCTCGGCCCCGGCGTGAAGGTCGAGCGCGTCACCGCGCTGTCGAAGAACCTGTCGTACGCGGTCGCCTCGAACGAGGTCCGCATCCTGTCCCCGATCCCCGGCAAGAGCGCCATCGGCGTCGAGATCCCGAACACGGACCGCGAGATCGTCTCCCTCGGTGACGTCCTGCGCTCCGGCGCCGCCACCAAGTCGAAGCACCCGATGACCATCGGCGTCGGCAAGGACGTCGAGGGCGGGTTCGTCGTCGCCAACCTGGCGAAGATGCCGCACCTGCTCGTCGCGGGGTCCACGGGCTCCGGCAAGTCGGTGTTCATCAACTCGATGATCACGTCCCTGCTGATGCGCGCGAAGCCGTCCGAGGTCCGCATGGTCCTCGTCGACCCGAAGCGCGTCGAACTGTCGATCTACGCCGGGGTCCCGCACCTCATCACGCCCATCATCACGAACCCCAAGAAGGCCGCCGAGGCGCTGCAGTGGGTCGTGAAGGAGATGGACATGCGGTACGACGACCTGGCGTCCTTCGGGTTCCGGCACGTCGACGACTTCAACAAGGCCGTCCAGAACGACGAGATCGTGCTGCCCGCCGGCAGCGAGCGGAAGCTCAAGCCGTACCCGTACCTGCTGGTCGTCGTGGACGAGCTCGCGGACCTCATGCTCGTCGCCCCCCGCGACGTCGAGGAGTCGATCGTCCGCATCACCCAGCTCGCCCGTGCCGCCGGCATCCACCTCGTGCTCGCCACGCAGCGCCCGTCGGTCGACGTCATCACCGGTCTCATCAAGGCGAACGTCCCGTCGCGCGTCGCCTTCGCGGTGACGAGCGTCACCGACTCGCGGGTCATCCTCGACCAGCCGGGCGCGGACAAGCTCATCGGGCAGGGCGACGGGCTCTTCCTGCCGATGGGCTCGTCGAAGGCCGTCCGCGTGCAGGGCGCCTGGGTGCAGGAGAGCGAGGTCGCCGAGGTCGTCGCGCACGTCACGCGGCAGGCCCGGCCCGAGTACCGGCAGGACGTCCAGGCGGTGGTCGAGCGCAAGGAGATCGACGCCGACATCGGCGACGACCTCGAGCTGCTCCTCGCCGCCGTCGAGCAGGTCGTCTCGACCCAGTTCGGCTCGACGTCGATGCTGCAGCGCAAGCTCCGCGTCGGCTTCGCGAAGGCGGGTCGCCTGATGGACCTCATGGAGTCGCGCGACATCGTCGGTCCGTCCGAGGGATCCAAGGCCCGCGACGTGCTCGTCACGCCCGACCAGCTCCCCGGGGTGCTCGCGAAGCTCCGCGGCGAGGAGCCGCCGGCTGCCGAGGCACCGTCGGCGCGGCCGGGAGGCGCCACACCCGTCGACGGGGCCGGCGCCGGACCTTCCGTGGTCGGTTCCGGGGCTCCTGCCGGGCCTGGTGCCTCCGGCTCCGGCGGCCACGACGACGACCGCTACGGCTCGGACCCGGTGGCGGACATGACCCGCGGGTACCCTGAGGTCGAGGACGACGGCCCGGACGAGGACGCGTGGGGACTGACGGGCAGGGAGTGAGCGACATGACGAGCTCGGAGACCACACACGGCGCCCGGTTCCCGTGGCGCGGACGGCTGATCCGCAAGGGCGAGGGCCCGGCGTCGACCGCCAACGTGGCGAACGTCATCACCGTGGTGCGGATCCTCATGGCGCCGCTGTTCTTCGTGATGCTGCTCGCCGACGGCGGGCAGGACACATCGCTGCGCGTCTGGGCGGCCGTCGTGTTCGTCGTCGCGATCGTGACGGACAGCGCGGACGGCATCATCGCCCGGCGCCAGAACCTGGTGACGGACTTCGGCAAGCTCGTCGACCCGATCGCCGACAAGGTCCTGATCGGCGGCGCTCTCGTCGCGCTGTCGATCCTGGGCGAGCTGCCGTGGATCGTCACCGTGCTGATCATGGTGCGGGAGATCGGCATCACCGTGTTCCGCTTCGCCGTGCTGTCCGACCGGGTGATCCCGGCCAGCCGTGGCGGCAAGATCAAGACCGTGCTGCAGGCCGTCGCGATCACCCTCGCGCTCTTCCCGTGGTGGAACATCGTCGGTGACCTCGCGCACTGGGTGAACGGCATCCTGATGACCGCCGCGCTCCTGGCGACCCTGCTCAGCGGTGCGGACTACCTGTGGCAGGCATGGAAGCACAACCGCAGCGCGGCGTGAGCACCGCCGACGGCCCCGCGCAGTCGGACTCGGCAGCGGATCTCGCTCGCCGCGTCGTGGCGGCCCTCACCTCCCGCGGGGAGACCGTCGCGGTCGCCGAGTCCCTGACGGGCGGGCTCGTGGTGTCGGCGCTCATCGGCGTCCCCGGCGCGAGCGCGGTCGTCCGCGGCGGGGTCGTCGCGTACGCCACGCCCGTCAAGGCGTCGGTGCTCGGCGTCGACGTGGACCTGCTGGCCACCAACGGCGCGGTCGACCCGGAGGTGGCCCGACAGATGGCCTCGGGGGTCCGGACCGCGCTGGCGGTCGACGGCGTCCCCGCGACGTGGGGGATCAGCACGACCGGGGTCGCCGGACCGGACCCGCAGGACGGCAAGCCGGTCGGCACCGTCTTCGTCGGCATCGCATCCGCGGAACGCAGTGTCGCGGCAGAGTTGCACCTCGACGGAGACCGGGCAGCAATCCGGTCCGCGACCGTCTCCGAACTCCTGGCACGGATGACGACCGAGGTCGACAGCGGGGAATAGGTCCTGTTGCCACTGGGTTACATCCCACGCAATCTCCAGCAGAGCGGCAGCCGACGTGGTTAGCATGCTGCGAACGGCAACGCTACTGTTGCTGAACCCGACCCCGGTCACCCGGACCAGGCGGGCGCGGAGACGACAGGAAGGAGGAGTCCACATGGTTCTCGTTCGTCAGGAGATCGGCGACGTGCTTCGGGACTTCCGCTTGCAGAAGGGCCGGACCCTCCGTCAGGTCGCATCCAAGGCCAGTGTCGCGCTCGGGTACCTCAGCGAGGTCGAGCGCGGTCAGAAGGAAGCGAGTTCCGAGATCCTCGCCTCGGTCGCGGACGCACTGGACACCCCGATCTCGACCATCATGCGCGAGGTGGGCGACCGTCTCGCAGTCGTCGAGGGACTCACCCCGGTCCCCGACACGCTGCCCGACGACCTCGTCGCCGAGTTCGACAACGACCTCGCGGTGCGCTGACGCACCACCCATCGAACGCCCTCGCCGGACTCCCGGCGGGGGCGTTCGTCGTTACGCTGGTCCGATGCGCGTGAGTGAGTTCTGGCGAGCCGTCGACCAGGTGTTCGGCGAGGCCTACGGGGCCGTCGTGTCCCGCGACGTCGTGCTCGAGGAGCTCGGAGGGCGCTCGGCGGCCGATGCGCTCGACGCCGGTGTCGACGCCAGGCGGGTGTGGGAGGCCCTCTGCGACTCGCAGGACGTCCCGCTCGACAAGCGGCACGGCAAGGGCTTGGCGGAACCGCGCGACTGAGCTGTCCATCCGAAACTGTGTTCGGCGTGTTGCTCGAACGCGTGTTCGATCGGTGCTAGGTTCCTGCACAACGGCGCTGACCCGGACCCTCGTCCACAGATCGCGCGGCTGCAGGCAGTGATGTCGGTGGCCCGCCCTAGGTTCGAGGGCATCGGGAACAGCCCGAAGCCTTGTCGCCGAACACCAGCCCTGCACCACCGGCTGGGGTGGACGCGACAGCCTACAGGCGGCCGACACCGAGCACGAAGGAGCACCCCATGCCATCACCCGCAGACCGCGAGAAGGCCCTCGAGACCGCACTCGCCCAGATCGACCGGCAGTTCGGCAAGGGGACGGTCATGCGTCTCGGCTCGGACGAGCGCGCACCGGTCGCCACCATCCCGACCGGGTCCGTCGCACTCGACGTCGCGCTCGGCATCGGTGGCCTCCCGCGCGGCCGCATCATCGAGATCTACGGCCCGGAGTCGTCGGGTAAGACGACCCTGACGCTGCACGCCATCGCCAACGCCCAGCGCGCCGGTGGCATCGCGGCCTTCATCGACGCGGAGCACGCGCTCGACCCCGAGTACGCGAAGAAGCTCGGTGTCGACATCGACGCCCTGCTCGTCTCGCAGCCCGACACCGGTGAGCAGGCGCTCGAGATCGCCGACATGCTCGTCCGCTCGGGTTCGATCGACCTGATCGTCGTCGACTCGGTCGCCGCCCTGGTGCCCCGCGCCGAGATCGAGGGCGAGATGGGTGACTCGCACGTGGGTCTCCAGGCCCGCCTCATGTCCCAGGCCCTGCGCAAGCTCGCCGGTGGTCTGAACCAGACGCAGACCACGATGATCTTCATCAACCAGCTGCGCGAGAAGATCGGCGTGTTCTTCGGAAGCCCGGAGACGACCGCCGGTGGTAAGGCGCTCAAGTTCTACGCGTCGGTCCGCCTCGACATCCGCCGCATCGAGACGCTGAAGAGCGGGACCGACGCCGTCGGCAACCGCACCCGCGTCAAGGTCGTCAAGAACAAGATGGCTCCGCCCTTCAAGCAGGCCGAGTTCGACATCCTGTACGGCACGGGCATCTCGCGCGAGGGCTCGCTGCTCGACTTCGGTGTCGACCACGGCATCGTGAAGAAGTCGGGTGCCTGGTACACCTACGACGGCGACCAGCTCGGGCAGGGCAAGGAGAACTCGCGGTCCTTCCTGATCCAGAACGCGGACATCGCCGCCGAGATCGAGGGCAAGATCCTCGCGAAGCTCGGCGTGGGTGGCGCCAAGGCCGATGCTCCGGTGGAGTCGATCGCGCCGAAGCTGGCGGAGCGCAAGGGCGCGTGACCGGCGCAGACGACCACGACGAGGGCCTCGCTCCGGTCACCGACCTGTTCGGAGCGCGGTCCCGTCGTGGTCGCCGCACGTCCCCGGTCGACCTGGAGCCGGTCGATCCGGAGCCGGTCGGATCGCACCCGACCACGGAGCACGCAGGCGCGAGGGACGTCCATCGGTCGTCCGACGACGACTGGGCACCCGACTCGATGCTGCTCGGCGACGACGAGCGGCGGTTCGCACCCGTGCTCAGCCGCGTGCGGTCGGGCGACGCCGACACCGACGCTGGCGCTGACGCCGACGGCGACGGCGATGACGGGAACGTGGCCGAGGCAGCGACGGACGCTCGCGACGAGGACGGTGCGACCGTGCCGTCGGCGATCCCCTTCCGCGGGCAGCAGCCCGAGGCCGAGTGGGTGTCCCCGGTGGTCGGCGACGGTTCGGGCCGGAGTGCACGTGCCGAGCAGCACGGGTACGACGACGACACCGCGGACGCTGCGACCGCATCCGTGTTCGCCATCGCGAGCGGCGACGAGATCGACCCGGCCGACGCCCCGCGACCCCTCGACGAGCAGCGCGCCGACGCCGAGCGCGTCAGCATGCGGGCGCTCGGTCGCAAGGGGGTCAGCGAGTCGGAGATGCGTCAGCTGCTGACGAAGCAGGACCTCGACGGCGACGTGGTCGAGCACGAGGTCGCGCGCCTGGTGCGGGTGGGCCTGCTCGACGACGTGGCCCTCGCGACCGACCTGGTCGACCGACTGCACGAGCGCAAGGGCCTCGGGCGTCAGGGCGTCGTCGCCGAGCTGCGCCGACGCGGGATCGACCAGGCAGCGATCGACGCGGCGCTCGACGCAGCGGCGGACGACGCGGACGACGAGTTCGTGCGGGCGAACGAGCTCGCCGAGAAGCGGGCACGCCAGCTCCGTGGTCTCGACCGTGCCACCGCGGAACGGCGGCTCAGCGGGTTCCTGATGCGGAAGGGCTACGGCGCGGGAGTCGTCCGCGTCGCCGTGGAGCGGGCACTCGACGGCCCGCCGCGCCGCTCACCGTCGGGCGGCGGTACCGTCCGCTTCGAGTAGCGTCACCGGGCCCGCGCGGTCAGGCCCGGCATGCCGATCCGTGTCCGGTACGGGCCGCCTCGACGGGCCCGAGGTCGACCTACACTGGGACGATCATGGCCACCGTCGAAGCCCGCCCCAGAACCTACGAGGTCCGCACCCACGGGTGCCAGATGAACGTCCACGACTCGGAGCGCCTGAGCGGGTCGTTGCAGGCCGCCGGGTACGTCGCGGCGGACGACGGTCAGGCGGACGTGGTCGTCATCAACACCTGCGCCGTGCGCGAGAACGCGGACAACCGGCTCTACGGCAACCTCGGGCAGCTCGCCGGCATCAAGCGCGAGCACCCCGGCATGCAGATCGCGGTCGGTGGGTGCCTGGCGCAGAAGGACAAGAACGTCATCCTCGAGAAAGCGCCGTGGGTCGACGTCGTCTTCGGGACGCACAACATGGGGTCGTTGCCGACCCTGCTCGAGCGGGCGCGGCACAACGACGAGGCGCAGATCGAGATCCTCGAGGCGCTCGACGTGTTCCCGTCGACGCTGCCGACGAAGCGCGACTCGACGCACAGCGGCTGGGTGTCGATCTCCGTCGGGTGCAACAACACGTGCACGTTCTGCATCGTCCCGTCCCTCCGCGGCAAGGAGAAGGACCGCCGCCCGGGCGACGTGCTCGCCGAGATCCAGGCGCTCGTCGACGACGGCGCGATCGAGGTCACACTGCTCGGGCAGAACGTCAACTCCTACGGCGTCGAGTTCGGCGACCGTCAGGCGTTCGGCAAGCTGCTCCGCGCAACCGGGCAGATCGACGGACTCGAGCGGGTGCGGTTCACGAGCCCGCACCCGGCCGCCTTCACCGACGACGTCATCGACGCCATGGCCGAGACGCCGAACGTGATGCCGCAGCTGCACATGCCGCTGCAGTCCGGGTCGGACCGCGTCCTCAAGGCGATGCGGCGGAGCTACCGGAGCGAGCGGTTCCTCGGCATCCTCGACCGCGTGCGGGCGAAGATCCCGCACGCCGCGATCTCGACCGACATCATCGTGGGGTTCCCCGGCGAGACGGACGAGGACTTCGAGGACACCCTGCGCGTCGTCGAGCAGTCGCGGTTCGCCTCGGCCTTCACGTTCCAGTACTCGATCCGGCCGGGCACGCCCGCGGCGACGATGCCCGACCAGCTGCCGAAGGAGGTCGTGCAGGAGCGCTACGACCGACTCATCGCGCTGCAGGACCGCATCACGGCCGAGGAGCACGCGAAGCAGGTGGGTCGGAGCGTCGAGGTCCTCGTCGCCACGGGCGAGGGCAAGAAGGACGAGACCACCCACCGTCTGTCCGGCCGCGCCGAGGACTCGCGCCTCGTGCACTTCGCCGTGCCGGACGGGTCAGAGGTCCCGCGTCCCGGCGACGTCGTGACCGTCGACGTCACCCGGGCCGCGCCACACTTCCTCATCGCCGACAACGAGGGACCCCTGCGGATCCGCCGCACCCGCGCCGGCGACGCCTGGGACCGGGCACAGGCCGAGAGCTGCGGCGTGCCCACCCCGTCCGCTCCGGGCGCGGAGCCGCGACCGGTCTCGCTGGGCCTGCCGAGCCTCCGTGTCGGACGCTGACGCGGCGGCCACGGCGGTCGGACGGAGCCAGGATGGAACCCCCGACCTGATCGCGGTCGTCGGCGCGACCGGCACCGGCAAGTCCGAGGTCGCGCTGACCGTCGCCGAACGGCTGCGGGCGAGTGGGCGGCCCGCCGAGGTCGTGAACGCCGACGCCATGCAGCTCTACCGCGGCATGGACATCGGGACCGCGAAGCTCCCGCTCGAGGACCGGCGGGGCATCCCGCACCACCAGCTCGACGTCCTCACGGTCACCGACGAGGCGAGCGTCGCGGCGTACCAGCGCGACGCACGCGCGGACGTCGAGCGGATCACGGCGGACGGCGGCACCGCAGTGCTCGTCGGGGGCAGCGGGCTCTACGTGTCCGCCGTCCTGTTCGACCTCGCGTTCCCCGGCACCGATCCGGAGCTCCGCGCCGAGCTCGAGCGCGAACACGCCGAGCACGGACCGAACGCGCTCCTCGCGCGCCTGCGCGCCCTGGACCCGGTCGCGGCGGCCGACGTCGACGCTCGCAACCCCCGCCGTCTGATCCGAGCCGTGGAGATCGCGAGCCGGTCCGAGGTCGTGACCCCGCGCCTCCCGTCCGCGCCCCGCGCATGGCGACCCGCTCGGGTGCTGCACCTGCACCGCGAGCGGAGCGGACTCGTCGCGTCGCTGCACGCGCGCGCCGAGCGCATGTTCCGCGACGGGCTCGTCGACGAGGTGGAGGCGCTCCGGGAGGACGGCCTCGAGGACGGTCGCACCGCGCGCGCCGCGATCGGGTACTCGCAGGCGCTCGACGTGCTGCACGGTCGCGCCACGACGGCCGAGGCGGTCGAGGCGACGGCGGTCGCGACGCGGAAGTACGCCAGGCGGCAGGTGTCCTGGTTCAAGCGGTACGACGCCGAGCTCGTCGACGTCAGCGGCGCCGACGTCGTGGGGCTGCAGGCGGTGGCCCGTAGGATCGTGCCGTGACCGAGCTGCACTTCACGAAGGGCCAGGGGACGGGCAACGACTTCGTCCTGTTCGCCGACCCGGACGCCACGGTCGACCTGACCCCCGAGCGCATCCGCGCCATCGCCGACCGACGCTTCGGTGTCGGGGCCGACGGGGTCATCCGGGCCGTGCGCTCGGACGCGATCCCCGAGGGCCGCGCCCTGGTCGCCGTCGAGCCGGCCGCGACGTGGTTCATGGACTACCACAACGCCGACGGCTCGGTGGCGGAGATGTGCGGGAACGGCATCCGCGTGTTCGCCCGGTACCTGACCGAGTCCGGACTCGTCGACCTCGCTCCGGGCGAGACGCTCACGGTCGGGAGCCGCAAGGGGCTCGTCGACGTGCAGCGCACCACGAACGGCTTCTCCGCGGACCTCGGGCGCTGGGGGCTCGGCATCGAGGGCGGCGGAGCGAACGACGTGACCGTGCGGGCGAAGGAGCTTGACGGCGCACGACCCGGACTCGGCATCGACGTCGGCAACCCGCACGTCGTCGTGGCGGTGGCGACGGAGGACGAGCTCGCCGAGGTCGACCTGACGTACGTCCCCGTGCTCGACCCGGCTCCGGCGGCGGGCGCGAACGTCGAGTTCGTGCTGCCGGGTGACCCGCTCGTCAAGGACGGCGTGGGGGAGATCACCATGCGCGTGCACGAGCGGGGGAGCGGCGAGACGCTGTCCTGCGGCACCGGTGCGGTCGCTGCGGCGCTCGCGACGCGGTACTGGGCGGGACCCTCGGCGCCGGACACCTGGCGGGTGCGGGTGCCGGGCGGGGTCGTCACGGTCCGGATGTTCGCGGCCGAGGACGGCGAGCACGTCGCCCTGGCGGGGCCGGCCGAACTCGTGTTCTCGGGGGACCTGACGGTCTGACGCAGTCGCGCAGTCGCGCAGTCGCGTGGCCGTGCAACTGCGCGGCCGTGCAATCGCGCAGACGCTCAGTGCGCCGCCCTACTCGGCGGTCCGGTGCACCCGGATCACGCGGAACCCCTTGTCCGTCGACGCCCGCGCGACCTGGAAGCCGTCACCGAGCGCGCCGCCGAGCCACCGCTGCAGGGAGTCCCCGCCGAGGTCCTTCGACACCACCAGCCAGGCGTCCCCACCGACCTCGAGCCGGGGCAGCCAGGTCAGCAGGATCGCGTGCAGTTCGTCCTTGCCCACACGGATGGGCGGGTTCGACCAGATCGTCCGGAAGCGCAGGTCCGCGGGGACGTCGTCCGGCAGTCCGACCGTGACGTTCGACACCCCGGCAGCGGTGGCGTTGCCTCGCGCCAGGTCGAGGACGCGCTCGTTGACGTCCACACCCCAGACCTGGGCATCCGGTGACTCGAGCGCCATCGTGATGGCGATCGGCCCCCACCCGCAGCCGACGTCGAGCAGCGCGCCCTCGGACGCGGGGGGCGGCACCGAGCCGAGCAGCACCCTCGTGCCGCGGTCGACGCCGTCCGGGCTGAAGACCCCGGCCGCTGTGGACAGCGTGAGCGGCCGCCCGGCGAGCGTGACGTGCACCTGGCGCTCACGGATCTCCGATGACGGGTTCGCGGAGAAGTAGTGCTCGTTCGCCATGGAAGAACCGTACCGGGCACCCCGTGTGTCCCGGGCGTGGCGGCGGTACCCTGTGGAGAAGATGACGGAAACCACCATGAACGACGGACGATCCGACGACAGCGCCGAGGGTGTCGTGGAGCGCGTCCTCCGCAATGCCGAGACCCGGGCCACGTCGGCGATCTTCGCTCCGGCCCAGGCCATCCAGACACGATCGGTCGACGAGCACGGCTGGTCCGGTGACGGCGACCAGTACGAGCGCGAGGACCGCGCCGCCCTGCGCCGGGTCACCGGCCTCTCCACCGAGCTGGAGGACGTCACCGAGGTCGAGTACCGGCAGCTCCGGCTCGAGCGGGTCGTCCTGATCGGCGTCTACCCGCAGGGTGACGCCCAGGACGCCGAGAACTCCCTGCGCGAGCTCGCCGCCCTGGCCGAGACCGCGGGTGCGGTGGTCCTCGACGGACTGCTGCAGCGCCGACCCAACCCGGACCCGGCGACCTACCTCGGCAAGGGCAAGGCCGAGGAGCTCGCGATGGTCGTCAAGGCGACCGGCGCCGACACGGTCGTCGCGGACACCGAGCTCGCCCCCTCGCAGCGCCGTGCGCTCGAGGACGTCGTGAAGGTGAAGGTGATCGACCGCACCGCGGTGATCCTCGACATCTTCAGTCAGCACGCGACCACCCGCGAGGGCAAGGCCCAGGTCGAGCTCGCGCAGCTGCAGTACCTGCTGCCGCGTCTGCGTGGTTGGGGTGAGTCGATGTCCCGCCAGGCCGGTGGTCAGGTCTCCGGTGGCGCCGGCATGGGCTCGCGCGGACCCGGTGAGACGAAGATCGAGCTCGACCGTCGTCGCATCAACACGCGGATGTCGAAGCTCCGGCGGCAGATCGCCGGCTTCCGACCCGCTCGCGAGGCCAAGCGTGCCGACCGACACCGCAACGAGGTGCCCAGCGTCGCGATCGCCGGGTACACGAACGCCGGCAAGTCCTCGCTGCTGAACCGTCTGACGAGCGCGGGCGTCCTGGTGCAGAACCAGCTGTTCGCGACCCTCGACGCCACCGTCCGCCGCACCGAGAGCAGCGCCGGCCGGGAGTTCACGTTCGTCGACACGGTCGGCTTCGTGCGCAACCTGCCGCACCAGCTGGTCGAGGCGTTCCGCTCGACCCTCGAGGAGGTCGGCGAGGCCGACGTCATCGTGCACGTAGTGGACGGGTCGCACCCCGACCCGGCGGCGCAGCTCGCGACGGTCCGCGACGTGATGGGCGACGTCGGTGCACGCGACATCCCCGAGGTCGTCGCGTTCAACAAGGCGGACCTGATCGACGAGGCACAGCGACTCGTCCTGGTCGGGCTCGTCCCGGACGCGGTGTTCGTGTCCGCCCGGACGGGCGAGGGCGTCCCGGAGCTCCTCGCCGCGATCGAGGCCCGACTGCCCGAGCCGGACGTCGAGCTCACCGTGGTGATCCCGTACGACCGCGGCGACCTGGTGTCGTCGCTGCACGACGCCGGCGCGGTCGAGACGACCGACTACGTCGAGGACGGCACCCGCCTGCGGGTGCGCGTCTTCCAGCGCCAGGTCGCGGAGCTCGACCCGTACGTGGTCGCGCCGGTCGCGACCGCCTAGTCCCCGGACCCCCACCGGGACGGACGGGAGGCGCGGTGCCGGCTGGCACCGCGCCTCCCGTCCGTCGTCGGCCGCGTCCCGACGCCGGGTTCACCCCGGCACGAGAGCAAGCAGCCCGCGCCACGGAGTTCCGTGGCGCGGGCTGCTTCGTGTCGTGCGGTTGCCGACGCGTCAGACGGAGCGGAGCACCGCGACGACCTTGCCGAGCACGGTGGCCGCGTCGCCGAGGATCGGCTCGAAGGCGGTGTTGCGCGGGAGCAGCCACGTGTGGCCGTCGCGCTGACGGAAGACCTTGACGGTCGCCTCCTCGTCGAGCATCGCGGCGACGATGTCCCCGTTGTCCGCGGTCTGCTGCGAGCGGACGACCACCCAGTCGCCGTCGCAGATCGCCGCGTCGATCATCGATTCTCCGACGACCTTGAGCATGAAGAGGTCGCCCGTGCCGACCAGCTGTCGGGGGAGCGGGACGATCTCGTCGACGTGCTGCTCGGCCGTGATCGGGACACCGGCGGCGATGCGTCCGACGAGGGGGACGAGGGTCGTGGCGTCGACGTCCGGGGTGTCGACGTCGGGGGTCGGCTCGTCGACGAGCACCTCGAGCGCGCGGGGGCGGTTCGGGTCACGCCGGATCCACCCGCCGAGCTCGAGCTGGCCGAGCTGGTGGGAGACGCTCGAGAGCGAGGAGAGGCCGGCGGCGTCGCCGATCTCCCGCATGCTCGGCGGGTAGCCCCGGCTGGCGATCGACGCACGGATCGCGTCGAGGATCGCCTGCTGCTTCGCCGTCAACGGCTTCTGGACCCGCAGTTCGTCCGCCACGTCGTCTCGCCCTTCGTCGGTGCCGGGCGGTCGGGCGGGAATGTCGGTGGTCCCCGCTTGACTCGTCCCAGTCGATCGAAACAGTATCCGACCGCACGAGGCCGGACAAACACCTGTTCGAGCGTGTCGGCAAGAAACCCCCCACGAATCCGCTCCTGGGACTTGTGCGGGGTCGCATTCGAAACTATGTTCGGTACACGACTTCGGTTCCTCCGAACGGGAAGGCAAGAACGACATGAGCACCATCGCCATCGCTGACCAGCGCACCGCGACGCCCGCCGTCCGTACGCGCCTGCGCATCACGCGTCGCGGCCGCATCGTCCTGACGACCGTCGCGGCCCTCCCGGTCTTCCTGGTCGTCGCCCTCTCCGTGCTGAACGGCGGACAGGCCTCGGCCGGTGACTCCTCCCGCGCCGGAGCCCCCGTGCACTTCGAGACCGTCACGGTGCAGCCGGGTGAGACCCTGTGGCAGCTGGCGGAGGAGACCGCCCCGCAGGCCGACCCGCGCGACTTCGTGCAGGACGTCGTGAGCCTCAACGCGCTCGACGGCTCGACGCTCCGGGCCGGCGAGCAGATCGCGATCCCGGCCAAGTACACCGTGGGCGACTGACCGGATCGGCGCTCGCCTGACCACCGTCCGGACGGCCGGTCGTCGCCCGGTGGCCGCGGCCTACGATGGATCGGTGGACACCACGCTCGAAGACCTCCCGATCCGTGACGACCTCCGCGGGCAGAGCCCGTACGGCGCTCCGCAGAAGCACGTGCGCGTGCAGCTCAACGTCAACGAGAACACGCATCCCGTGCCCGAGGACGTCGCCGAGGACATCGTCGCCTCGATCCGGCAGGCCCTGACGACCGTGAACCGCTATCCCGATCGTGAGTTCACCGAGCTCCGCGAGTCCCTCGCCGGCTACCTGAACGGCGGGCTCTCCGCTGATCAGCAGCTCACCCCTGCGAACCTGTGGGCGGCGAACGGGTCGAACGAGGTCCTGCAGCAGCTGCTCCAGGCCTTCGGCGGCCCGGGCCGCTCGGTGCTCGGGTTCCCGCCCACGTACTCGATGCACTCGATCCTCGCGTCCGGCACCGGCACGCGCTGGATCCCCGCGCAGCGTGACGACGAGTTCCGCATCACGCCGGAGACCGTCGTCGCGGCGATCGCCGAGCACCGGCCCGACATCGTCTTCCTGTGCGGGCCGAACAACCCGACCGGCACCCCGCTCGACATCGAGACGATCCGCGCCGCGTACGACGCCACCGACGGCGTCGTGATGGTGGACGAGGCCTACGCCGAGTTCATGCCCACCGATGCCCCGAGTGCGATCACGCTGCTGCCCGGCCGTCCACGGCTCGTGGTCTCGCGCACCATGAGCAAGGCCTTCGCCTTCGCCGGGGCCCGCGTCGGCTACCTGGCTGCCGACCCCGCGGTGGTCGACGCCCTGCGGTTGGTGCGCCTGCCGTACCACCTGTCGGCGCTGACGCAGGCGGCGGCCGTCGCCGCGCTCCGGCACGCTCCCGCGATGCTCGCGATGGTCGACGACATCAAGCAGCAGCGCGACCGCATGGTGACCGAACTGCAGGCGATGGGGTACCGCACGTACGAGACGTGGTCCAACTTCGTGCTGTTCGGCGGGGTGGCGGACCCGCACGCCGCGTTCGAGGCACTGCTCGACCAGGACGTCATCGTCCGCGACCTCGGGATCCCGAACCACCTGCGGGTGAGCGCGGGGACGGCGGAGGAGACCACCGCGTTCCTCGACGCCATGCGCCGCGTGGCCGCCGACCAGCCGCCGGTTAGGGTTGACGCATGACCGCCCGCACCGCCTCGATCAGCCGGAGCACGAGCGAGTCGAGCATCGAGCTCTCGCTCGACCTGGACGGCACCGGTTCGTCCGACGTCTCGACGAGCGTGCCCTTCTTCGACCACATGCTGACGGCCTTCAGCAAGCACTCGCTCATCGACCTGCGCGTGCGCTCGACGGGCGACACCGACATCGACGTGCACCACACCGTCGAGGACACCGGCATCGTGCTCGGTCAGGCGCTGAAGCAGGCCCTCGGCGACCGCGCCGGCATCGGTCGCTACGGCGATGCGCTCGTGCCGCTGGACGAAGCCCTGGCACAGGCCGTGGTGGACGTCTCCGGTCGTCCGTACCTCGTGCACTCCGGCGAGCCCGAGGGCTTCGCGTTCCACCGCATCGGCGGACACTTCACCGGCTCGATGGTCCGGCACGTGTTCGAGGCGATCACGTTCAACGCCGGCATCACCGTGCACGTCCGCGTGCTCGGTGGCCGTGACCCGCACCACATCGCCGAGGCCGAGTTCAAGGCCTTCGCCCGTGCGATGCGCCGCGCCGTCGAGCTCGACCCCCGGGTCGACGGCATCCCGTCCACGAAGGGGAAGCTGTGACCGCGAAGCCGAACGTCGTCGTCCTCGACTACGGATCGGGCAACGTCCACTCCGCGGCGAAGGCACTCGAGCGCGCCGGTGCCGAGGTCACGCTGACCGCCGACAAGCAGGCCGCGCTCCGTGCGGACGGTCTGCTCGTGCCGGGCGTCGGCGCCTTCGCCGCCGTCGTCGACCAGCTCGAGGGTGTGCGCGGCGGCGAGATCGTCGACCACCGCCTGGCCGGCGGTCGACCGGTGCTCGGCATCTGCGTCGGCATGCAGGTCATGTTCGCGCGGGGCGTCGAGCGCGGCGCCGACGTCGAGGGGCTCGGCCAGTGGCCGGGCACCGTCGAGGAGATCCAGGCCGAGGTCCTGCCGCACATGGGTTGGAACACGGTCGAGGCGCCCGCGGACTCCGTGCTCTTCGACGGGCTGCACGACGAACGGTTCTACTTCGTCCACTCGTACGGCGTGACCGACTTCCCGCTCGACGCCTACGGTCCGTTCCGGGCACCGCGCCTGACCTGGGCCGAGCACGGGCAGCGGTTCGTCGCCGCGGTCGAGAACGGTCCGCTGACGGCCACGCAGTTCCACCCGGAGAAGTCGGGGGAGCCGGGGATCCGGCTGCTCCGCAACTGGGTCGACTCGCTCTGAACCGGCCGTCCACCGGGCGCACGCTCGCCCGACGGACGCGAGCCGCGCCTCCCGGCCGCAACGGCCACCGGAACCGGAACGGCCGCAGCGCCCGGCCAGGCTGCCATGACGGCCGCACCACACCCCACCGAGAACCGACAGGACCATGACCGACCTCACCGCGACCCCGCCCCTCGTCCTGCTGCCCGCCGTCGACGTCGTCGACGGTCAGGCCGTCCGCCTCACCCAGGGCGAGGCCGGCAGCGAGACCTCGTACGGCGATCCCGTCGCCGCGGCCCGCACCTGGCGCGACCAGGGTGCGGAGTGGATCCACCTCGTCGACCTGGACGCAGCATTCGGGCGCGGGGACAACCGTGCGGTGATCGCGAAGGCGATCCGTGAGGTCGAGGGTGTCTCCGTCGAGCTCTCCGGCGGCATCCGCGACGACGCGTCGCTCGAGGCGGCGCTCGCCACCGGGGCGGCCCGCGTGAACCTCGGGACCGCCGCGCTCGAGAAGCCCGAGTGGGCGGCGCGCGTGATCGGCGAGTACGGCGAGCAGATCGCGGTCGGCCTCGACGTGCGCGGCACGACCCTGGCGAGCCGCGGCTGGACCGAGGACGCCGGTGACCTCTGGGAGGTGCTCGACCGGCTCGAGGCCGCCGGGTGCGCCCGCTACGTCGTGACCGACGTGACGAAGGACGGCACCCTGCAGGGGCCGAACGTCGACCTGCTCCGCGAGGTCTGCGACCGCACCGACCAGCCCGTGGTGGCCTCCGGCGGCATCTCGACGCTCGACGACCTCCGTGCGCTGCGCGAGCTCGTGCCGCACGGCCTCGAGGGCGCGATCATCGGCAAGGCCCTGTACTCCGGCGCGTTCACGCTGCCGGCCGCTCTCGACATCGCCTCCGAGTAGTCGTCGTGGCGGGCATCTCGAACGGCCGCGGGACCGGGCCCGACGCTCCGGAGCCCGGCGCGCACGACGACGCCCACACTCCGGGCGGTGCCGCGGACTCGGCGGGCAACCCGTGGGCCGGGCGGACGTTCGACGCCCACGACGACGCCTACGCCGACGACGACGGCCTGGCGGACCCGGCGCTCGTCGCGGCGATCTCCGCCCTGCAGCAGGGCGGGTCGCAGCGCGCGGTCGTCGAGGCCCTGCGCGGCGCACGGCTGCTCATCCCGCTCGTCGCCGAGGCCGGTGACGTCGGGCACACCCCCGAGGGCAAGTTCGTCGACAAGACCCAGGAGCTGTCGATCGTCACGGTCGCCGGTCCGGACGGGCGCAGTGTGATGCCCGCCTTCACCTCGGCCGAGGCCATGCGGTCGTGGGACGCCACCGCCCGACCGGTGCCGGCGGACTCGCGACGCGTCGCGATGGCCGCGGTGAGCGAGGAGACGCAGCTCGTCGTGCTCGACCCGACCGCACCGACCGAGTTCGTGCTCCGTCGCCCGGCGGTGTGGGCGATCGGGCAGGACCTGCCGTGGACCCCGTGCTTCGAGGACGCCGAGGTCGGGCAGGCGTTCGCCGCGTCGGTCGTCGAGGAGCCCGCCGTGGCGCGCGTCGAGCTGTCGCCGGGCGACCCGCTCGGGCGCTTCGCCGGTGCGGAGCTGATGGTCGGGCTGGCGCTGCACCCGGGGCTCGACCAGGCCGCGGTGCAGGCGCTCGTCGGACGGCTGCAGCAGCGGTGGACGGCGGACGCCGTCATCGCGGACCGGGTGGACAGCATGCGCGTCGCGCTGCGGCCCGCCTGACGCAGGACCGACCGGGCGGCCGGGAGGCGCGGTGCAGCCCCGTCCCGTCCGCTGCGGTCCGCGCGGCGGTGCGACCCGGGCCGCTGGCGCCACGCCGGTACGATGACCGGGTGAGCACGAACCCGACGACCACCCCCGGCACCGCGCAGACCCCGGTCGGCCCCACCGGTCGGCCCGTCCGGCAGTTCCCGGAGCCCGCGCCGCTCGACGGCCACGGCCCGGCTCGCATCATCGCGCTCTGCAACCAGAAGGGCGGCGTCGGCAAGACCACGACGTCGATCAACCTCGGCGCCGCGCTCGCCGAGTACGGCCGCAAGGTCCTCGCGGTCGACTTCGACCCGCAGGGCGCCCTGTCCGCCGGACTCGGGGTCCGCACCCACGACGTCCCCACGGTCTACGACCTGCTGATGGGTTCCGTGAAGGACCCGCGCGAGGTCATCCGCCAGACGAACGTGCCGCTGCTCGACGTCATCCCGGCGAACATCGACCTGTCCGCCGCCGAGGTCCACCTCGTCAACGAGGTCGCCCGCGAGCAGATCCTGGCGAGCGTCCTGCGCAAGGTCTCGAACGACTACGACCTCATCCTGGTCGACTGCCAGCCCTCCCTCGGCCTGCTCACGGTCAACGCCCTGACGGCGGCGCACGGCGTGCTCATCCCGCTCGAGTGCGAGTTCTTCGCGCTGCGCGGTGTGGCGCTGCTGATCGAGACGATCGACAAGGTGCGGGACCGGTTGAACCCGGCACTGCGGCTCGACGGCATCCTGGCGACGATGTACGACTCGCGCACGCTGCACTCCCGCGAGGTCATGGAGCGCGTCGTGGAGACGTTCGACGACAACGTGCTCGACACGGTGATCAGCCGGACGGTGAAGTTCCCGGACGCCACGGTGTCGGCACGGCCCATCACGCAGACGGCGCCGGAGCACGCCGCGGCGCACGCCTACCGCGCGCTCGCCAGGGAGCTCGTCGAGCGTGGCGCCGTCGCCTGACCCGGCACCGACGTCGGCTGACACGACGACGCCGGCGGGCACCGCGGCCGCGCCCGGGTTCCGGGTCCGGCTGCGGAACTTCGACGGGCCGTTCGACCTGCTGCTCTCGCTCATCACGAAGCACGAGCTCGACATCACCGAGGTGTCGCTCGGCGCGGTCACGGGGGAGTTCATCCAGTACGTGCGGCAGGCCGAGTCCGCCGACGAGCTCGACGAGGCCAGCGAGTTCCTCGTGGTCGCCGCCACCCTGCTCGACCTGAAGATCGCCGGACTCCTGCCGCAGGGCGAGCTCGTCGACGCCGAGGACGTGGCGTTGCTCGAGGCCCGCGACCTGCTCTTCGCGCGCCTCCTGCAGTACCGGGCGTTCAAGCAGGCCGCGGAGTGGTTCGGGGAGCAGTGGCAGCAGGAGTCCCGCCGGCACGTCCGCCGGGTCCGGCTCGAGGAGCGGTTCCGCGCCCGCACCCCGGAGCTCGTCTGGACCCTCTCGGTGCAGGACTTCGCCGCCATCGCGACGCTGGCCTTCGCGCCGCGGGAGATCCCGACCGTGGGGCTGGACCACCTGCACGCCCCCCTCGTGAGCATCCGGGAGCAGGCCGCGATCGTCGTCTCGATCCTCCGCACCCGGGCCGACGAGGACGTGTCGTTCCGCGAGCTGGTCGCCGGCGTCGCGGAGACGGGTATCGTTGTGGCTCGCTTCCTGGCGATCCTGGAGCTGTACCGGAACGCGTCGATCTCGTTCGAGCAGTTCGAACCGCTGGGGGAGCTGACACTCCGCTGGACCGCCGAGGACTGGTCCGACGAGAGCCTCGCGAACCTGGGAGCCGACTATGACGGATGACGCACGCGCCGCCGCGTCGAGCGCCGAACCCGGGGGAGCGGACGAGGTCGCCGACGCCCGCGCGATCGAGCAGGAGCTGCACGCCGAGCACACTGCTCACCCGGACCTGCCCGTCGACCGGCAGCTCGAGGCGATCCTGATGATCGCCGACGAGCCGCAGTCGCTCGTCTCGCTCGGTGCCGCGGTGGGTGCGCCCGTGCCCGCCGTGCGTCAGGCGATCGAGCGGCTCGTGGCCGACTTCGACGGCGTCGACGGCACCGTCCGCCGTGGCTTCGAGCTCCGCGAGGTCGGCGGCGGCTGGCGGTTCTACGTGCGGCGCGAGCTCGACGACGTCGTCGAGCAGTTCGTCGAGGCGGAGCGTCCGGCCCGGCTCTCGCAGGCCGCGCTCGAGACCCTCGCGGTGGTCGCCTACAAGCAGCCGATCACCCGCTCGCAGATCGCCTCGATCCGGGCGGTGAACGTCGACGGCGTCGTCCGGACGCTCGTCGCGCGCGGCCTCATCGAGGAGTCGTTCACCGACGCCGAGACCGGCGCGATCAACTACGTCACGTCCGACCTGCTGCTCCAGCAGCTCGGCATCAACTCGCTCGACGAACTGCCGCTGATCTCGCCTCTCCTGGAGGACGGCGCGGACGGTTTCGGGCACAACGAAGGGATCCCCGATGGCCGCGTTTGAGGACGAACGACGAGGTGGGTCCCGAGGGGGATCCGACGGACGCTCCGGCGGGTACGGTCGCGGCTCCGACCGGTCCGGCTCCGGTCGGCCTGGAGGCGCTGGGCGCGATCGCGACGCCGGCTCCGGCCGCGCGGGTGGCCGGTCGGGCGACGACCGCGGCGGCTACCGCGGACGCGAGGAGCGTCCGGCAGGTGGTGGCGACCGCGGTGGGTACCGCGGGCGTGACGACCGGTCCGGTGGCGACCGCGGTGGGTACCGCGGCGGCTCGGACCGCTCGGACCAGGGCGGGTACCGGGGGCGGGACGACCGGTCCGGTGGCGACCGCGGTGGGTACCGCGGGCGTGACGACCGGTCCGGTGGCGAGCGCGGTGGGTACCGCGGCGGCTCGGACCTGGGCGGCCACCGGGGGCGGGACGACCGTGCCGGTGGCGAACGCGGTGGGTACCGCGGGCGTGATGACCGGTCCGGTGACGAGCGCGGTGGGTACCGCGGGCGGGACGACCGGTCCGGTGGCGACCGCGGTGGGTACCGCGGGCGTGACGACCGGTCCGGTGGCGAGCGCGGTGGGTACCGCGGCGGCTCGGACCAGGGTGGGTACCGCGGTCGTGACGACCGGTCCGGTGACCGTGGTGGGTACCGCGGGCGGGACGACCGTTCCGGTGCTGACCGTGGCGGGTACCGCGGGAGGGACGAACGATCCGGTGGTGACCGCGGCCGCTTCGTGAGCCGCGACGCCGACCAGCGAAGCAACGACCGCGGCGGGTTCGTCCATCGGGAGGACGACCGCTCCGGTGGGTACCGCGGCCGCGATGACCGGTCCGGTGGCGAGCGCGGTGGGTACCGCGGCCGTGACGAACGCCCCGGTGGCGAGCGCGGTGGGTACCGCGGACGTGACGAACGCCCCGGTGGCGAGCGTGGTGGGTACCGCGGACGCGAGGACGACCGCCGCGGCGCAGACCGTGACGAGCGCCACGATCGGGAGGACGGCCGGTCCGGTGGGTACCGGGGCCGCGATGACCGGTCCGGTGGCGAGCGCGGTGGGTACCGCGGCCGTGACGAACGCCCCGGTGGCGAGCGCGGTGGGTACCGCGGACGTGACGAACGCCCCGGTGGCGAGCGTGGTGGGTACCGCG
>NZ_RBLU01000065.1 GCF_003989515.1 Curtobacterium sp. HSID17257
GCCCAGCGGGACCGGGCGTGCATGGCGGAACCGCACGTACCTGACGTTCCCAGAGCACCAGGTACGCCCGGAACCACCAGCCATCCCACGCGAGATGGGAAGGAACGGGCAGACGGGAGGCTCGCGGCGGCCCCGCCACGCGCCTCCCGTCCGGCACCGCCCCGCCGCGACCACCGCACGTCGCGCCTTGCCCTGCACGCCCAGCGGGACCGGGCGTGCATGGCGGAACCGCACGTACCTGACGTTCCCAGAGCACCAGGTACGCCCGGAACCACCAGCCATCCCACGCGAGATGGGAAGGAACGGGCAGACGGGAGGCTCGCGGTGGCCCCGCCACGCGCCTCCCGTCCGGCACCGCGCTGCCTCGACTGCCCGGCTCGCCCCGGGCGAGACGCCGCGGCCCGGGCGAGACGCCTCGATCCGCGCGGCGTCCTGCACCCGTCGAGGGCGCTCCGCGCCGACGCCGTCGTCTCGAGGTCGCGGGTCAGCGCCGGGCGCGCGCGAAGAGCCGCGGCCCGCGCAGGCGGAGCCGCATCGTGACGGTGCCGAGCCACCGGTCGTACTTGAAGCCGACCTTGCCCATGCGGCCGACCTCCTCGAAACCGAGCCGCTCGTGCAGGCGGATCGAGGCCTCGGCCTGCCGGTCGGCGATCACGGCGATGACCTCGCGGACGCCGGCGGCGCGGCACTCGTCGAGCAGCGCCTCCATGAGCGCACGGCCGAGGCCCTTCCCGCCCGAGGCGGCACCGAGGTAGATCGAGTCCTCGACGACGTGGTTCGACCGGTCGCGCGGGTTCCAGGGGTCCACCAGCGCGTAGCCGAGTATCTGCCCCGACGGGTTCTCGGCGACGAGGAACGGCAGCCCCCGGCGACGGACCTCGTCGTACCGCTGCTTCCACCGCGCGAAGGTGAACGCGGACGGATCGAACGTCACCGAGGAGTTGCGGACGTAGTGCGTGTGGATCTCGCGGACGTCGGGCAGGTCACGCGGCTCGGCAGCGCGGATCGAGTACGAGAAGGTCGCCTCGGCGGGCACGGGCGCACGCAGGTGTCGCGGCAGCACACGACGGCGTTGGTATTCCTCCTCGAGCACGGTCCGAGCCTACGGGGTGCAACCCGGCGGCGGTCGTCAGCCGGCGGAGGGTCAGGCGGGGAGCGTCCAGTCGACCGGGTCGGCGCCCTGCTCGCGGAGGAGCGCGTCGACCTGCGAGAACGGCCGGCTGCCGAAGAAGCCCCGCGACGCACTGAGCGGCGACGGGTGCGCGGACGCCACCACCGGGGTGTCGCCGAGCAGCGGGCGCACCGACGCGGCCTGGGCACCCCACAGCACGGCGACGAGGGGCTTCCCCCGGGCGACGAGCGCACGGACCGCCTGGTCGGTGACGGCCTCCCAGCCCTTGCCGCGGTGGCTGCCGGCGGCACCGGCCTCGACGGTCAGCACCCGGTTGAGCAGCAGCACGCCCTGCTCCGACCACGCCCGCAGGTCCCCGTGCTCCGGCGGCGTCACGCCGAGGTCGTCGTGGAGCTCGCGGTAGATGTTCGCCAGACTCCGCGGGACCGGGCGCACGTGCGGGTCGACCGCGAACGACAGCCCGATCGGGTGGCCGGGCGTCGGGTACGGGTCCTGCCCGACGACGAGCACCTTCACGTCGTCGAAGGGTTGCGTGAAGGCTCGCAGGACGACGTCGCCGGCGGGCAGGTAGTGGCGGCCTGCGGCGACCTCGTCGCGGAGCCAGTCCCCCATCCGGTGCACGTCGGCCTCGACCGGCGCGAGGGCCTCGGCCCACCCGGGGTCGACGAGGTCGCGGAGGGGGTGCGGCCGCACGGGACTCAGGCGCCCATGGTCGCGACGGAGACGGTCTCGTCCCCGGCGACCACGCGCCAGACGCTGCCCGTCCCGCGGACCTCGAGCGCACCCTCGCCGACGACCAGCGCCGTGTCCTCGTCGATCGCGAGTCCGGCCGTGACGAACTCGGCCTCGGCCGCGGCGACGAGTCGGGCCAGGGTGCCGGCCTGCACGGCGTGCACGTCGATGGTCAGGTCGACGAGTCCGAGCCCCTCGCGGAGCTCCACCTCGTCCAAGCCCTCGGACGCGGCCTGCGGGCAGACCTCGACGCCGCCGATGCGCCACCCGCCGACGAGCGCCCGATCGGCCGCGACCATCGCGCCAGCCGAGTAGCCGAGGTACGGGAGTCCGTCGGAGACCAGGAGCCGGATCTGGTCGACGAGGGGCTGGATCGCGTCGAGGTACGCCGGGGTGACCCCGCCCCCGACCACCAGCGCGTCGACGTCACTGAGGACCGCGGTGGCGAACACCTCGCCCGCGGCGACCTCGGTCACCAGGACCTCGGCCTGCCGAGCACCGCCGAGGACCCCGGCGATGTCGGCCGTCGACGACGGAGCGGTACCGGACGGACCGGTCACGGAGAGCAGGGCGATCCGGGGCACGCTCCGACCGACGGCGGCGGAACGCGCGGTGGCCTCGGCCAGGAACGGGGCGGCGACGTCCGCCGCGACGAGGGGACCCCCGCCGACGAGGTGGATGCTCACGACTCGGCCGTCACCGGGGCGAGGGCGCTCCACGGGAAGGTGATCCACCCGTCGACACGACGCCACACGTGGTCGGGCTCGAGCACGGTGCCGGGCTTCGAGTACAGGCAGGCGCTCCGCACGTCGGCACCGGCGTTCCGGATGATGTCGACGACCAGGCGCAGGGTGCGGCCGGAGTCGGAGACGTCGTCGACCACGAGGACGCGCTTGCCCGACAGGCTCGGCGCGTCGAGGGCGGGCGACAGGATGACCGGCTCGTCCAGGCGCTGCTCGACGTCGGTGTAGAACTCGACGTTGATCGAGCCGCACTCCTTGGTGCCGAGCGCGTACGCCACGGCGCCGGCGATGATCAGGCCGCCGCGCGCGACCGCGACGACGACCTCGGGCTCGAAGCCGGAGGACAGGACGTCCTTGGCGAGCAGCCGTGCCGCATCGCCGAACTCCAGCCAACCGAGCACCTCGGGCCCGCTCGTCACGGTCACGGTCGAGGGCGCCTGCTCGGCGTGCCCGGGTTCGCTGCTGATCGGCATCCGCCCACGGTACCGGCAGGGAGCCACCCGCCGCGACCCGCGCCCCGACACCGCGCGCGCCGGGACGTCAGCTCCGGGGCGTCAGCGGCCCGCGGGCGAGCTTGTGCTGCGCCGACTGCGCGACCGGCCGCACCGTCACCAGGTCGAGGTTGACGTGCGCCGGCAGGTCGACCGCGTGCACGATCGCCTCGGCGACGTCGTCGGCGACGAGCGGCTCCGGGACGTCGGCGTACACCGCGTCGGCCTTCGCGCGGTCGCCCCGGAAGCGCGTCAGGGCGAACTCGTCGGTCTTCACCAGTCCGGGGGCGATCTCGACGACGCGCAGCGGCTCCCCGTTCAGCTCCAGCCGAAGGGCACCGACCAGCGCGTGCTCGGCGAACTTCGCGGCGTTGTACCCGCCGCCGTTCTCGTAGGCCACATGCCCCGCGGTGCTCGTGACCGTGACGACGTCGGCGACCCCGTGCGTGGCCGCGCGACGTCGGAGCTGCGGGAGCAGGGCGGCCGTCACGCGCTTCGTGCCGATGACGTTGACCTCGAACATCGCACGCCAGTCGTCGACGTCGGACTCCTCGACGCTCGCCGAGCCGAGGGCACCGCCGGCGTTGTTCACGAGCACGTCCGCACCGCCGAGCTGGTCCACGCGGGCCGCCAACGCCACGACGGCGCCGGCGTCGGTCACGTCGGCGACCAGGAACGACGCCCCGGTCTCCGCGGCGAGCGCCTCGAGCTTCTCCTGCCGCCGGGCGACGGCGAGGACCTGCCAGCCGTGCTCGCGGAACAGCCGGACGGTCGCTGCGCCGATGCCCGAGCTCGCGCCGGTGACGACGGCGAGCCGCTCGGTGGTGTCGGGCCGCTCGGTGTCGGGACGTGCTGCCATGGGTGCCTCCAGGTGGTGTCGGCACAACCGTACCGATCCGCGGAGGACACGATCCGGTACCGTGACCGGTCATGACGACGGACGCCGCTCCCCCCGCGCCCTCGGCCCCGGCGACGCCGCTCGAGCCGGGCCGGTCGCCGCGACGGATCCCGATGTGGGACACGGCCCGGTTCGTCGCCGTCACGCTCGTCGTGATCGGGCACGCGATCCAGCGGCAGACGGCCGGCAGCGAGCACGCCCTGGCGCTCTACACGTTCATCTACGCGTTCCACATGCCGGCGTTCGGCGTCATCAGCGGGTACTTCTCGTCCGCTGCCACGCCGACGGCCGAGCGGATGCGGCGGACCTTCACGGACATCGTGGTGCCGTACATCGTCATGCAGACGATCTGGACGGTGGTGCAGGCGGTCGTCGAGGGCGGTAAGGAGTTCAACCCGACGAAGCCGACCTGGACGCTGTGGTTCCTGCTGGCCCTGGGGATCTTCCGGCTGATCCTGCCGTACCTGGCGATCCTGCGGTGGTCGCTCGTCTGGGCCGTGGTGCTCAGCATCGGCGTCGGGTACCTCGACAACGTCGACTCGACGTTCTCCCTCGGCCGGGCGATCAGCCTGCTGCCGTTCTTCCTGCTCGGGTGGCAGGTCAAGCGGTGGGGCGTGTTCGACCGCTGGTACGAGGCACCCCGCCGCGTGGTGGTCCGTCTCCGCACGGCCGCCGTCGTCGTCTTCGCGGCGTGGGCGGCCGCGTGCGTGCTGTTCATCCCGCAGTTCAAGGGCTTCGACCTGCACCACTGGTTCTTCTACGACGACTCGTACTCGGGACTCGGCGAGGACGCCTGGTGGGCCGGCGGGGTCCGGCTCGGCCTGGTGCTGCTCGCCACCGTGCTGACGGCGTCGTTCCTGCTGCTCGTGCCCCGCCGGACGGTGTGGATCACCCGGTTCGGTGCCGCGACGATGTACGTCTACCTGCTCCACACGTTCGTGCTCTACCCGATCCGCGAGTCCGGCATCCTGGCCGGGGAGCACTCGGCGTGGCCGTACGTGCTGCTCATGGTCGTCGTGGCCTGCGCGGTGAGCCTGTTCCTCGCGCAGCCGTTCGTGCGGCGCGGCATGCGGTGGCTGCTCGAGCCGAAGGTCGACTGGTTGTTCCGCCGGGAGCCCGTCGAGCGCTGACGGCTCAGCGGCCGAGTGCCCGGAGCGCGACCACGACCTCGTCGAGGAAGTCGTCCACCTCGTCCTGGTCGTAGCCCTCCTGCCACTTCGTCGCGCGGAAGCGGACGGCGACCACGTCCTCCGGTGTGACCGTCCGGTCCCCGGTCACCGGACGGTCGCCCCGTTCCGCGGCGGCGAGCGTCGCCTGCACCCGGTCCAGCAGGTCGTCGACGTCGTCCTGCGAGTACCCCCTGCGGAACTTCGTCGGCTGGAACCGCTTCTCCGCCACGTCCTGAGCGCGCATGACTCTCCCCTCTCGTCCGGTCCGATCCTGCCAGTCGCCGGCGCGTTACGTCGCGAGGCGACGCCGCTGGTGCCCGGCCCGCCACCTGCGTAGCGTGACCGTCGTCGCGACGACGCCCAGGGCCTCCCGGCCGGAGCGCAGCGACCAGTTGACGGACCGGACCCGACAGGAGCCCCGATGAGCACGAACGACGCAGCCGCCTGGCGGTTCGAGACCACGCAGGTGCACGCCGGCGCGCAGCCGGACCCGACCACCGGGGCACGCGCCACGCCGATCTACAAGACGACGTCGTACGTGTTCGAGGACTCGGACCACGCCCGTGACCTCTTCGCGCTGGCGCGGCCGGGCAACATCTACTCGCGGATCATGAACCCGACGAACGACGTCGTCGAACAGCGCATCGCGGCGCTCGAGGGCGGCACGGGTGCGCTGCTGGTGTCGAGCGGTCAGGCGGCCGAGACCTACGCGGTGCTCAACATCGCCGGTGCCGGCGACCACATCGTCTCGTCGTCGTCGATCTACGGCGGCACGTACAACCTGTTCAAGTACACGCTGGCGAAGCTCGGCATCGAGACCACGTTCGTCGAGGACCAGGACGACCTCGAGGAGTGGCGCCGCGCCGTCCGCCCGAACACGAAGCTCTTCTTCGCCGAGACGATCGGCAACCCGCGGATCAACGTGCTCGACATCGCGGGCGTCAGCAGCGTCGCGCACGAGTCCGGCCTGCCGCTCATCGTCGACAACACGATCGCGACGCCGTTCCTGATCCGCCCGTTCGAGCACGGCGCCGACGTCGTGGTGCACTCCGCGACGAAGTTCCTCGGCGGCCACGGCACCGTCATCGGCGGCGTGATCGTCGACGGCGGCCGGTTCGCCTGGTCGGAGCACGCCGAGCGCTTCCCGGAGTTCAACTCCCCCGACCCGTCGTACCACGGCGCGGTGTTCGCGCAGGCCGTCGGCAACGAGCTCGCCTACGTCGTGAAGGCCCGCGTGCAGCTCCTGCGCGACCTCGGCGCGTCGAACTCGGCGGACACGGCGTTCGCGCTGCTCCAGGGCATCGAGACGCTGTCGCTGCGCATGGAGCGGCACGTGTCGAACGCCCAGGAGATCGCCGAGTGGCTCGACCGGCACCCGGAGGTGGCGACCGTGTCGTACGCCGGGCTGCCGACGTCGCCCTGGTACGCGGCGGCGAACAAGTACGCGCCGCGCGGGGTCGGAGCCGTGCTGTCGTTCGAGCTGAAGGGCGGGGTGCCGGCCGGCAAGGCGTTCGTCGACGAGCTGCGGTTGTTCTCGCACCTGGCGAACATCGGCGACGTGCGCTCGCTCGTGATCCACCCGGCGTCGACCACGCACTCGCAGCTCACGCCCGAGCAGCAGCTGACGACCGGGGTCACCCCGGGCCTCGTGCGGCTCTCGGTCGGCATCGAGAACGTCGAGGACCTGCGTGCGGACCTCGAGGCGGGGCTCGCGGCGGCCCGGGCGGTCTCGCAGGAGGGCCAGCGCGCCTAGCGCGGCCCGGGACGGAACCCCGCCACGCGCCCGAGGTGACGTAACACGGCGCGGGCGGGGCGCGCCTCCCGGCAGACTGGACCCGATGGACTGGCAGACGATCCCCGAGGACTCGGTCCCGTCCACCCTCGTGCCCGGCACCGAACTGGGGACGCTCGGCAAGCCGCCCGTGACCGGTGCCTGGCGTCCGGGTGACCACCCCGGCTCCCGGCAGTTCGCCGCACTCGGCGAGCAGTGGGTCCGCGGCGGACGGATCCCGTCGGTGCGCGTGGCCTACGAGACCTGGGGCGAGTTGAACGGGGCGCGCGACAACGCCGTGCTGCTCCTGCACGCGATGACCGGGGACTCGCACGTCACCGGTCCCGCCGGGCCCGGCCACCGGACGGCGGGCTGGTGGGGTGACGTCGTCGGACCGGGCCTGGCGATCGACACCGACCGGTGGTTCGTCGTCGCGCCGAACATGCTCGGCGGGTGCCAGGGCACGACCGGCCCCTCGTCGGTCGCCCCGGACGGCGTCGAGTGGGGCTCGCGCTTCCCGTTCGTGACCGTGCGGGACCAGGTCGCCGTGCAGGTGCAGCTCGCCGACGCGCTCGGCATCGACGTCTTCGCGGCCGTCGTCGGCGGATCGATGGGCGGCATGCACGCCCTCGAGTTCGCGGTCACGCACCCGTCCCGGGTCGAGCGGCTCGCCGTCCTGGCGTCGACCGCGCAGACGACGGCCGACCAGATCGCGGCGAACTCGCTGCAGCGCGCCGCGATCCAGACCGACCCCGGCTACGCCGGCGGCGACTACTACGAGGCCGAGGCCGGCGAGGGGCCGCACCGCGGCCTGTCGCTCGCGCGGCGGATGGCGCTGATGACCTACCGGGCGCCGGACGAGCTGAACGGGCGGTTCGCGCGGTCGTGGCAGAGCGACGTCTCCCCGCTCGGCGACGACGGACGATTCTCGGTGGAGAGCTACCTCGACTTCCACGGCAACCGGTTCACGCGACGGTTCGACGCCTCCTCGTACGTCGCGCTGACGCAGGCGATGGACTCGCACGACGTCGGGGCCGGGCGCGGCGGGGTGTCCGCAGCGCTCGCGTCGGTGACCGCCCGGACGCTCGTCGTCGGGGTGTCGAGCGACCGGCTGTTCCCGCTCGAGGACCAGCACCGGATCGCGGCGGGGATCCCCGACACGCTCGACGGGGACCGAGCGGCGGTGCTCGACAGCGAGTTCGGCCACGACGGCTTCCTCATCGAGCACGAGGCCGTCGGGGCGCACCTGCGACGGCTGCTCGACTGAACGGCCCGTCGCCGTCACCGCGGCACGTGCGCGGCGCGCCCGGCGCGCCCACGGACCGATCTGTCCACGTCCGCGTGCCGAACACCCCACAACGGGTGGGCCGCGTGGAATGATGGCGACGGGTACCCCGCCCGCGGGGTCCGGCGAACCACCGGACCCGACCGAACCGACGTCACCACCAGGACACCGATGGACTTCATCGCACAGGAACGCGACCGCTTGCTGCGGTCGACGACCCGTGTCGTCGGCGTCACCTGCGCGCTGGTCTCCGTCGTGGGCATCGTGTCCTCGTTCGCGGTACCGCTCGTCCCCCTGCTCGGCGCGCTCGCGTGCATCGCCGTGCTCATCGCCGCGCTGCTCGTCTTCGGCACGAACGGCTCGGTGTGGTGGACCGCGCTCGCACTCGCGTCGGGCCTCGGCGCGCTCGCGCTGCTGCTCTTCGGCGCCGATCCCGACGTGCGGTCCGTGGTCGCCAGCGCCGTGGTGCCACTGGCCGCCGGATCGTTGTCCGCACCGCTGATGGCCCAGCGGGGCGCCCCGGTCGGGCTCGCGATGACGATCGTCGCCGGGGTCGCGGCCGTCGGTGCCGTCATCTGGGCCTCCGGCGGCCCGCTCTCCGGTCCGACGACCGGTGTGGTGCTCGGCTGGGTGCTCGTCGCCGTGGTGTCGGTGTGGATCGCCCGGAGCATCCCCCGCGTCGCCCGGCGCATCCAGAGCATCGGCACGGCACACCGCGCGGAGCGGCAGGCCAGCGAGACCGAGGCACAGCGCCGTCAGGGTGCCCGACTGCTGCACGACACCGTGCTCGCGACCCTCACGCTCCTGGCCCACTCCGGCGTCGGGGTGTCCGAGCAGGCCATGCGCGAGCAGGCCGCCGAGGACGCCAGGCTCCTCCGCCACCTCCGTCTCGGGGCCACCCCGCAGCCGCAGCAGTCCGGCGACTACTCGCTCACCCGCGAAGAGGAATCGCCGCTCGGCCAGACCCTCGAGTCGGTCAAGCAGCGCTTCGGTCGGATGGGGCTCGAGGTCAGCTGGCACGGCACCGGGCAGGTCCTGCTCCCCTCGCACGTCCTCGACGCGTTCCTGCTGGCCCTCGGCGAGTGCCTCGAGAACGTCCGCCGCCACGCGGGGGTCGGCGAGGCCCACGTCACGATCGTCCACGACCAGGAGACCGTGCGCGCCATGGTCACCGACTCCGGTGTCGGCTTCGACCTCGACGCGGTGAGCGCCGAACGCCTCGGCTTCAAGGAGAGCGTCGTGAACCGGCTCCGCGAGGTCGGCGGCGACGCCAAGCTGTTCTCCGCCCCGGGCTCGGGCACGACCGTCGTCTTGGAGGCCCCGCGATGACCCGCATCCCCGAGGACACCATCAGCCGCGGGTTGCCCGGAGAGACGGTGCAGCCGGCACCCCGCACCCGCCGTGAGGCGCGCGAGCGCTACCGGGGCAGCGAACGGCGGCAGGCCCGCGGGCTCCCGTCCACCTCGACCGGCGCCCGGTCGCTCCGCCAGGCGGCCAAGCCAGGCGCATCGCTCGGTGCCGGGTACCTCGGCCTCGGCGCCGCGGTGCTCACCGCCATCGAGGCCGTCGTCGGCATCGTCTTCTTCCTGGTCCGGCTGCCGGGCTACTCGGAGCCCTGGTTGCCCACGGCCGCATGGGCGTTGTACCTGGTCGCCGCGATCGGCGTCGGCCTCAGCCTGATGACCTACGGCGAACGACTCACCGGGACCGCGTTCGCGCTCATCTGCACCGTGCTCGCGTGCGTCGTGACCCTCGACTTCATCGGCATCTTCCCCGAGCACGACATCGCGCACACCGCCAGCGCCTCGGTGGCCGCGGCGTACGCCCTGCTCCCGGTCGCGACGCTCCGCCCCGCCCGCGAGGTCGCCGCCGCCATCGCGGTGCTCGGCACCGGCTTCGCCGTGATGGCGGCCGTGTCCACGCCGATCACCCCGACGAGCTTGCCGAGCATCGTCTCGCTGCTCGCGCTGGTGGTCGTTCCGCCGTCGGTCGCCCTGTTCGTGGTCCACCGTTTCCGGCAGCTCGTGCAGCGCGAGCTCGACCGGGTACTCGTGCAGAGCAACGTCCAGGCGCCGCAGTTCGCGGTCGGCATGCTGGCGTCCGACGAACTCGCCCGGCTCGACCTGGCTGCCGAGAAGCTCCTCGACGCCGTCGCGAACGGCTCGGACCCGCTGCCGCTCTCGGATGCCTCGGCATCGGTCGCCGCGTCGCTGGCGACCGAGCTCCGGCTGCACCTCATCGAGGGGCGCCGCGAGACGTGGCTCTACCACGCGATCACGGAGTCCGACCACCTCGGCCGCTCGGTCAGCGTGGCCGACCCGCAGTCCCTCGCCGGCCACCTGGGTCCCGCCCAGCGGGACGGCCTGCTGCAGGCCCTGTGGCAGATGGTGGGCGACGGGCGTCCGGCGCAGCCCGGTGTCCCCGTCGTCTCCGTGACGCTCGGTCCGATCGGCTCCGACGGCCACCCCGTCTCCGACGAGCGCATGGACGTGCCGATCGTGTTCGAGACCCGCGGGATCCCCCGCCGCCGCCTCGGCCCGACCGCGTGGAGCGCGCTGCAGCGCATCGGCCCGTACACGGAGTCGTTCCGCGAGGGGACACTCCGCGTCGTGTCGCACTGCGTCGTCGACCGACACCCGTCGATGTAGACGGGTCCGAACTGCCGGACACCCGGCACACCTCCCCAGCCCGGACGGTCCCGACACCTAGGATCGGCGTGCACTGCCTTCGAGAAAGGACGCCTGATGGCGACTCCAGAGGAACCGATCCGACTCGCACTGGTCGACGACCACCGCATGCTGCTCGGCGCGCTCACGGAGTGGATCCGCAGCGCCGCCGACGACATCACGCTCGTCGCCGCCGTCACCACCTGGCCGGAGCTCCTCACGAGCCCGGCGTTCCCGGTCGACGTGGTGCTGCTCGACCTGGACCTCAAGGACTCCATCCCGGTGTCGCTCAAGATCTCGACGCTCAAGACCGCCGGCGTGAAGACCGTCGTGATGAGCACGTACTCGGAGCCGAACGTCGTCCGTGAGGCCCTGGCGTCCGGCGCCCTCGGCTACCTCGTCAAGAGCGAGGACGCCGACATGATCGTCGAGGCGATCCGTGCGGCGCAGCGCGGCGAGCAGTACGTCTCCGCCGAGCTCGACCTGGCGATCAACAGCGGCGACGTCGGTGGTGTGCCGAAGCTCAGCGCGCAGGAGCGGCGCGTGATGGCGCTGTACGGCGGCGGCGAGCCCGTCAAGAGCGTTGCCTACCAGCTCGGCATCTCGGAGGAGACCGCGAAGAGCTACCTCAAGCGCATCCGCGAGAAGTACCGCGTCGCCGGCTTCGACGTCGGCACGAAGGTCGCGCTGCGGAAGCGCGCGATCACCGACGGCATCATCGTGCAGGACGGCAGCCCGGTCGGGCTCTAGTCGGCACCCACACGACGGACGGGAGGCCCGTGGCGAAGCCGCCACGGGCCTCCCGTCCGTCGTGTGGTCGCGTGTGCCCGCCGGTGGCCGCGACTCTTCCGCGGAAGCGACAGGCTCACACGGAACGTTCGCGGCCTTCTGTCGCTTCCGCGGAGCTCACCGGCGCCGAGGCGCAGCGGAGCGTCGGCGCGCGGACCGGCGTCGGCACGGCAAGATGTCCAGGTGTCCGACCTGACCCGCCCTCGCTCAGCAGCCCGTCGCGCACGCGGGGTCGGACGACACGCAGGACGCTCCCCGGATCGACGTCCGCTCGTGCTCACCGTCCTGGCGCTGGCGGCGTACGCCGTCGTGCTCGCGCTCGTGATCGGGACGGCCGGCGCCGCAGCGACACGCTACGCCGGACGGGACCAGCCGGTGCACTGGGGCACCTTCCGCCTGACCGAGCGCGACTGTTCGACGAATCGGTACGGCGGGGAGACCTGCCTCTGGTATGGCACGTGGACCCCGGACGACGGGTCACGTCCGGTTCGCGACGTCGAGTACGACAACGGATCCTCCGACCCGAAGGACGCTCCCGTCGGGGACGTCCGGACCGGCTACCGCGACGCTGACCTGCTCGATGCCGAGCCGGGCACCGTGTGGAACGGAGACGACATCGACTCGACCTGGGTCAGCCCGGCGATCTTCGCTGCGATCGGACTCGCGGTCCTGACCTTCCTGGTGTTCCAGTGGGGGGGACGCCGCACGACTGCGACGGTGGTGGCGGCGTCGCAGCGCGACGTCCGGACGGTGACCGGTCAGCGAGCCCGGTGGAGCCGACCGGTGCCACGCCCGGCTCCGCTGGGGGTCAGACCGTGGGCACCGGTGCAGTGATCGGTCCGGTCGACGGCGACGACGAGCGCAAGGAGGCACGACGGTCCGTCCGCCGTTCGACGCCGTAGCTCACCATCGTCACGAGCAGGCCGAGCAGCGCGAGCACGATGCCGAGCCACGCCGGTGCGAGGAACCCGAAGCCGGCAGCGATGACCGCCCCGCCGAGCGCGGCGCCGAGCGCGTTCCCGATGTTGAACGCGGAGTGGTTCAGCGCCGCCGCGATGGTCCGGGCGTCACCGGCGACGTCCATGAGACGCGACTGGACCGCCGGCGGGATCGCGGAGGAGGTCGCCCCGAGCAGGAACGCGCCGAGGAACACACCCCAGACCCACTGCGCCGTGAAGACGGTCACGAGCAGGGCACCGATGAGCGCGAGCATCCCGATGTAGATCGTGCGCTTGACGCTGTGGTCGGCGAGGTGACCGCCGAGCACCCCGCCGACAACCATGCCGAGACCGACGACCACGAGCACGAGCGGCACGGCGGACTCGGGCAGCCCGGTGACGTTCTGCACGAGCGGCGAGATGTACGAGTAGACGGCGAAGAACCCGCCGAAGCCCACGGCCCCGAGGCCCATCACGATCCAGAGCTGCGGCGACCGGAACGCCCGGAGCTCACGGCCGATGGTCGCGTGCTCGTCGGCGGCGCTGCGCGGGACGAACGCTGCGACGGCGAGGAAGGTCAGGGCGAACAGCAACGAGACGACGCCGTACGCGATGCGCCAACCGGCGTTCTGCCCGATCCAGGTGATCGCGGGCACACCGACCACGTTGGCGATCGACAGGCCGAGCATCACCATCGCGATGCCCTTGCCGCGCTTGCCCGGGCCCATGATCTCGCCGGCGACGATGGAGGCGATGCCGAAGTAGGCACCGTGGGGCAGACCGGCGACGAAGCGAGCGACGAGCACGAGGCCGAAGTTCGGCAGCACCGCGCTCGCCACCGTGGCTACCACGAAGCCGACGAGCAGCACGAGGATCAGGCCCTTGCGCGGGAACGTCGCCGAGATCGCCGCGATCGTCGGCGCACCGACCACGACGCCCAGGGCGTACGCGCTGACGAGCCAGCCGGCGTGCGCGACACCGGCGGCGGGGTCGGCGGCGTACTGCGCGGGCAGCAGGGCCTCGGCGATGTTCGGCAGCAGCCCCATCGCGACGAACTCGGTGGACCCGATGGCGAAGCCACCGAGGGCGAGGGCGATGAGGGCGAACGCGCGCTGCGTCGGCGTGGTGAGCGTCATGCGACCTGTCTGGATCGGGAGGAACGGAGGTGGGACGAGGGGCCGGACCCGGATGCGTGCCGGGACCTGACCGGACCGCCACGCCGCACGCTGTGTGTGCCCACGACGTCCCGCTGCTCCCGGTGTGCCCACGGCAGCGGTGCGGCACCCCTGTGGCGGCGGAGTCGGCAGCGGGGTCGGTCCGTGTTCGGCGTCGAACGGTCCGAGCACGCCTGCAGCGGCCCGTTCCAGCAGTGTAGACCGCTCCAAACGGCCGACGGAAGACGACGGGCCGAATCGATTCGACATCAGCCGGACACGCCGCCGTGGAGCGGGAGCGGCTCCCGCCGGAGGAGCCAGCGCGACAGGTACCGTCGCTGCTCGACGGGCCTCAGGCCGCGCGGCGCTCCTGGCTCACGGACCCGGTCGAGACCGGCTCGGGCAGCTCGTCACGATGGGCCCACCCCGACCCGCACTCGGTGCAGCTCGCCCAGGCGTTGCCGCCCTGCTCGTCGCTGTCGATGACGACCGTCTGCAGGTCGCAGTCGGGGCACCAGCCGTCGTGCATCATCACGCGCTCCTCGTCGTCGTCGGGGTCGACCCGAGCCGCCGGTGCGGCTCGATGCGGACCATGAGACACCCGACCACCGACAACACCGGGAGGCGCGCGGCGTGTCCTGCGCCTCCCAGCGGGCGTACGCTCGGCACATGGGGTGGTGGATCGTGACCGGTGTCGTCCTGCTCGTCGCGGTGGGGCTGTGGCTGTGGATGCACCACCTGACGGACCTCGGCTCACGCTCGCGGCAGTACGAGGGCAGTGACCCCGAGATCGCCGAGGCCCTGCGGCAGGCCCAGCGCGACCGCAACAACGGCCGCATGTACCCCTGACGACGACCGGCTACTCGCCGAGTGCCGCCTCGAGCCGCTCGAGCTTCCCGTCGATCTCGCCCGTGTGCCCGGGGCGGATGTCGGCCTTGAGGACGAGGGACACCCGCGTGCCGTGGGCGCCGACGGCCTCGGTGGCGCGCTTGACGACGTCCATCACCTCGTCCCACTCCCCCTCGACCTCCGTGAACATCGACGAGGTGCGGTTCGGCAGCCCGGACTCGCGGACGACCCGCACCGCTGCGGCGACCGCGTCGTGCACGGACCCGTCCGAGGATGCCGAGGGACCACCGGACGGTGCGACGGAGAACGCGACGATCATGCGTCCATCCTGCCCCGGTCGACTCCCCCGTGCACCGACGATTCGGACGCCGGCGTCGACGACGAGCCCGACGAGCCCGACGCACGCCCCAGTGGACGCCCCGACGGACACCGAGCCAGCCGCACCAGCACGACCACCGCCCACACCAGCACGGCGACCTCGAGCACGTTCCGCACCGTGAGCACGGACACCATCCACGGGCGCACCGCGAGCAGCTGGTTGTAGAACCCCGGGTAGATCACCTGCGTCAGCAGTGCCAGGGGCAGCAGCCCGATCGCCACCGGCAGGAAGCGCCGTGCACTCGGGTGCCCGGCGACCAGTCCCCACACCACGGGCACCGCGTACCACCCGACGTACTGCGGCGACCCGACCTTGTTCACGGCGATGAGCGCCGCGACGAACAGCAGCGCGAGGACCGGCGCGACCTCGGTGCGACGGGCGCCACCGCGGACCGCGAGCACCGCGAGGACCAGGCCGCCGATCACGAGCAGTGCCATCAGCGGCGTCGACAGGGCTGCTGCGGCGTGGGTGCCCGCTCCGGACACCTCGAAGGTCAGGATCTCGCGGTCGTAGTACACCGCCGCCCCGGGCACCCCGAGTGCGGCCGCCCACATGAAGGGCGTCGCGAGCGGCGCCTCGACCTGCAGCGCCCGGTCGCTCTGCTCCGTGACGAAGGACAGCAGGTGCGGCGCTCCCCCGTAGAGCACGTCGACGAGCACGATCAGCCCGGTCACGACGAGTGCGCCGGTCACGACGGCGCTCCGGTGTCCCCGTCGGAGCAGCACCAGGACGCCGACGAGTGCAGCCGGCCAGACCTTGGTCCATGCCGCAGCGGTGAAGAGCGCCGACGCGACCGCCGGACGGGTCACGACGAAGGCCACTGCGACGAGGGCCAGGGCGGTGGCCACGGTGTCGATCCGTCCGAGTGCGATCGGTCCGAGCGCGAGCAGGAACACGAGCCACCACCACACGACCCGCACGCCGAAGGCACGGAAGCGCCACAGGAAGGCGCACGACACGGCGTCGAGCAGCACCATGATGGTGAGCCAGCCGCTCGCGATCGCTGCGGTGCCGCCGAGCGCCGCCGCAGCCATCGGCACGAGCGCGAACACCGGGTACACCCAGTCGGTGTCGACCCCGACCCACGAGTGGTCGATCCGCCCGATCTCGATCCACCGCCGGTAGGCGAGGGTGACGTCACCCAGCGGCTGGTTCGGCGCCGTCGTGGCGAGCCACCACAGCACGGCGTGCACGAGCACGAACACCACGGCGAGCGAGACGCCCTCGACCCACCGGAACCGCTGCTGCACCGTGCGAGCGTAGCGGCACGACCCACAGGCTCCCCTGAGGAGGACGTGTCACCGTTCCCGGGTGAGCACCGACCCCCGCCAGCGCCCCGCCACCCGCAAGCCCCTCGTGTGGGCGGGGATCGTCCTGCTCGTCGCGGTGCTCGCCGTCGTCGGCGTCGCCGTCGGTACGAGCGTGTACACCTCGAACGAGAACGCGAAGGCCTCCGCGACGCCCTCGGTCGCCGCGAGCCGCGCTCCGTCGACGCTCGACCCGGCCGACCTGTCCGGCGACTGGACCGTGGGCGGGGACTCCGAGGCCGGCTACCGCGTCCACGAGGTCCTCAACGGCTCCGCCGTCACCGTGACCGGACGGACCGACAGCGTCACCGGTTCGGCCCGGGTCGAGGGGACCTCGATCACCGAGGCGACGATCACGGTGCAGGTCGCCGACATCGCCACCGACTCGGCGCAGCGCGACTCGTACTTCCGCGACTCCGCCCTCGACGTCTCGGCCTTCCCGCAGGCGACCTTCACGCTCACCGAGCCGATCGCCGACGCCGTCCCGAGCGGCTCCGGCACGACCGAGGTCCGGGCCGACGGCGAGCTCACCCTGCACGGCGTGACGAAGGCGGTCCGCGCCGACCTGCAGGTCGGGCTGGACGGCGACGGCGTCGCGGTGTCCGGTACGGTCCCGATCACCTTCTCGGACTTCGGGGTGCAGGCCCCCGACCTCGGCTTCGTGCAGGTCGACGACGCGGGCGCCGTCGAGTTCCTCGTGCACGCGACCCCCGCGTCCTGACGCGCCGGTCGGACGCGACCCCGCCTGGTCTCGCGACCCCCGCGTCCTGACGCGTCCCACCACCGGACGGGAGGCACGGCGCCCGCCCGCCCCGCGCCTCCCGGCCGTCATCCGGTCGCCGCGACGACGCAGAACGACAGATCCGCTGTCGCTCGACATCGCATCTGTCGTTCCGCAGCGGGGAGCGCCGCGCCCGCGGCCCCGCCCACCCGGCCGCGCGCG
>NZ_RBLU01000066.1 GCF_003989515.1 Curtobacterium sp. HSID17257
CCTCCCGGGAGCCGGGACCGCGGCGCTCGCCGAGCGGCTCGGCGTCGCGGTGGTCGCGACCCCGGACCCGTGGGCCGCCTCGGTCCGGGTCCACGAGCTCATCGGGTCGGGCGACGCGCCCGCTGCTCGTGCCGCCGTCGCCGCGGCACGCATCGGGCTCGACGCCGGACCCGCGCTCGACGAGCTCTTCGTGCGGCTCGAGACCGAGCTCGGACACGCGGTCCGGTTCCTCGACGCGTCGGGTCGCCCGCTTCGTGGTGCCGGCGTCGCACCGGCGACCGCGGCGCTGCTCGCCCGCACGGTCGGGACGAGCGAACCGGTCTGGGCGAGCGACGACCGGGAGACTGTCGTGGCCGTGCCCGTGCCGACCGGCATCGGGCCGCGGGCCTGGCTGGCGGTCGGGACCACGACGCCGCTGCGCGCCGAGCGGGCGGTGCTCGCGACGGCGCTCCGGGTGGCGGCGGTCGCGGCCGGGCACCGGCTCGTGCTCACCCGGCTCGACGACGAGCGCGACGCCCGGTACCGGATGGCGATGCTCGACGACCTCCGCGCCGCTGACGGAGCGCCCGCGCCGCCCCTGGTGCAGCGGACCATCGCCGCGGGGTGGGAGCTGGACGCGTGGCACGTCGGCGTCCGGCTCGTCGCACGGGGACTGGTCGACGCCGTGGCGCTGCGGCGCGAGGTCGAGACGACCTTCGACGGGCACGGGCTCGACGTCGTGGTGGTGGAGCAGACCGACGGGTGGGCGCTCTGGTCCTCGACCGTCGACGAACCCGACCGTGCCGCGGTCGCCGCGGTCGCCGCCTCGGTGCGTGCGGCGCAGAACGCCCTGCGCTCCGCGGTCGACACGAACGTCGGTGTCGGCAGCGTGCACGCCGGTCCGGCGGGACTCGTGCGGACGCTCGGCGAGGCGGGTGACGCGGTCCGCCTGGCTGCTGCGCGACCGGAGTCCGGCTTCTTCGTGCACGTCGACCGGCTCGGGCTCGCGCAACTGCTGCTCGCGTGGACGCAGACGGACACGTTCCTGCCGGCGGCGGAGCAGCTCCTCGCGCCGCTGGAGCGCGGGGGCGGTGCGCTGCGCTCGACCCTGGCGGCGTACCTCGACGCGGAGTCCTCGGTGGCGGAGACGGCAGCGGTGCTCGGGGTGCACCGGAACACCGTGGCGGATCGGATCGACCGGGTGCAGCGGTTGCTCGGTGTGGACCTCGGCGACCCGGAGACCCGGCTCGCGCTGCACCTCGCGACGCGGGCGCTCGGCGGGGCGTAGGGCGGGACGTGCGGGTCGTCGCTCGGCGGGGCGTCGGCGTGCGGCTCCGTGTGCGGGTCGAACCACGGTTCCGACGTCGAACCAGGTGTCCAACGTGGTTCGACGTCGGGAACGTGGTTCGACGCCTGACGCCTGACGCCTGACGCCTGACGCCTGACGCCTGACGCTCGACGCTCGACGCCCGACGCTCGACGCCGCGGGCCGCGGGCCGCGGGCCGCGGGCCGCGGGCCGCGGGCCGCGACGCGCGCTCCGTCGTCCCCGGGCTGTACGGCCGGCGCGGCGTCCGGCACGATGAGGGCATGAGGAGTCGGACCGTCGCGGCCACGGCCGTCGTGGTGGTCCTCGTCGCGCTCACCGGGTGCACGCGGCAGCAGACCGCGTTCGACGGGGTCGCGCGGGCGGCGTGCGAGACGAAGGTGGGGCCGACGATCGTCGCGTGGTGGCGGGACGAGTACGGGATGACCCCGTGGAAGGTCGTCGACACCCGCTCGACGGGCGTCGAGCAGGGTGCGGGCGGACCGAGCGGGGCGGCGTCGGCCTCCGTGACGGGCGAGTCGTCCGTGCAGCGCGAGGAGCGTGGGACGGCGACGGAGCGGGTCGCGTGGTCGTGCTCGGTGCAGACCTCGGCCGACGACCCCTCGACGGTGACAGCGACGATCCAGGAGATCACGCTGCGCTGACGTCGATTCGCGTGCTGTGCCGTGCTGTGCCGTGCCGTGCCGTGCAGCACCGTGCGTGCATACAGACTCCTGGCCAGTCTGCTCGAGCCGCCGTTATCGTTCCGGCATGATCCGGCGCACGCAGCGAGCACGACGGGACCAACGTCGCGCTCACGAGGAGATGTCGGCGGGTCTCGACCACCAGGATCGCGGCCAGTACCGCCCGCCCGATCGTGACCACTGCTCCGAGCGTTCCTGGTTCCAGAGTGTGGATGATGCTGACACGATCCGGATCGACCATCGATTGTTCCGGTGTAACGGCAAGCTCGTCGACTTCGCGATCTTGGTGCTCGCGGTCGATCTCGACGGGCAGTGGGTCGAACGGGCCCGGGCGGACTGTTGTCACGGACATGTCCACCTCCACCACACGAACGGCTCGGTCTCGTCGATCGCGCCGCTGCACTGCGTCGATGACGTCCACAGGTTCTTCGAGCAGGCGTCGGACCGCGTCTTCGAGTACGCCGTTACAATCCGGGACATGAAGGGCAGGCGCGAGCACGATGCATGAACTCGACGCGTTTCGTCAGGAAGTCGATCGTTCTCTGGCGGTCGGCCGCTTCGCGGAGATCGAACTCGAGGTCGTCGACGTCGAGGGACGATCGCCGGTGGTGGTCGCACTCGAGGACGAACGGCTTCCGGTGCTCCTCCGTCGCATCGAGGCAGTGGGCGGGTTCGCCAACGTCTTCGTCAAGACGCGCGACGGGGTCCGGCAAGTGTCTGTCATGGATGTCGACGGCGCGCTTGACGTCCGAGGCGCCGATGACATGCGCCGCGAGGATGATCAGCCGAGCGCCGACAGTTCCGTCGGTGTCTTCGTCGACTACCTCGTGGCGCGGACCGCTGGTGTGGTGTTGCCGGCGCGCTTGGCGTCAGCATCGAAGAACGCCCTGCCGGCCCGTCAGGTGGAGATCGTCCGCTCAGCCTGATCCGGTGATGCCGGGTGCCGCTGGCTGATCAGCCCGGCCACGACTCCTGCGACCAGGAGCCGTCGTCGTGGCGCTCGTACGCGAGCCGGTTGCTCGCGGCGTCGGTCGCGCCCCGCCAGAAGAGCATCCGAACCGGCGTGACCGCGTAGCCCGCCCAGGTGGCCGGCGGCTCGAGGTCCGCGCCGACACGCTCGTGCTCGAACGCCGCCCAGAGCTCCCGTCGGCGCGCGGGGGTGTCGGCCGCGGCCTCGTGGTCGTTCACCCACGCGAGCACCTGCAGGTACCGGGTCCGGGCGACGTAGGCGGCACGGGCCTCGGCGTCGGTGACGGGTGCGACGTCCCCGACGACCACGAGCTGCCGGGCGGCCTCGGGCCAGACGAGGGTGACGGCGGCACGGGGGAGTGCGGCGAGCTCGGCGGCCTTGCGACTCCGGCGGTCGGTGTGGAAGTGCAGTCGGTGCCCGTCGAAGCGTGACAGCAGCACGGTCCGAGCGGACGGGTAGCCGTCGAGGCCGACCGTGGACAGGGTCATCGTCGGACCGGGGACGTCCTCCGCGGACGGCAGCCACGACGCCGCCAGGACGAGCGGGTCCGCCGGGGCAGCGGCAGCGTCGTCGGCCGCAGCCGCCGCCTGCCCCGGCAGCACGGTCACGGCACCGCCACCACGTCCGGCGCGAGCGGACCGGCAGTACCAGCACCAGAGGCACGCACGGCGCCCGCGCCGGCGGCACCGACCGACGGCTTCGCGACCGCCGGGTCGAACCGGGCGATCTCGTGCAGGGACGCCACGGCCTCGTCGAGCGACAGGTCCCACAGCGCCCGCCCGTAGGCCGCGGTCGCCCGGCTCGCATCCCCGACGACCCCCGGCGTGCCGAAGTCGTTCGACAGCCACCCGAAGGACACCGGACCGCCGTTGAACCGGATCCGTGAGAACTCCGCCAGGTGGTCCGGTACCCACCGCTCCGCGAGCGACATGTCCACCAGGTCGGGACGCAGGTGCAGGATCATCGACGTCTCCGCCGCTCCGCCGTGGATCCCGAGCCCGCGCTCGTCGGCGTCCTCGCCCGAGGGGCCGGGCATCCGCGCCAGGGTCGGCATGAGGAACGTCTTCAGCCCGTACCGCTTCCGGATCTCGCGCAGCGCGACCTGCAGCAGGGCGACGTTCCCGCCGTGCCCGTTCGCGAAGACCAGCGACCCGGCACCCGTCAGCGCGACGGCCCGACCGATCTGCACCGCGGTGTCGAACATCGTCGACTCGTCGAGCCACACGGTGCCCGGTGCCCAGCTGTGCTCGTCGGACTTCGTGAACGCCAGCGTGGGCAACTGCCAGACGTCGAGGCCCTCGGCAGCGGCACGCTCGACGGCCGCGCCACCGATGTGGTCGGCGAGCAGGAAGTCGGTGACGAGCGGCAGGTGCGGTCCGTGGTGCTCGACGGCCCCGGTCGGCTGCACGACGATCGTGTCCGGTCCGAAGCCGGCGGCGACCGCCGGTCCCGACAGCTCCGCCAGCCGACGCGAGCGCACCGCGTCGCTCACTTGCCGAACCCCGGCACGACGGGCTGCGCGGACGCGGTCGAGCCACCACTCACCACGAGCGACGGATCGATGACGTGCCCGGGGTTGAGCAGCCCGTCCGGGTCGGTACGCCGCTTGAGGGCCACGAGCTCCTCGACCCCGTGGTCGACGTAGTACTGGTGCGGACTGTGCACCCGGACGCCCAGGTCACGGAGCACCGGGTACCCGGCGTAGACGTCCTCGGCCCCGGTGTACGGCGCGGTGAGCATGCCGATCGGGCCGACGTGTGCCGCCTCGACGTGCAGCATCCCGCCCGGGTACACGGCCTCGACCTCGGCGATCCGGTCGATCAGCGCCTCGCCACCGACCTCGACGTGGAAGTACTCGGTGTCGGGGGTGTTCCGCTTGAGCCACCAGATCGGGTGGTTGTACGACAGCATCGACACCTTGGTGGTCTGCTGCAGGCCTTCACGGACGTCGGACACGGTGCCGCCGGCCTGCTCGACCAGGGCGCGGGCCTCGTCGAGCACGACGTCGTCGATGATCGCGCGCAGGCTCGCCCGGTCGTCCGGGATCGCCGTGTCCGAGGGCAGCGTGGCCGCGACCTCCGGCCGGTCGGCGCTGACGAGCCGCGGCACCGGGTCGAGCCCGCGCAGGGTCCGCACCGCGACGAGCGCGTCCTCGAACGTCGGGAACGAGGCGTACACTGCGCGCCACTCCTGCAGCGGCTCGAGCCGGACGGTCGCCCGGGCGATCACACCCGCCGTGCCGTAGGTGTGCACGAACGGCTGCGCCTCGTCACCCTCGACGTGCAGCAGCTCGTCCGAGCCGGGCAGTGCGACGTCGAGCGCGGTGACGAACCCCTGCCAGTTCGAGCCGTGCGCGATCGAGCCGGTGCCGCCGGAGCCACCGGACAGGAACCCGCCGATGGTGGACTGCGCGGTCGACGGGTACATCCAGAGCTGTTGCCCGGCGGCAGCCGCGGCCTGCTCGAGGGCCACCATCGAGGCGCCGGCCTCGGCGGTGATCCACCCGTCGCCGACCTCGACGACGGCCCGCGCCCGGGAGGTGTCGAGGACGAGTCCGCCGTGCAGCGGGATGCCCTGGCCGTAGTTGCCGGTGCCCTTGCCGCGGGTGGTGACCGGGACACCGTGTCGGACGGCCGCCGCCAGCGTGGCGGCGACGAGCTCCGCGGACGCCGGGTACGCGACGAGGTCGGCGAGTCCCAGCGGCAGCTGCGCGCTGAGGACGGGGCTCATGGTCGCCTCGTCGACGGAGGCGCGGGCTCGGGTGCGCTCGTCGGCGCTGACGCCGCGCTCACCGAGCAGGTCGACGAGGTCGGCGTGGAGCGCCGCGAGCGCCTCGGCGGAGACGACGGTGGTGGAGGCGGGGGTGACGGTGGTCATGCTCACTCCTGTGGGGTGGGTGGTGCGGGAGACGACGGACGGGAGGGACGACACACGACGTGTGCCGCGCCTCCCGTCCGGTGGGTGGTCGGCCGACACGACGGACGTGCGGCCGACCCGGTGTCAGTTGCCCAGGCCGATGGACTTGTCGAGGAACTCGTTCGTGTACAGGTCGGACGGTGCGAGGTCGCTCTTCACGTCACCGGTGCCGGCGAAGACGGGCTTCGCCTTGTCGATGAAGTCCTGCATGCGCTGCTCGTCCATCGAGCCGATGTAGCCGTCGGTGTCCTTCGCGAGACCGAGGTCCACCATCTGCTTCGCTGCGAACGCCCCGACCTTCGAGTCGTACGTCCAGCCGTTGTTGTACTGCTGCACGAGCTGGGTGATGAGGTCGTTCGTGGCCTCCGGTGCCTTCAGGTAGTCCACGTCGGCCTGCTGCATCACGGGCACGAGCTTCTTCAGGCACGGCGTGAGCTCCGACAGGTCGCCGGTGCGGACCGACATTGCCTCGGGGTAGGGGTTCCACCCGGTGCTCGAGATGGTCTTGTACGCGACCTTCTTGCCCCAGGCGGCGACCTGGTTCTGGTAGATGTACGGCTCGGCGGTCGCGAAGCCCTGCTGTGCGTCCTTGCCGCCGGCGGAGACGAACTTCGACGGGGTGCCGTCGTAGCTGCCGTCGAGCACCTTCTTCGGCAGGATGCCTGACTGCTCGAGGTACGTCATGTACGCGGCACCGTTGAAGTAGCGGACGACGCCGCCGTTCTTCTCGAGCTCCTTGCCGAGGTCCTCGATGCTGTCGACCTCGGGGTAGGTCCCCGGGTCCCACATGATCGACATCGGGGACGAGTCGTTCTCGGCGAAGACGGCCGTGGTGGGCAGGTTGCCGGAGAACTGCACCTGCTCGTCGGTGGACATGTAGCCGAGGGTGATGTCCTTGTCCTGGTACATCTGCGATGCGACCTTCGTGTAGCCGATCGCGGGGCCGCCGGCGCGGATCTCGAGCTGCACGCCGGTGCTCTTCCCGTTGGCGTACAGGTCACCGGTGACGGTCTTGCCCGAGGCGTCGATCGAGGGGTTCGGGCCGAGCATCTCGTACAGGTGGCCGTGCTCGCCCTCGGGGTTCCAGTCGGTCTGGACGACGACCGTCGCGGGGCAGACGCCCGACAGGTCGATCGCGGGACCGGTCGCGGTCTTCGCGCTGGCGCTCGACGCCGCGGTGCCGGCGGACGAGCCGGCGGCGCATCCGGTCAGGGCGAGGGCGGTCGCCGCGAGGGCTGCAGTGGCGACGCCGAATCGGGTGGTGGTGCGCATGGAGGCTCCGTTCGTGGTGCGGGTCTCGTGGTGCTGTGGGTCGGGTGAGGGGAAGGAAGGAAGGAAGAGCTGGGAGACCCGCATCGCGGCGGTCAGGGGGAGACCGCCGCGACGCGGATCAGCTGAAGTCGTGCCAGCGACCGACCGCGAGGCGGCCGACGAGTCCGAACACGAGGAAGACGGCGACGCCGTACAGCGAGGCGATGATGATCGTCGCGTAGAGCTCCGGTCCCATCAGCCGCGAGGCGGTCACCTGGATGAGGACGCCGAGTCCGGGGTTGCCGCGCTGGAAGAACTGGTCGCCGACGATCGCGCCGATGACGCTCAGGCCGGCCGAGGTCCGCAGGCCGACGAAGATCGACGGCAGCGCCGCGGGGAACTGCAGCTTGACGAGCTGGGCGAACCGGCTCGCCCGCTGCAGCCGGAAGAGCTCGCGCTGTGCCCGGTCGGCGGACTGCAGGCCGAAGAGCGTGTTCGACACCATCGGGAACAGGGCGATCATCACGGTGACGATGACCCGGCTGGCGAACTCGTAGCCGAACAGGGCGCCGATGAGCGGCACGAGCGCCAGGATCGGCACGCACTGCAGCACCACCGCGTACGGGTAGAGCGAGCGCTCGAGCCACTTCGCCTGCGCCATCGCCATCGCCCAGACGACACCGATGACGATCGCGAACCCGAGGCCGACGAGGGACACGACGGTGGTGCGACCGAGCGCTGACCACAGGTCGGTGCCGAAGGTCGAGGGCGAGCCGTCGGGCATCGTCGGGGCGACGATCGCCTTCGCGACGAGGTGCGGGTACGGCACCAGGAACGCGAGGCCACGGACGTGGTCGTAGTAGGCGGCCGCGGCGTACCAGATGCCGACGAGCACGACGAGGACGACGACGGGCTGCCACCACGACACGCTCCGACGGGAGCGGGGTGCGGTGCGGCGTGCTGCCGCTCGGACGGCACGGGTCTCGGCGACCTCCTGCAGGGTGACCATCAGCGGTGTCCTTCCCGGAGCGCGTGCGAGACCTCGCCGACCAGTTCGGCGAACTCGGGGGTGAAGCGGATGTCGGGGTCGCGCGGCATCGGGAACGGCACCTCGAACCGGCCGACGATGCTGCCCGGACGACCGGACATGACGACGACCTCGGTGGACAGGTACACGGCCTCGGACACCGAGTGGGTGATGAACAGCCCGGCGAACTGCTGCTCGACGAAGAGCCGCAGGAGTTCGTCGTTGAGGCGCTCGCGGGTGATCTCGTCGAGGGCACCGAACGGCTCGTCGAACAGGAACAGCTCGGGGTCGAGCGTCAGGGAGCGGGCGAGCGAGACGCGCATCCGCATGCCGCCGGAGAGCTGCTTCGGCAGGTTCGTCTCGAAGCCGCCGAGCCCGACCAGGTCGATGGCGCGAGCAGCCTTCGCCGCTCGTTCGGCCTTCGACACGTGCCCGAGCTCGGCGAGCAGCTCGACGTTGCCCTGCACGGTGCGCCACGGCAGCAGGGTCGCGTCCTGGAACACGTACCCGATGCGGTCGGCGGCGACGTCTGCCGACCCGTCGGACGCCGACTCGAGGCCGGAGGCGATGCGCAGCAGGGTCGACTTGCCGCAGCCGGAGGGGCCGACGACGGAGACGAACTGCCCGCGGTCGACGGTGAGGTCGACCCCCTGCAGGGCGATGGTGCCGTTCGGGAAGGTCATCTCGACGTTCCGGAAGTCGAGCAGCGTGTCCGTCGTGGTGACGGGCGGCGGGGCGGTGGTGGTCACGGGCACCTCGGGTTCTCGGGTCACGGGTTCGCGGTGGTGGGGCGAGTGGGTCAGGCGGGGACGGGTGCGGTCGCGCGGACGGGCACCGGGAGGGCGACGGTCGTGCGGACCTCGGTGCGTGCGACGAGCCGCCCGCGGGACAGGACGATGCGGTCGGCCGGAGCGTTCGCCACCGCGTCGGTGACGCTCGTCGCGGCGATCGCGAGCAGGTCGGCCCGCCGTCCGGGGACGGGGCCGGCGGTCGGGAGGCCCATCACGCTCCGGGCGGTGTCGCTCACCATCGCGTACGCCTGGTCGGGTGTGACGTGGCCGGCCGACACGAGCAGGCTCGCCGTCTCGAGGGCGTCGCTCCGCCCGACCGGGTTGAACGGGTCGCGGACGTTGTCCGCGCCCGCGGCGACCCGCACGCCGGCCTCGGTCAGGGCGCGGATCGCGGTGAGTCCCCGCGGGGTCGACACCGGGTGCTGCCACCCCTGCAGGTACAGGTTGGTGATCGGCAGCGCGATGACGCCGAGGTCGGCCGCGGCGACGTCGGCGACGACCTCGGCCAGGCGCTCCGGGCCGAGCGTGCCGAGCCGGACGCAGTGCCCGGCGGAGTACTGCCGGCCGGTGCGCTCGCCGTGCGTCATCCGCAGGACGGCACGGGCGTAGTGGTCGAGGGTGACCGGTCCGTCGAGGCTCTCGTCGGTGTGCAGGTCCACCCCGACCCCGTACCGCTCGGCGATCGCGAGGAGTCGGTCGACGTCGGCGAGCGGGTCCTCGGCGAGGTGTGGGGCTCCGCCGACCAGGTCGACGCCGCAGTCGAGGACGGCCTCGACGTGGTGGTCGGGGGCGAGCGGCCCGGCGAGGGCGACGAGCTCGATGTCCATGAGGCCGGCGAGCTCGTCGCGGACCTGCACGAGGGCGCGGGCGCCGCGGGTGGCCGACTCGACGGAGGCGGGTGCGTCCGCGGCGGTGCGGCGGCCGCTCAGCACGTCGACGTGGGTGCGGACGGACGTGGTGCCGGCGGCGAGCAGTGCCAGGGCGGCGGTCCGTGCCCGGTCGGCGACGTCCTCGACGGTCATCGTGGTGGCGTGCGCGGACCACGAGGCGATCGCAGCACCGAGGTCACCGAGCGGCGGGCGGATCGCGTCGGCGCTCAACGCCTTGTCGAGGTGCGCGTGCGGCTCGGCCGGGGCGGTGAGCAGCAGGCGTCCGTCGAGGTCGAGCACGGGACCGGCAGGGGCGGTGAGGGAGCCGGCGGGGGCGACCCGGCTCACGGTCTCGTCGTCGATCGCGACGTCGACCAGGCGCCCGTCCGGCAGCAGTGCGGACCGCAGGAGCCCGACCTGGCGGGGTGCTGTGGGGTCCATCCGGGGCCTCCCGATCGTGTGTGAGAATGTTGATCGCATCAACATCTCCGATGCTAGGGCGGCAGTGTTTCCCTCTCGTTTCGAGGCGGTTGCCGTGTGTGACACCCGTCCCGGTCGGACCGGGCGGCCGGAACGACGGTTCCGACCGGGGCCCGTCGGACGCGCCCTCGACCGCACCGGAGTGCCGCCACCAGGCCGAGAGGAGTGCGCGTGAGCACCGGTACCACCACCGAGACCGACCGCGTCGTCGACGACCAGACCCAGCGGATCGGGGAGCACATCCGCGCCCGCAGACGCGCTGCACGGCTCACCCTCGTGCAGGTCGCCGAGCTGACCGGGCTCTCGCACCCGTTCCTCAGCCAGGTCGAACGGGGACACTCCCGCGCGAGCATGGTGTCCCTCGAGAAGATCGCCGCCGCGCTCGGGACCACCCAGGTCGAGCTCCTCGCCGCCGGCGCCCCGGAACGACCGGACCACGACGTGCGGGACCCCGAGGTCATCCGCGCGGGCGAGGGAGCGCGCGGGCCGTTCTCGAGCGGCGAGGCCCGACTCCTCGTGCACGCCGGTCCGCACGCCTTCGAGCCGCTCGAGTGGACTGGTGAGAACACGGACCTCGGCGACTGGTTCGAGCACCGCGAGGACGAGTTCCTCACCGTGCTCGCGGGTGACGTCCTGCTCGACCTCCGCGGGCAGGAGCCCCTGCGGCTCGGCCCGGGCGACTCGGCGTACTACCGCGGCGGCACCGGGCACCGCTGGTGCAGCGCCGACGGCAGCCGGTTCCACATGATCGTGGTCAAGGAGACCCCACGCGCCGGCGCGGCCCCGAGCACCGGAGTCGTCGCGTGACCGCCGCACCGGAGCGTCGCCGTGTGCGGGTCGCCGCCCGCCGCGAGGTCGCGACCGACGTCGTCGCGCTCGACCTGGCACCGGCCGACGGTGCACCGCTGCCCGACTGGGAGCCCGGGGCGCACGTCGACCTCGAGGTGGTCTCGGGCACGGAGCGCCAGTACTCGCTCGTCACGACCACGCCCGAGGGGCACTGGCGCATCGCGGTGCTCCGGGAGCCGGAGGGCCGCGGGGGATCGGTCGCCGTGCACGAGGGACTCACCGTGGGGGCCGAGGTCGTGGTAGCCGGACCGCGGAACCACTTCGGCTTCGACCCGACCAGGCCCGCGGTGTTCGTCGCCGGCGGCATCGGGATCACGCCGCTCGTGGCGATGATCGACGCCGCTGAGCGCGCCGGCACGCCCTGGGAGCTCCACTACGCCGGCCGCAGCCGGAGCCGGATGGCCTTCGTCGACGAGCTCGTCGCGGCGCACCCCGAGCGGGTCGCTGTCGCCGCAGCGGACGAGCACCCGCGGTTGCACGTCGTCGGACTCCTCGCCGAACCGCGGGACGCCGTCGTGTACTGCTGCGGTCCGCGCGGACTCATGGACGCGGTCGAGGCGGCCGCCGCGCACTGGCCCGCGGGGAGCGTCCGGGTCGAGCGGTTCGAACCGGCCGCCGACGTCGACGCCCCCGGGGAACCGTTCGAGGTCGAGCTCGCCGTCACCGGCGTCACCGTGTCCGTGCCGGCCGACCGGACGCTGCTCGAGGTCGCCGAGGAAGCCGGCGCCTTCGTCCTGTCCTCCTGCCGCGAGGGCACGTGCGGCACCTGCGAGACACCCGTCCTCGAGGGAGCTGTGGAGCACCGGGACACCGTGCTCAGCCCCGAGGAACAGGCCGACGACCGGTCGATGATGGTGTGCGTCTCGCGCGCCCGGCGCGGCTGCCCGCGCCTGGTGCTGGAACTGTGACGGGCCGTCGACCGGTGCTGTCACGGACGGGAGGCGGTGCACACGACGTGCGCACCGCCTCCCGTCCGGTCCGTCCCCGACCCGGACCGTGGGCGCCGCTAGGGACGCTCGGTGTCGTCGAGCGCACCTCCGGTGAGCGCCGACAGGTGCTCCAGCCCCGCCTCGGCGACCAGCTGCCGGGCGAGCGGGCGAGCGCGGTCCACCGCCTCGCGGACGTCGACCTTCGTGACGTCGCCGTCGGCGACGCTGCGCTCGCCGTCGACCCATACGTCGCGGACCTCCCGGCTGCCCGCGACGAAGACGACCGCCTGGTACGGGTCGTGCACGTTCGCCAGCGTCGGGGAGTCGCCGTCGAAGACCACCAGGTCCGCGCGCTTGCCCGGCTCGAGCGACCCGATCTCCCGCTCCATCCGCAGAGCACGGGCGCCGCCGAGCGTGCCCATCTCGAACGCTTCGCGGGCGCTCATGGCGGTGGCCTGCAGGTCACGGACACGGGCGAGCAGGGCCGCGGTCTTCATCGCCTGCAGGAAGTCCTGCGAGTCGTTCGACGCCGGTCCGTCGACGCCGATGCCGACCGGGACACCGAGCGCCCGGAGCTCGGCGACCGGCGCGATGCCGCTCGCCAGGATGCCGTTCGCGACCGGGTTGTGGGCGACCCCGACGCCGTTCGCGGCGTAGCGCTCCCGGTCCTCGCGATCGACCCAGACGCTGTGCGCGGCGATCACCGGGACCTGGAACATGCCCGTCGCCTCGGCGTGGCCGATCGCCGTCCGCCCGGTGCGCTGCCGCGCGGCCGTGACCTCCTCACGCACCTCGTGGAAGTGCACGTGCACGCCGTGGCCGCCGGCGACCGCGTAGTCGACGTGCTCCTGCCAGGTGTCGTCGGTGTAGCGGCCGATCGACGAGACGCCGACCCGGAACGTGCTGTAGCGGCTGGCGTCGGCGGCCTCGCGGAGCGCCTCGAACTCCTCGAGGATCGGCGACGCGCCGAAGTCACGGTCGACGTCGCCGGACCCGAAGGACACGACACCGCGCAGTCCGAGGTCCTCGAGCGCCTGGACTACACCGGGTGTGGCCGGTTCGTCGGGCATCGGGTCCGCGCAGAACATGTCGTTCGCGGTCGTGACGCCGCTCCGCAGCAGCTGGATGCCCTGCAGCACCGTGCCGGCGTACGCCTTCTCGCGGGTCATCACGGGGTTGACGCGGCCGATCAGCGCGGTGAGCCACTCCCACAGCGTGTACTGCGAGCCGATGCCCGTGACGAGCCCTTCGCTGAAGTGGCCGTGCGTGTTCACGAAGCCCGGCGTGACGATGTCGTACGCACCCCCGCGGACCGGAGCGTCGGGGTGTGCGGCGGACAGCTCGGCGAAGGTGTCGACGGCGGCGATGCGCTCCCCGTCGAGCAGGACGGCGCCGTCGCGGATCGCCGCGGGCGTCGAGGAGTCGTCCGGTGCGGCGGTGAGCACCCAGCCGGCGCGGATCAGGGTCTGCGTCATGGGGCGAACCTAGGGTGCCCGTGTTTCGCGGGCGTCACCGCGGGGTTTCCCGGAGCGTGCGGTGCGGTCGACCGGAACGGACGCGGTCCGTGTGCCGTGCGCGCCGTCGTCACGCCCCGGAAACAGGCGGCTGCCAGAATCCGTCGCATGCTGACCGTCACCGGTGCCCGCCGTGTCCTCGTCGACCCCCGCACCGAACGGGTGGGCGACGTCGTCCTCGACGACGGCTGCGACCTCGCCACCACGCTCGACGCGTCCGGCTGCGTCGTGACGCCGGGCCTCGTCAACGCGCACCACCACCTGCTGCAGACCGCCTTCCGCACCCTCCCCGGCACCCGCGGCGTGCCGATGGCCGACTGGCTGCCGACGATGGCGGCGGCGTACGGCCGGGTGGGGCACGATCCCGAGCTCTACGGGCTGGCGGCGGCTGCCGGAGCGGCGGAGGGCCTCCTGTCCGGCGTCACGACCGTCGCCGACCACCACCTGAACTGGCCCGCGGACGCCACGACGGACGACACCGTGGCGCTCGCCGCGGCGACCGTCGACGCCGTGCGAGGAATCGGTGGACGGCTCGTGTTCGTGCGCGGGTCGGCGCGGGACGACCCGGAGCGTGCCGCGGCGTCGGCGGACGCGATCGCCACCGGACTGCTGCACGAACGGGCGGTGGGCGGGGTCGACCCGGACGGCGGACTCCAGCTCGCCGTGGGGCCGGCCGGCGTGCACTCCGACGGCGAGGCAACCTTCCGGGCACTCGGCGAGGTCGCCGCGCGGCACGGGCTCCGTCGTCGCACCCAGGCGAACGAGCAGGTCGACACCGCCATCGCGCTCGAGCGGTACGGCCGACGCCCGCTCGACCTGCTCGAGGAGTGGGGCTGGCTCGCGCCGGACGTCACCATCGCGCACCTCTGCGACGTGACGGACGACGAGATCGCCCGGCTCGGAGCGGCGGGGGTGACTGCGACGCACGCACCCGGGTGCGACGTGCCGATGGGATGGGGGATCGCCCCGGTGAGCAGGCTCGCGGCGGCCAGGATCCCGGTCGGTCTGGGCACGAGCGGTGGGGGCAGCAACGACGCCGGACACCTGCTGGCGGACGGGCGTCTGGCGATGCAGGTGTCCGCGCTCGTCGGGCCGCAGCTGCCCGCGCGTCAGGTGCTCGGGATGATGACGGAGGGGTCGGCCGCGGGTCTCGGCCGGCCGGAGCTCGGGCACCTCGGCGAGGGGACAGCAGGCGACCTGTGCGTGTGGGACGTCTCGGGTGTCGCCGACGCCGGCGTCGCGGACCCGGTCGCGGGACTCCTCTGGGCCTCCCCGGGGCGACGGCCGCGGCACGTGGTGGTCGGTGGGCGCGTGGTCGTCCGTGACTTCCGGCTCGTCACCGGCGACGAGCGCGAGGTCGCCGCCCGGCTCGGGGAGCGGCTCGCCCGGACGCCGTCCGTCGTCTGAGCGCGAGGACGCGCCGGCGGCGCCGGTGTCGTGCCGACACGCCGGTGTCGTGCCGAAGCGCCTCGGTTCCGCCGAGACGCCGGCACATCCGGCGGCGTCCCGCGAGCGTGGGGGCGTCTCGCGGGCCGGTCGCGTCGAACCCCTGATGCGACGTCGAACCAGGCGCCGCCCCTGGTTCCGTGTCGGGAGCGTGGTTCGACGCGCACACACACGACGCGCTCGATGCCCTCGATGCCTCGCGTCAGGGGACCCGCGCGGGGACGCGGTGGATCGGGCCGGATCCGTCGGTGAGCGCACCTCCAGAAGCACCGCGGCGCACGGCGACGACCTCGGCCACGATCGACAGCGCCACCTCGGCCGGGGTCCGCGCACCGATGTCGAGCCCGATCGGGGAGCGGAGCCGGTCGAGGTCCGGCGTGCCCATCGCGCGGAGGACCTCCGTTCGTCGCTCGTGGGTCGACCGGGAGCCCATCGCGCCGACGTACCCGGCACCGCGGCGGAGCGCCTGGTCGATCACCTCGGCGTCGAACCGGTCGTCGTGCGCGAGCACCACCACCGCGGTCGTCCCGTCCACCTGCAGGCCCTCGAGCACCCTGGTCGGCCAGCCCACGATCCGCTGGTCGGCAGCGGGGAAGCGCTCGTCGGTGAGGAACACCGGGCGGGGGTCGACCACGGTCACCGCGTAGCCGAGCACGGCGGCGGCGTTCGTCACCGCGACGGCGGTCTCGACGGCACCGACGACGATGCAGCGGGGACGGTGGTCGCCGCGCTCGACGAAGACCCGGTCGCGACAGCCGCCCGGAGCGGTGACGACGGCGCCCAGCGTCCCCGGCTCCAGCGACAGGGCGAGCGACGTCGGCAGGCCGGCCGCAGCGTCACGGAGGGCACCCACGAGCGGGAGGTCGTCCGCCGTCACCCGGTGGACGAGCACCTCGACGCGACCGCCGCACCGGAGCGCCGGCGCCCACACGGCGTCGGGGTCGTCCGGGTCGTCGTCGAAGCCGAACCGCTCGAGCACCGGCTCGCCGGTCTCGGCCACCCGCTCGGCGGTGAGGAACAGCGAGCCCTCGACGCAGCCGCCCGAGATCGTGCCGACGACCTGTCCGCCCGGCAGCACGGCCATCGAGGTCCCGACCCCGCTCGGTGCGCTGCCCGTCATCGAGACCGCCGTCGCGACGACGACCGGTGCGCCGGTGTCGAGGACGGCCAGGAGGCGCGGTGCCAGTTCGAACATCACGCACCTCCGGCGTCGGTCGCGGCGCCCTGCAGCAGCGCCCAGACGCGGTCGCGGGTCATCGGCAGCCGGTACGGCCGGACGCCGATCGCGTCCCGGACGGCGTTCGCCACGGCGGGCGCGACGGGGTTGTACGGGGCCTCGCTCATCGACTTCGCGCCGAGCGGCCCGAGCGGGTCGTGCGTGACGGCGAAGCGGACCTCGGTGCGGGGCACGTCGGAGATCTTCGGCACCCGGTACGACCGGAAGGCGTCGGTGGTCACGCGGCCGGTGTCGTCGAGCACGACCTCCTCGTACAGCGTCGACCCGATCGCCTGCGCGGCGCCGCCCTCGACCTGCCCGCGCAGCTGCTCGGGGTTGAGGACGGTGCCGGCGTCGACGGCCTGCACGCTGTGGAGCACCCGGACCTCGCCGGTCGGCCGGTGCACCGCGACCCGGGCCCCGTGCACCGTGAACGCGAGCGACCGAGGGGTGCCGTCGTGGCTGCCGTGGGCGACGAGCGGCCCCTCGGCGAGCAGCTCGGCGTGGGGGACGACCTCGTCGCCGACGCGGACGCCGTCCGGCAGGACCTCGACCGCCGGACCGAGCGGGCCGACGGCGCTCCGGGGCGTGCGGTGCGCCACGATCCGGAGCGCCCGGGCGGTCAGCTGGTCCCGGAGG
>NZ_RBLU01000067.1 GCF_003989515.1 Curtobacterium sp. HSID17257
TCGAGTGGAGGACGAGGCAAACCGCAGACAGAAGTGAAGCAGAGATGCGTAACAGGGCACATGAGAACTATACGACGATGGAATACGACGATCTGTGCGACAGATGGTGGACGTCGCAGAGTCGAACGTATGAGAAGTCTCTGGAGTGTCTGGGAGCAAGAGAAGAGTGGGGGTGTACTGTTTTGTCAACTAGACGCAGCACAATTACATTGTAATTCTTTTTTTTTTTTTTTAATGC
>NZ_RBLU01000068.1 GCF_003989515.1 Curtobacterium sp. HSID17257
TGGCCGACGAGGCCGAGCGCGCTCCGCGACCCGCGACGAACCGCAACCGGATCTGGCTCGCGGCGTCGACCTCGCCGCGCGCGAAGCACCGGGCCCGGGCGATGCCCTCCCGCGGCCGGGCATCGTCGGGTGCTTCGGCTTCGAAGACGGCGAGCACCCGCTCGGCACTGTCCGCCGCCCACCTCGCGACGAGACGACGGTCGTCCTCGGTCAACGACTGCGGCGAGAGCACACGCCAGAGCTTGGCACCTCCCGTCCGCCACCGGAAGCGCCATCACCCGCACGGCAGCCGGACTCGTCGTCGGCGAGCGGCACCGCCGTGCCGGATGATGGGTCCGTGAACCGCACCGATCGCCTCTACGGCATCGTCGAGGAGCTGCGGGCCGCCGCACCGCGGCCACGCAGCGCACGTCGCCTCGCGGAACGGTTCGAGGTGTCCGTGCGGACCGTGGAGCGGGACCTCGCGGCGCTGCAGCAGTCGGGCATGCCGATCTGGGCCGAGCCCGGGCGCACGGGTGGGTACGTGATCGACGCATCGGCGACGCTCGGCCCCGCCGGCTTCACGCCGGACGAGGCCCTCGCGGTGCTGATCGGTCTCGGCGCCCTCGGCACCAGCCCGTTCCGGCAGGCCGCCGGCACCGCGGCACGCAAGGTCCTCGCCGTCATGCCGAACCGCGACGCGGCACGCGCGGGTGCCGTTGCGTCCCGGGTGCACTTCCTGGAGGCCGACGAGGACCCCGTCACGCCGGTCGCCTTCGCCGACGCCCTGCGTTCGGACCGCGTGGTGCGGCTGCGGTACCGGGCTGCGGACGGCACGGAGTCGACTCGCGACGTCGAACCGCTGGGGTCGATCGAGAAGGACGGGCAGTGGTACCTGGTCGCCTGGTGCCGGCTGCGCGACGGTGTCCGGGCGTTCCGCGGCGACCGGATGGCGTCGATCGAGGTCACCGACGAACGACCGCCGAGGCGCGTCCTCCGGACCGAGGACCTCGGCATCCAGTACGGGCGACTGCGTCCCGTCGTCGCCGACTGACCGCGAGCGGCACGGGGACGGATCTCCGCGAACACCGACAGGACGGTGTCGCGACCACCCGTGAAGCTGGGCCCGACCGCACCCGCACCAGCACCACCGGAGGAATCCCTTGTCGTTCGCATCCATCCGCATCGTCACCGACGACCTCGACGGCCTCGTCGCCTTCTACGAGCGGGTCACCGGGCAGCGCGCCGAGCGTCCCGCGCCCGTCTTCGCCCAGTTCACCGGCCCCGGGGCGACCCTCGCGATCGCCGGCACCGCCACCGTCGCGATGCTCGGCGGCGCCCTGACGCCCGCCACGAACCGGTCCGTGTTCGTCGAGTTCGCGGTCGACGACGTCGACGGCGCGTTCGCGGAGCTCGGCCTCACCGGCGAGGACGTCGTCCTCGGACCGACCACGATGCCGTGGGGCAACCGCTCCGCCCTGGTGCGCGACCCCGACGGCAACGTCGTCAACCTGTTCAGCAGGCCGGAGCCCGACCGGGCGGAGTGATCGCGGCACCGGCGCCGATCGCTGACGGCCCCGCCGTGTCCGGGAGGACGTGGCGGGGTCGCGGGAGGAGCCTCCCGGCCGGCACGACCTACGCTGGACGGATGCTCTCCCGCCGTGACGCCGCCATCCGGCTCGACATCCCCCTCGAGATGGCCGCTCGCCACGGCATCCCCTCCCACATCAGCGAGGCCGAGCTCGAGCGCATCGAGCAGGATCCGCCCGCATGGCTCGTGCAGTCCCGGGGCAACCGCACGGGGAGCAAGAGGGTCTGGGCGCACCTGGAGTGTGCTGTCTGCGGCTTCTCGGAGCAGGAGCGGCCGAAGAAGTGGTGGCCGGAGTGGACCCTGCTGGTGTGCGACGACCACGACGAGGTGCCGCCGCCCGCGAGCGGGACCACGCGGCACCTCGTGTACGGCATCGGCAGTCGGTTCACCGCCCTGGTCGACGAGCCCGCCTGAGCGGACCGCTCAGTCGTCGAGCGTGACGTCGCCCCACGGGACCGGCGTCACGCCGCCCGTCTCCCAGTCACGGCGGAGCACCCCGTAGGCCACCGACGCCAGCGGATCCCCGCCCTCGACCGGCCACGACTCCCGGTAGTACGCCTCCTGCGCCCACCCGGTGCGCAGGAACACACGGCGCATCGCGGTGTTGTCCTCGCGCGTCTGCCCCTCGAAGCGCGTGACGTCGGGCATCGTGCGGAACACGTGGTCGGTGACCGCGCGCAGGGCCGGCACCCCGAGCCCTCGCCCGCGGAACGCCGGGGTGAGCCGCAGGTCGAGCAGGGGTGCGGGGTCCTGCAGGTCCTCGAGCACGACCAGACCGACGCGACCGAGCCGGTCGTCGTCGAGCCACCACGAGTCGTGCTCGTCGTCGCGGAACGCGCCACCGTCGACCGCGCGGTCCAGGTCGGCGCGGGTGGGCCGCGGACGGACGTGGAAGGGGAAGTGGGCCGACGTGTGGAAGGTGACCAGGGCCTCCCGGTCGGCGCCCTGCGGGTCGGTCCTGGTCAGCGTGATCGTCACGCCCCCACGGTACGACCCGGGGCGGTCAGCGCTCGGGCGGGGCCGTGGCGAGCAGGATCTGGGCGTCGAGCACCGGGTCCGCGATCGCGGTCCGCGCCAGCGCGTCCGCCGCCGTGCGCACGGCGGACCGCTCGTCCGGGGTCATCCGGCGCAGTGCCGCCCGGAACTCGACGGCGCGACGTGCGAGCACGCGATCGACGAGCGCGACGGTGTCGTCACCGGCGGTGACCAGGACCTCACGACCGGAGGTCCTCCGGGTGACCCAGCCGTCCCGGACCAGCCGGTCGACCATCCGGGTGATGCCGGACGGGAGCAGTCCGAGCTCGTCGGCCAGGTCGCCGGCACGCAGCGGTCCGCGGGTGACGAGGAGGACGAGGATCCGGTACTGCTGCAGGGTCACCTGCTCGAGCGCCGGTGCGAGGGAGCGGAGCACGATGCCGAGTCCGACGACCGACGCGTCCACGACGGACGACTCCGTTCGTGACTGCTGCTCATCGTCGTCGCTCACGCGGACAGCCTACGGCGACGTGGCCCGGTCGACGCTGCGGTGGTCCGGCCGGAACCCGTGGTCGGTCCCCCACAGCACCGCGTCGACCCGCGTCCGCGCGCCGATCTTGCTGTAGAGCGTCCGGATGTGGGTCTTCACCGTGTTCGGACTGAGGTGCGTGAGGACGGCGATCTCCTCGTTGCGCTTGCCCTGCGTGATCAGGGCGAGGATCTCGGACTGCCGGTCCGAGATGCCGTGCTCGCGGCCCGGCCAGTCGACCCCGGGGCCGCTCGGGACCCGGCGCCGTGGTGCGTCGAGGACCCGCTCACCGGCAGCGACCCGCAGCAGGCCCTCGGCGAGTGCGTCGGCGGTGGAGCTCTTCGCGAAGTACCCGGTCGCTCCGCGGGCCACGGCGGCGTCGATGAGGTCCTGGTCCATCTTCCAGGTGAAGACGGCGACGGTGCGGATCCGGGGGTTCCGCGCAAGCCGGGTGACGTCCTCGTCGTCGGGCTCGGGCTGGGCGAACGTGTCGTAGAGCGCGACGTCGACGTCGGTGGTCACCCGGTGGCGGGCATCGAGCTGCACGACCTGGAGGCGGTCCGAGAACGGTGCGAGCAGGTCGGCGAGTCCGCGCAGGACCAGCTCGTAGTCGTTGACGAGCGCGACACGGATGCGGTCGGGCATCTGGATCCTCTCAGGACCACCCCTGGGGGTGAGACGGGTGCTGGTCGACGCGTGTTCCGTCGGGATCACCACGCTACGGACGGCGATGTACCCCGTCTGCAGCCGGGCCTGAGAACCGCGACGGTTGCCCAGGAGCAAGTTTTCCTGGTCGGCGCTGTTCCGCCGGCCCTCGACCCCCCGGAAGGACCCTCATGTCGGATGCACTCGCTCCGTGGAACGCGACGCTGACGCTCGCGGAGCACTCGATCATCGTCTACGCACTCTCCGTCGCCGGCCTCGCGCTCCTCGCGTTCTTCGTGAAGTCGCTCGTGTCGACGAACGAGGTCACCGGTCGCTACCGGACCGGCGTCTACGCGGGGATGGCGATCACCGGCGTCGCCTTCCTGTCGTACGTCGTGCTCGTCGCGTCCTTCGCGCTCGGCTACGACCGCAAGGGTGACTCGTGGGTCCCGAACGCGAACGCGATCCTGTCCTGGGCGCCTCGCTACTTCGACTGGACCGTCACCGTGCCGCTGCTCGTCATCGAGCTGCTGGCCGTCGCCACCCTGGCCGGCGTCGCGGCCCGACGTCTGCGCGCGGTCGGCGTGGCCGCCGCGTTCCTGATGATCAGCACCGGGTTCATCGGCGGCGTCGTGATCGACTCCGGCACGAGCATCCCGGCCCTCTGGACCTGGGGCGTCATCTCCGGCGTCTTCATGGTGGTCCTGTACCTCCTCGTCATCTACGTGGTCGTCAAGGGCGGCCGTGACCTGAAGGGCTCCGAGGCGGCGGCGACGCTCCGCAACGCGGGGATCCTGCTCATCGTCACGTGGATGGCGTACCCGATCGTCTTCGGGCTGCAGGGCTGGGGCCACGGCGGCGCGGTGTTCACCTGGATGCAGGTCGTCCTGTCGGCCGCCGACATCGTCGCGAAGGTCGGCTTCGGCGCGATGATCCACAAGGTCGCCAAGTTCCGGTCCGCCGAGGACGTCCGCGCCGGCGTCGACACCCTGCCCGAGGCGCTGTGGGTCTCGTCCGAGAAGCTGTCCGACGGCACGCTCCCGGAGTCCGCCACTGCGCACCACTCGCAGCACGCGGCCACCGCTCCCGGTGCGCAGCGTGGTCGTCGCTGACCTGTCGGTCGCGACCAGCTCGGGGGTCGGAGCGGACGTCGCTCCGGCCCCCGGCCCCGTCCGCGCGGTCCTGCCGGGCACCGTCGACGTCGCGATCGTCGGGGCAGGGTGCTCCGGTCTGGCCGCGGCAGTGCGGCTCGCCGAGGCCGAAGCCGCGGCCGACGTCGATGCCGGCGTCGACGCTGCGCGGACTCCGTCCGTCCTCGTGCTCGAGGGGCGCTCGACGCCCGACCCGCGGTCGTGGTGCGCCTGGGACGACGGCAGCGATCCCCTGGCGGAGGCGCGGTCGGCGAGCTGGGACCGCTGGGACGTCCGTACCGACCGGGGAACGAGCACCGGGAGCGACCCCGCGCACCCGTACGTGCTCGTGCGGGCCGCCGACCGTCGGAGCGCTGCCGACCGACGCATCTCGGCCGGACGACGCGACACCGGTGGGACGGTCCACATCGTCGACGGTGCCGCGGTGTCCGCGATCGTCCGTACCGACGACGGGTGCGTGGTGACCTCCCGGCTCGGGACGGTCCGCGCGCGTCAGGTGCTCGATGCCCGTGGGCCCCGGTGCCCGGACCACGTCGGAGCAGGCCGCGTGCTCCTGCACCAGCGGTTCGTCGGGCAGTGGGTCACCGCCGACCGACCCGTGTTCGACACGTCGACCGTGACGCTCATGGACTTCACCGGGCAGGACTCCGCCGGGCCCGTGCGGTTCGTCTACGTCCTGCCGGTCTCCCCCACCGAAGCACTGGTCGAGAGCACCCTGTTCACCCAGGACGCCGCCGATCCGTTCGACCACGAGGCCCACGTCGCCGGGTACGTCGGGCGACGGTGGGGGCTCGGTCCGGACGAGTGGCGTGTGGTCGACGAGGAGCGCGGGTGCATCCCGATGACCGACGCACCGGCGCAACCCGACGTGCGGTGGTCTGCGGCGGCGGCCGTCGTGGGGACGACCCGACCGAGCAGCGGCTACGGCTTCGCCCGGAGCAACCGGCACAGCGCCGTCGTCGCGCAGCACCTCGCCGCCGGCACCGCGGTGCCGCCGTTCGTCGACGGCTGGCGGACGCGCTTCCTCGACGCGGTGTTCCTGCGGTTCCTGCGGGACCGGCCGGAGCAGGCCGCGGAGGCGTTCCGTCGACTCTTCGCGCTGCCCGGTCCCCTCGTCGTCCGGTTCCTGTCGGAGCGGTCCGGCCCGATCGACGAGCTGCGCATCGTCCTCGCGCTGCAGAAGCGCCCGTTCCTGGCGGCACTGGTCCGGACCGTCCGTGACACGGTCGTCCGCACCCGGAGCCGATCGTGACCGCGGTGCCGGCCCGTGTCCTGCCCGACCGCGGGTTCGCTGCGCCGCCCGCGCTCCGCACCTGGGTCGCCGACCGCGTGCTCGCGCCGGTCACCGCGGTGCTGGCGCTCGTCGCACTCGCCGGCGCCGTCACCACGCTCGCCGGCGTCGCCGTCCCCCTGGCGGTGCAGCTCGTGCCCTTCGCGGTGAGCGTGCTGGTCTTCGGGCTCCCCCACGGCGCTCTCGACCACCTCGTGCCCGCACGCCTGCGTCCGGGGACGAGCACCGCGCGGTCGGTCGTCACGGTCGTGGCGCTGTATGTCGTCGTCGGCGCGGCGACCGTGGCGCTCTGGACCACCGCCCCGCTGCTCGGGTTCGCGGTCTTCGTCGGGATCACCTGGTTCCACTGGGGGCAGGGCGACCTGTTCGTCGACCGGCTGCTCGGCGACGGCGTGCCCGGTGCGCTCGGGTCCACCCTGACCGTGGCGGTGCGCGGGGCACTGCCGATGCTCGTCCCGTTCGTCGCGCAACCGGGCGCTGCGGTGCACGTGGTCCTCGAGTCGGCGGCGGTGGTCGACGGGAGCCTCGACGGCGCCGTGCTCGTCGTGCCAGGGGCGGTCCGGCTCGCCGGGGCCGTCCTGGTCGTCGCACTCGTCGTGCTGCACGTCGTGGTCGTCGCCCGCTCCGACGGACCGCGGTGGCGGCAGGTCTCGGAGGACGGCGTGCTCGTGGCGTTCTTCGCGGTCGTGCCGCCGGTGCTCGCGGTCGGCCTGTACTTCACGCTGTGGCACGCGGTCCGGCACATCCTGCGACTCGAGCTGACCGAGCCGACCAGTGCGGGGCAGCTGCACCGAGGGCGGCTGCTCGCGCCGTTCCTCCGCTTCGCCCGCCAGGCGTGGCCGATCACCGCGATCGCGGTGGCGATGCTCGTGGCGCTCGCCGTCGTGGTCCGTCGAGCCGACCTCGGCGTCTACCTGGTGCTCATCGCCGCACTCACCACCCCGCACACCGTGGTCGTCACCTGGATGGACCGGGTCCAGCACACCTGGGCCGGGGGCCCGCCCGAGGCCACCCGCTCAGCACCCCGAACGAAGGACACCCCGTGACCACCACACCCGCTCCCCGTCCGTCCGGCCTGAGCCCGCGGTCACCGCCCCCGGCGGTAGGCGCTCCCGTCGCACGTGTGCACCGCGTCGTCGTCGAAGAGCAGGCGGAGCGAGTACGCCGCACAGTCGACGAAGGTCGCGATGCTGATCCACGTCCGGGACCGCCGCAGCTCGCCCTTCGACGGGCCGTCCGAACCGATGCCCGCGCGGTGCACCACCCAGGCCAGGTCGCGGGCCTCGGTGTCGAGCCACCGCATCACGGCCTCGTTGTCCCGGTGCTGCCCGTCGTAGGAGCGGGCGATGGTCGCACGGACGAGACGCAGCACGGGCATGAGCCGCTTCCCCGGCGCCGCACTGAGCCCTCCCGCCTGGTACAGCAGGCGGCGCACGCCCTTCCGGCGCATCGCGGGGACGAGCTCCTGGACGAACGCGGTGTTCACGAGGCGGTCACGCTGGGCCACCACGTCGCCGAGCATCAGGACGACCGCGTCCACCCCGTCGAGCAGGGCGTCGAGGTCGAGCGGTGCCGTGATCGAGCCCTGCACGACCTCGAGCGCGTCGTGCTGCAGGGGGAGCTTCGCGGGGTCCCGGGCGAGTGCGCGGACACGGTGGCCGGCGTCGAGGGCGAGTCGGGTGAAGTGCCGTCCGGTCTGCCCGGTCGCACCGAGCACCAGGAGTGTGCTGGAAGAGGTCATGGGACCAATCTAGGCAGTGACAAGAATCTGGTCAATGCCTAGATCGGGGGTAGGATGACCCGGTGAGCGACCGACCCTTCCACCACGGGAACCTGCGCGCCGCGCTGCTCGACGAAGCGATGTCCGTCGTGCGCGAGTCCGGCGTCGATGCGCTGTCCCTCCGGGAACTCGCACGCCGGGTGGGCGTGAGTCACGCCGCACCGCGGAGTCACTTCGCCGACCGGCAGGCACTGCTCGACGCCCTCGCCGAGGCCGGCTTCCGCCGCCTGACCAGCGAGGTCCGGCGGGCCGTCGACGGACGCCACGACGTCCGGGAGCGGTTCCTCCGCGTCGCGCACGCCTACGTGGACTTCGCCATCGACGACGCCGCGCTCATGGACCTCATGTTCCAGACCGGCGCAGCCAGCCGCCCCGACGCGGTGTCGGATGCGGCCCGGGACCTCTTCGACACGCTCGACAGTGCGATGGGTCCGCGGGTCGTGGGGACGGACGAGGGCGCCCGCGACACGTTCAAGATGCTGTTCGCCGCGTCGATGCAGGGCATCGCCGCCCTCGTCGCTGCCCATCGGCTCGCGCGCGCTGACGGCGACCGGCTCGTCGGCGACGCGATGGAGATGATGCTCGGGTCGGACCTCGCGGCCCGGACGGTCAACGCCCGCTGACCACCGCGTCCCGCCGCATCCGCACCAGGCTCGCACCCGTCGCGCCCGCCATCGCCACGAGGATCACCACGAGGGACACCCACGTCGGGATCTCCGGCGCCCACGAGAAGCCCTCGCCGCCGTTGAGGAACGGCAGCTCGTTCTCGTGCAGGGCGTGCAGCACGAGCTTCACGCCGATGAACGCCAGGATGAGCGCGATCCCGTACTTCAGGTAGACCAGGCGCTCGAGCAGCCCACCGAGCAGGAAGTACAGCTGCCGCAGGCCCATCAGGGCGAAGACGTTCGCGGTGAAGACGATGAAGGCGCTCTCGGTGATGCCGAAGATCGCGGGGATCGAGTCGAGCGCGAACAGCAGGTCCGTCGTGCCGATCGCGATGAGCACGATGAGCAGCGGGGTGAAGTGCTTCGCCCCGCCCTGGGACACGCGGAACTTCATGCCGTCGAACTCGTCCGTGATCCGGACCCGCCGGCGGAGCAGGCGCACGAGGGCGCTGTCCTGCTGTTCCTCGTCGTCGTCCTCGCGGAGCTGCTGGATCGCGGTCCAGATCAGCCATGCCCCGAACAGGTAGAAGATCCAGGTGAAGTCCTCGATCAGCTGCGCGCCGACCAGGATGAACACCCCGCGCAGCACCAGGGCGATGATGATGCCGAGCATCAGCACCTCCTGCTGGATCGCCTTCGGCACGCTGAAGCGCGCCATGATGATGACGAACACGAACAGGTTGTCGATGCTCAGGCTGTACTCGGTCAGCCAGCCGGCGACGAACTGCCCCGCGGCGTCCCCACCCGCGAAGACGAGCATGAGGACGGCGAAGACGAGCGCCAGCCCGACGTAGACGCCGACCCAGGCTCCGGACTCCCGCAGGCTCGGCACGTGCGGCCGTCGGGCGACGATGAGCAGGTCGACGAGCAGGATCGCGACGAGCGCGATGATCGAGCCGACCTCGAAGACGACGGGGAGCTGGGGCATCGTCCCAGTCTGGGGCATGCGGACGGGAGGCGCGTGGCGGGCCCGCCACGCGCCTCCCGTCCGCCGTGTTCCCGGCTCAGTCCCCGCGGTCGCCGACCGCGTCGGCCGCCTGCTCGTACAGGCTGGTCGCCAGGGAGTTGAGCACCTCGTGCAGCTCGCCGCCGTGCGCGCCGTCGACGGCGCGCAGCATCGCCCCGTAGCGGGCGCGGTAGTCCTCGACCACGGCGTCGCCGGCCGGGAGCAGGCGCAGCAGCGACCCGCGGCGGTCGGCGGGGTTGGGCGCACGCTCGAGCAGGCCGGCGGCCGTCATGCGGTCGATCATGTTCGTCACCGCGCCCGAGGTCAGGCCGAGGTACCCCGCGACCTCGGTGGGGGTGGAGTAGCCCGTGTCGCTGACGAGCACGAGCGCGCGCAGGGCGTTCTCGTGGATGCCGGCTCGCGCGCTCAACTGCCCGACCAGGCTCGTGTTCGCGCGGACGACCGCGGCGAAGGCCGCCATGAGGTCGGCGTCGTCGTCGCTGGTGGGGGCCACGGGACCTGCTTCCGTCGGAGGGGGACACGGGGCGTCCCCCGCTCTGGGGTAAGTATAAGAGTGGTCAACTTGGTGAATCAATGACTATCTTGATGATTGAAGCAAGTGAGCCCGAACCACTTGCTCCCGATCCTCCGACAAGCCCGAACCACCACCACCGAACGAAGAGGTCCACCGTGTCCACCAAGCTCCGCACCTCCGCGCTGAAGCGGATCCGTTTCGCCCCCGTGGCGCTCCTGGCCGGCATCTTCGCGGCCGTCCTGCTCTCGCTCTCCCTCACGGGCACCCTCTCCGGGTTCGCGGCGAGCATCACCAACTCGAGCAACACCGCCGCCACCGGCACCCTGGTCATGCAGGAGCAGAACGCGGGCGCGACCGTCACCTGCCTCAGCACCGACGGCGGCTCGGTCTCGACGAACGCGGCGACCTGCTCGACGATCAACAAGTTCGGTGGCAGCACGACGATGACGCCGGGCAACACCGTGAACACCGCGATCTCGATCAAGAACACCGGCACCGCGAACGCCGCGACCTTCACGCTCACCCCCGGTGCGACCTGCACGCAGTCGGCCAACGGCACCCAGAACGGCACCGCCACCGACCTGTGCGCGAAGATGAACCTCGTCATCACCTCGGGTTCGACCACCGTCTTCACCGGCACCCTGGCGAGCTTCAAGGGTGCGCCGGCCTCGTCCTTCACGATGCCCCAGGCACCCGCCGCCGGCGCGACCGTCCCGTTCAACTTCGCCGTGACCCTCGACCCGTCGGCCGGCAACACGTACCAGGGCCTCGCAGCGTCCGTCCCGATGACCTGGACGTTCACCGCCTGACCCGCAGGGAGCGCGCCGGCGTGACGACCTGATCCCGCCCCGCCGGCACCTCCCCGCTCCCGCACCCGCCTCCCCGGACCGACCCCCAGACCGACGCCCCCCGACCGGCCTCCCCCCTTCCGGCCGGGTGACGTCATCCCCGGCGCAGTCCGACCGTCGTCCCCCCGTCCGGTCGGACGCGCCCACCCCGGCGGCGCTCGGACGTCCCCCGCGTCCGAGCGCCGCCACCCCCTCCCACGCAGTCCCCCACCCGCACCACCCGCCGTCCCCGCCTGCCGGGGCGGCCGACCCCACCGGAGCAGCAGATGAGCCAGACCGCAGCGATCCCGCTCAGCGGCACGCTCGACCGGCCGGTCCTGCGCGGACGGGCCGTCTCCCGTTCCGAGACCGTCCTCGCCTGGACCGTCGCGGTCGTCGCCGCCGTCCTGCTCACCGCCGCCGTCCTGTTCCTGTCCGCGGGCGGTCGCTGGTTCGTCGTCGAGACGCCCTCGATGGGCGAGGCCGCCCCGGTCGGCACGCTCGTGCTCGACCTGCCCGTTGACGTGGACACGCTCGCGGTCGGTGACGTCGTCTCCTTCGCGACCGACGCGAACCCCGGTGTCGTCTACACGCACCGCATCATCGGCATCGACGCCGAGGGCCTGCACACCCGCGGCGACATCAACGGCGCCACCGACCCGTGGACGCTCACGCAGCACGACGTCATCGGTGCGCCGGTGCTCCTCGTCCCCCACCTCGGCTGGCTGTTCCGGGCCGCCCCGATCCTGCTCGTCGGCACCCTGCTGATCTGGACCCTCACGAGCGCCTTCACGGACCGCGTGACGCGCACCTGCCTCCGCATCGCCGGCGGCGCCCTCACGACCTCGTACGCGGCGTTCGTCCTGAAGCCGTTCGTCAACGTCACGACCATCACGAACACCTCGAGCCCGCACGGCGTCGAGGCGACGATCGTCTCCTCCGGCATCTTCCCCGTCCGCGTCGACGCCCACGGCGGCAACTCGGTCCACCTGGTGGACGGCCAGGTCGGACGCGTCGTGATCGAGGAACTCACGAAGAACGGGCACTACCAGTTGACCTCGAACATCGACCTCGACCCGATGGGCTGGGCCGCGCTCGTCCTGGTGTGCCTCGTGCCGCTCGTGCTCTGCCTGGCCGTCGGTCGTGTCGAACCGGTGCGTGCATCGTGACCGGCCGCCCCCTGCGCTCCCTGCGCGACGGCCGGGTCGTCGCCGTCCTGCTCGTCGTCGCCCTCGCCGTGGTCGTGCTGCTGAACCAGTTCGCCCCGACCCGCTCCGCGTACAGCGCGACGGTGACGAACTCGACCAACTCCGCGGCCACCGCGCCGTACTTCACCTGCGGCGCCGCAGCGCTGGCCGACGCGTCCGGTGCGCTGTTCGCGTACGACCTCGACGAGGCCGCCGGGTCGCGGACCGCCGCCGACTCCTCCGGCAAGAACGCCGCGGGCACGTACCAGGGCTCCATGGCCACGACCGCGAACCCCGGGGCCTGCACCCGCGACGGCGGCACCGCCTACACGCTCAACGGGTCGACGAGCTTCGTCTCGACGCCGCGCTCGTACGCGAACCCGACGACCTTCAGCGAGGAGGTCTGGTTCCGCACGACCGTCGCCGGCGGGCTGCTCATCGGCTTCGGCAGCAACCAGGTCACCACCTCGGGGCAGCACGACCGGCAGATCTACGTCAACACCGCCGGGCAGCTCGTGTTCGGCGCGTACAACGGCGCGACGCAGGTGATCACCTCGCCGAAGGCCGTGACCGACGGCGCGTGGCACCACGTCGTGTCGACCATGTCGCCGACGAACGGCATGCGCCTGTACCTCGACGGCACGCTCGTCGCGTCGAACTCCGCGTTCAAGGCACCCGAGAACTACACCGGGTACTTCCGCATCGGCTACGACACCATCAGCGGGTGGCCGGGTGCCCCGGGCAACTTCTTCTTCACCGGCCAGATGCGCTACGCCGCGGTGTACTCGACGGAACTGACCGCGACCCAGGTCGCGAACCACGCCGCGGCCGGTCGCTGACGCGGCCACGAGCCGGACGGGAGGCCCGTGGCGGTGTCCGCCACGGGCCTCCCGTCCGTCCGTGAGCGGGTGGGGGAAACCCCCACCCGATCGTGCGGCCACCACCGTCGAGGGGTGCTCGCGTCCGCCCCTACTGTGAAGCCGTGCAGAAAGCGACCGCCCTCTGGAGCTCCGCAGTGGACCTCCTCCTCGACGCGTTCCTCGGGTTCGTCTGGTTCATCCTCGTCGTCACGCTCCTCGCCACCTCGATCGGCAGCATCCCCGCGGCCGGTCTGGGGGTGCTGCTCCTGGTGGCCACCACCCTGACGACTCGGTGGGTCGCCGAGGTCGAGCGCCGCCGCGCAGCGGCCCTCCACGACGTCGAGATCCCCCGTCCGGTCCGCAGGGCGACCCGCGTCACCGGACCCTGGCGCCCCGTGGTGCAGGCGTTCGTCGACCTCGCCGACCCGGTGACCTGGCGGGTCCTGGCGCACCACCTGGTGTCCACCGTGCTCGGCTGGGGCTTCCTCGGGCTCGTGACGCTCGCGCCGTTCGTCCTGACGTCGCCCCGGACCGGTCCGCTGCTGGGCCTGCTGCCGAACGGCACGGCCGGCAGTGTCCTCGCCGGCGTGGTGCTCCTCGTGGTGACCGTGCTGTACGTGTGGGGCGCCGGCAGCCTCGACCGGGCGCTGGCGCCGCTGCTCCTCGGTTCGAGCCGGACCGCGGCGCTGCAGGACCGCATCGACCGCCTCACGGACGCCCGGCAGGGAGCGGTCGACGCCGCGACGACCGAACGGCTCCGCATCGAGCGCGACCTGCACGACGGCGTGCAGCCGCGGCTGGTGGCGCTCGCGATGACCCTCGGCATGGCGCGGTCGCGGTTCGACAGCGACCCCGCGGCCACCCGGGAGCTCCTCGACCAGGCGCACCGCGACGCGAAGGACTCGATCACCGAGCTCCGGCAGCTCGCCCGGGGGATCCACCCGGCGATCCTCACCGACCGCGGGCTCGACGCCGCACTGTCCGCCGTCGCCGCGCGCAACGCCGTCCCCACGGCCGTCGACGTGGCGCTCACCACCCGCCCGCGGCCCGAGGTCGAGGCGGTCCTGTACTTCGCCGTCGCCGAGGCGCTCACGAACGTCGCGAAGCACTCCGGCGCCACGCGGTGTTCGGTCACCGTCGACCAGGTGCCCGGCGGCATCCGCACCGTGGTGTGGGACGACGGCGTCGGCGGCGCCGGCACCGACGGACACCCCGGCGGAGGCCTCAGCGGGATGCGGGACCGCGTCCGTGCCGCCGGTGGCACCCTGCTGACCGAGAGCCCCGTCGGCGGCCCGACCCGAGTGACCGTGGAGGTCCCGTGCGCATCGTGATCGCCGAGGACGCCGTCCTCCTCCGTGCCGGACTCGTCCGCCTGCTCACCGACGCCGGACACCAGGTGACGGCCGCCGTCGACACCGCTCCGGCCCTGCTCGACGCCGTCGCCGCCGACCGTCCCGACCTGGCCATCGTCGACGTCCGGATGCCCCCGACCTTCACCGACGAGGGGGTCCGGGCCGCCGTCCTCATCCGGGCGCAGCACCCCGGGGTCGCGGTGCTCGTGCTCTCCCAGTACGTCGAGGAGCGCTACGCCGCCGACCTCATCACGAGCGACACCGCCGGACTCGGGTACCTGCTCAAGGACCGCGTGGTCGAGGTCGACGAGTTCCTCGGTGACGTCGCCCGGGTCGGCTCGGGCGGCACCGTGTTCGACCCCGAGGTGGTCGCGCAGATCCTCGCCCGCTCCCGCCGCACGGACGGCATCGACATGCTGTCCCCTCGGGAGCTCCAGGTCCTGCAGCTCATGGCCGAGGGACGGTCGAACAGTGCGGTCGGTGCCGAGCTGCACATCACCGAGAGCTCGGTCGAGAAGCACGTGTCCGCCGTGTTCACCAAGCTCGGCGTCCCGGCGGAGGGCACCGGCAACCGCCGCGTGCTCGCCGTCCTGCGCTACCTGTCCGAGGCCGCCGGCCGCGGACGCTGACCGCGCACCCGCCCCGCCACCCCATCCCGCACCACCACCCGAAGGAACGAGTTCCCCGTGACGACGACCGCCCCGCCCACCAGCACCACGCCCCCGCCGGCTCCCCGGCGTCCCCGCACCCTGCGGACCGTCCTGCTCGTGGTCGGCTCCGTGCTGCTCGTCGCGCTGCTCGCCCTCGTCGTCGTGCAGTCCGTCGCCGCTGCCGACCGCCAGGACCACTCCCGGACGAGTGCCGTCGACGAGTCCTTCGACCGCATCCGGATCGACACCGGTTCGACCGACGTCCGCGTCGAGCGGGCCGACGTGGACCGCACGGAGATCGTCTTCGTCGCCGGGGACACCCGACTCCGTGAGCGGCACGCGGTCCGCGACGGGGTGCTCGACCTCACGATCGCCGGCCCGGCGTGGAGCATCGTCGACCTGTCCGTCGGGGTCCGTCAGGGCGCAGGCCTGACGGTGCGGGTGCCGTCGGACGCAGCAGACGTCCCGATCGAGGTCGGCGCCACCGTCGGCGACGTGCTGCTCGCCGGCACCTGGGGCGACGTCGCCCTGACGAGCACCGCCGGTGACGTCGCGTTCGACGGTCGCGCGGACACCCTGACCGTCGAGGCGACCTCGGGGGACGTGGACCTCGCACTCGGTGCGGCACCGCGGAGCATCTCGGTCGACACCACCTCCGGCGACCAGGAGGTCCGCCTGCCGGACGGCCGGTACGCGATCACCGCCGAGGCGACCGTCGGCGAGGTGGACAACGAGCTCGGCACCGACCCGGGTGCCGCGCAGCGGTACCGGTTCACGGCGGTCGCGGGCGACATCGAGATCGAGCGCGCGCCCGGTCGCTGACGGGTCGACGGACGGGCGGGAGGCGCGTGGCGGGGTCGCCACGCTCCTCCCGCCGCCGCACCGGAGGCCCCGGGTACGCTCGGGGCGTCCGGTACCAGCCGGGTCCGCCCTCGTCGAAAGGCACCCGTGCGTCTCCGAGCCCTCCTCGCCACCGTCGTCGTCGGAGCGCTCGCGCCCGTCCTGCTCGTCGCCGGACCGGCGTCCGCCCACGACGTGCTGGTCTCGTCCGACCCGGCGGCCGACGCGACGGTCGTGGGAGACCTGGACCGCATCACCCTGACCCTGTCCGAACCGCCGCTCAGCGGCCTGCAGACCGGCATCGTGATCAGCGTCACCGACGCGCAGGACGCCGAGCACACGTCCGGTGACGTGACCGTCGAGGGCAACACCATCGGCAAGGACCTCGACGTCTCCGAGACGGGTTCGTACCTGGTGCGGTGGCGGAGCGTGTCCGTCGACGGGCACCCGATCTCCGGCGAGTACCGGTTCGCGTCGAGCGGCCCGGCAGCGCTCGACCCCTCGACCTCCGGCGTTGCGGAGACACCGGCCCCGACCGCTGCAGCGTCCTCCGCAGCACCGACCGCGACCGCGACGGCGGACGCCGCGTCCGGGACCTCCGACGAGGTGTCGGCGACCCAGGCGGCGGCCGCCCCGGTCGATCACCGACACCACACGATCCTGCTGCTGATCGTCGCGCTCGTCGTCGTCGGGTTCGCCGGCGTCGTCGGCGTCCGCGCGCTGCTGGCTCGTCGGAACGGCGTCCCCGCTGACGGCACGGCTGCGGACGGCCCGTCCGCGGACGGCCCGACTGCCGACAGCACCGCCGAGGACG
>NZ_RBLU01000069.1 GCF_003989515.1 Curtobacterium sp. HSID17257
GAGAGAGTGTACTAGCGGAATGCGAACGAGTGAGTGCGAAACAGGTTGAGAGATGATGAGGACAAGAGTAGACAACGCTATAGATGGAGCAGATGGAGAGGAGAGATTGTAGAGAGGCAGGAAGAGTATAGATAGTAAAGGACCATAGGTTTGTGGTTATGATTTAGAATTAGGAGGATGTCTTTATTAGAGTACTACGCACGAGGGATGATTAATGTATATTTGTTTTTTTTTTTT
>NZ_RBLU01000070.1 GCF_003989515.1 Curtobacterium sp. HSID17257
CTCGGGCGCGGTGCCGGCCCCGGTGCCCGGCAGCGACGACGCCGGGCGCGGCCCGGACGCCGCGTGCATCCCCCGCGCGACCGCCCACGAGTAGGTCGCGTACGTCAGCCCGGCGAGGAGCGCACTGCCCAGCCCGAGCGGCAGCGACCCGCTGCCGGGCGCCTCGGACCGTGCGAGGGTGACGACGACCATGCCGACCACGCTCGCCAGGGTGGCGAGGACCCAGCGACCGGTCACGCGCCTGGCGTCCGCCACCCACTCGACCAGTCCGGCGAAGAGCGGCGACGACCCGATGGCCACCGTGGTGCCGAGCGCGACCCCCGCGTCGGCGAGCGCCGCGTAGAACGCGACCGCGTACACGACGAGCGAGACCGCGCCGAGCAGCACCCACCGCCGGGAACCGGGACCGGCGACGGCACGCACCGCGGAACGACCCGTCGTCGCGGCGAGCACGAGCCCGCCGAGGCCGAACGTCACCGCACCGAACACGACCGCCGGCACGCCGGGCGCGAAGTGGGTCGCGGTCCCCGTGGTCCCCCAGACGGCGGCGGCGACGAGGACCGCCAGCGGACCGCCCACCGGACGGGAGGCTCGCCCCACCGCCGCCGGGTCGGTCACGACACGTGGACCGTCGGCCGCCGGTGCACGTCCGGCTCCGCCTCGCGCAGGACCTCGCGCGTCACCGGGGCGACGTCACCGACCCCGGTGAAGACGAAGCGCAGGGCGTTCTGGATCGGGCTGCCCTCGTTCCACTCGAAGTAGATGCTCGGCACGACGCCCGCGATGTCCCGCACGGCGAGCAGCGTCGACGCGATGGTGTTCGGCACGTTGCCCGACCGGACGCGCAGCACCCGGTGCCCCTGCACGACGTGCCCCTCGACGACCAGGTCCTCCTCGAAGTCGGACGAGTCGGCGGGCAGCACCTCGAGGAACATCGTCGGCACGCGTGCCGGGATCCCGGAGTCGCGGCGTTCCTCGCGCCCCTTCGACCGGTACGCCTCGGCGGTCCCGGCGCCCGGCTCGTTCGCGATGATGCAGATCGAGCTGAACTGGTCGGCGTCCGCCTCGATGAACTGCCGGGCGGTCGCGTCCAACTCGATCGACGACGCCCGGAGCTCGAACGAGCGCCGCACGCGGGACACCAGCGACACGACGACGATGGCGATGATGAACACCGCGGCGATGCGGACGCCGTCCGGACGTTCGATGACGTTCGCGACCGTCGTGTAGACGAACACGACCGCGATGATCCCGAACCCGATCGTGCGCTTCTTCTGCTGCTTCCGTCGCGCCGACAGCGTCACCGCGACCGCCGCACTCGTGATGAGCACGAGGACACCCGTGGCGTACGCGCCGCCCTGCGCGTCGACGTTCGCCTCGAAGATGATCGTGATGGCGAACGCGATCAGCGTGAAGATGATCACGAGCGGACGCGTCGCCCGTGCCCACTGCGGCGCCATGCCGTAGCGGGGCAGGAAGCGCGGCACGAGGTTGAGCAGACCGGCCATCGCGCTCGCACCCGCGAACCACAGGATCGCCACGGTCGAGACGTCGTACACGGACCCGAAGACGTTGCCGAGGTACTCGTGCGCCAGGAACGCCAGCGCGCGGCCGTTCGCCCCGCCGCCCGGCTGGAACTCCTGCTGCGGGATGAGGAAGGTCGTGGCGATCGAGGACGTGATGAGGAACGTGCTCATGATGATCGCGGCGGTCGTCAGCAGGCGCTTCGTGCCGCGGATGCGCCCCTCCGGACGGCCGTTCGGGTCGTCGCCGGCGTCACCCCGCACCTGCGGCATCACCGCGACGCCCGTCTCGAACCCGGACAGGCCGAGCGCGAGCTTCGGGAACACGACCAGCGCGATCCCGATCATGACGAGCGGGTTGCTGTGCTGCGCCGTGAGGTTCGACCACCAGTCGCTCGCGACGACCGGGCGCTCGAACACGTGCCACAGCGCCACCACGACGACGACCGCGTTGAGCAGGAGGAACACCGCGACGAGCCCGACCGCGATGCCGATCGCCTCCTTGAAGCCGCGGAGGAACACGATGCCGAGCAGGAGCAGCAGCACGAGCGTGATCGGCACCGGGATCTCGGTGAACCAGTGCGGCGTGAACGGGTTCTCGGCGATGTGTGCGGTGGCGTCGGCCGCCGAGAGCGTCATCGTGATCATGAAGTCGGTCACGGCGAACCCGAGCAGCACGAGCACGAAGAGCTTGCCGGCCCACCAGGGCAGCAGCTTCTCGAGCATCATGATCGAGCCCGCGCCCCTGAAGCTGTCCGACGCCACCCGCCGGTACACGGGCAGGGCGCCGAACAGGGTCACGAGCACGAGCACGATCGTCGCGATCGGCGACAGCAACCCCGCGGCGAGCGCCGCGATGGCGGGCTGGTAGCCGAGCGTCGAGAAGTAGTCGACACCGGTCAGGCACATCACCCGCCACCACGAGTGGGTCTTCTCGACCTCGACCTGGTGGGGGCCCTGGTGCGAGGCGCCCTGGTCGGCTCCGTGCAGCATCCAGCGGCGCAGTCGCACGCTGCGGTCGGAGGGTCGCCCGGTGGCGCCGCCCTGGGCGGCACGCTCGGCTTCGGTCGCGGTCACGAGAGTCGATCGTAAGCGGTCCCGGTGACCCTCGGGGACCCCTCGTGCGGGACCGTGGATCGGACTCAGCCCGCGCTGATCCTGGTGTACTTCCGGACGGCCAGCGGCACGAACACCACGAGCATCACCGCGATCCCGACCAGGACGGTCGCGACGGGGTGCTGCATCGTCCAGACGTCGGGCACCGGCGCGGTCCCGGCGTTGCCGAACAGCTCCCGTGCGGCCTGCACGAGCGACGACACCGGGTTCCACTCGGCGAACACCCGCAGCACCAGCGGCATCGTCTCGCTGGGCACGAACGCGTTCGAGATGAAGGTCAGCGGGAACAGCACCATGAAGGACGCGTTGTTGATGACCTCCGGCGTCCGGACGCTCATCCCGAGCAGCGCCATCACCCAGCTGAACGCGTAGCTGAACAGCAGGAGCAGCCCGACCCCGGCGAGGAACTCGTGCGGCGCCGACCCGACCCGCCAGCCGACCGCGAGCCCGGTCAGCATCATGATCACCATCGAGATCGCGTTGAGCACCAGGTCCGAGTTCGTCCGACCCACCAGCACCGCCGACGCCGACATCGGAAGCGTCCGGAACCGGTCGATCAGCCCCTCCTTGAGGTCCTGCGCCATCGCCGACCCCGAGAAGGTCGCCCCGAACACGACCGTCTGCGCGAAGATGCCCGCCATGAGGAACTGCGTGTAGTCCGTTCCCCGCACCTGGATGGCTCCGCCGTACACCTGGCTGAAGAGCAGCACGAACATGATCGGCTGCAGCACCGCGAACACGAGCATGTCCGGCGAGCGCTTGATCTTCGTCAGGTTCCGCCACGTGACGGTCCAGCCGTCCTCGAACCAGATCGCGACGGGCGACGTCACGACCACCGGCAGCTGCTGCCGCGGTGCGCCGACGGCGGTCACCGGACACGCTCCGGCGTGCTGTCGGTCGCGTCGCCGGCGGCCGGCACCGTGTCACGTCGACCCGGCCGGGAGGCACGGCCCGCGCCCGCCCCGCCGCCACCGTCCGGCGCGTCCCCGTCCTCCGCCGTGGCGGCGTGACCCGTGAGGCGCAGGAAGACGTCGTCGAGCGTCGGCCGGCGCATGCCGGCGTCGTGCAGCCGGATGCCCGCCTCACCGAGGTCGGCGAGCACCCGCTGGAGCGCCTGCGGTCCGGCCTCGACCGCGATGCCGGAGGTCCGCCCGTCGGCCGAGGTCTCCACGTCACCGACGCCGTGGCGACGCAGGGCGGTGACCACGGCCTCCCGGTCGTCCCCGTCGACCAGGGTGACGACCACCCGGTGGCCGCCCACCTGGGCCTTGAGCTGGTCGGCGGTGCCCTCGGCGATCACCCGTCCGTCGTCGATCACGGCGATGTCGTCCGCGAGCTGGTCGGCCTCCTCCAGGTACTGCGTCGTGAGGAGCACGGTGGCGCCGTCGCCGACCAGGCCCTCGATGATCCCCCAGAGCGCGAGCCGGCTCCGGGGGTCGAGGCCGGTCGTCGGCTCGTCGAGGAACAGCACCCGCGGGTTCGTCACGAGTGCGCCGGCGAGGTCGATGCGGCGGCGCATCCCGCCGGAGAAGCCCTTCACCGGGCGGTCACCGGCCTCGGACAGGTCGAACACCTCGATGAGCTCGCGGGCCCGCTGCCGCGCCGCCCGTCGTCCGAGGTGGTACAACCGGCCGATCATCTCGAGGTTCTCGGCCCCGGTCAGGTTCTCGTCGACCGCGGCGTACTGCCCCGAGACACCGATGGACCGCCGGGTCGCCTGCGGGTCGGCGACCACGTCGATGCCGTCGATCGTCGCCCGACCGGAGTCCGGGGTGACGAGCGTCGTGAGGACCTTGACGGTCGTGGTCTTGCCCGCGCCGTTCGGCCCGAGGAGCGCCGTGACGGTGCCCTCGGGGACGGCGAGGTCGAGCCCGGCCAGTGCGTGCACCGGGCCCGAGCGCGATCGGTAGGTCTTGGTCAGCCCGGAGGCCTCGATGATGGCCATGTCGCTCCCTCGTCGGCCACGTCGGTGTGGTGTGGGGTCGGCGGGAGCGACGCCGTCAGTCAGACGTCGAAGTCACCGCCGAAGTCGCCGAAGCCGCCGCCGCCGAAGTCACCACCGCCGTCGTCCCAGCCCGCGTTCTCGTACCCGCCGCCGTCGGACGCGCCCGCATCGGACGCCCCGCCGTCACCGGAGTCGGCACCAGTGTCCTCCGAACCACCGTCGCCCGCAGCATCGGTACCGCCGTCGAACGATCCGGCGTCGGGCAGGAAGGCGCTCATGATCGCTGAACCGATGACGTAGCCGGCCACCGTGCCGAGGATCGACGCACCGATCATCCGGCCGAACGAGGGACCACCGCGCTGCCCCATCGCACCGGCACCACCGTTCATCCCGCCGAGCGAGCGCTCCATGAAGCCGGGCTGCCGGATCTCCGACCGGGTCGCCGCCTGGGCCAGGGACCGCGGGTCGTCGCCGCGGGGTGCCTCGCCGTCGGGAGCGCTGCGGGTGAACTCGTCGTAGACCATCCGGCGCTGCTCGGGCGTCAGGGTCGCGAACGCCTCGGCGTGGACCTCCTCGATGCGCTCGGGCGGAGCCGTGCGGAGCAGGTAGCGGTAGCGCTCGACGGCACGCTGGTCCTCTGCGGACGAGGCGTCCTGCTGGCCGCCGGGCTGCTGTGCACCCGGTCCGCCCGGCTGCTGTCCGCCCCACTGCGGCGTGCCGTACTGGCCCTGCGGGGTGCCGTACTGCTGCCCCTGCTGGACGGGCGGCACCTGGTACGACTGCTGCCCGTACCGGTAGCCCTGCTGGGTCGGCTGCTGCGGCTGCTGTTGCTGCGGCTGGCCCCACCCGCCCTGCTGGTCGCGGTCGCGATCAGGACGGCCGAGCAGTCGGTCGAGGAATCCCATGTCGTTGCTCCTTCGGTGCGGTCCGTCCCGGTCGGGAGCGTCCGTCGACACCAACCTAGGCAGCGCCGACGACCACTGGCTGTACGGCTGCACAGAAGCAGCCGAGAGCGGTGTCAGCGCGCGCCGAGAGCCGTCGACCAGATCGCGAAGAGCTCGTCGGCCGTACCCGGGTGCGCGACGAGGAAGGGCTGCCCTGCCCGCGGGAAGCCGACCGCGGGGCCGTCGAGGGTGAGGACCACTCCCCCGGCCTCGTGCACGAGCAGCACCGCCGCGCCGTGGTCCACCGGATCGAACGACGGGACGCAGCCGCCGACCCCGCGACCGGCGGCGACCTGCGCGACCGTCAACGTGCTGGAACCCATCACGCGCACGGCGCAGGCGCGGTCCGCCAGCGCGGCCACGAGCCTCCCGGCCCCGTCCCGCGCCCCCGGTCTACCGAACTCGACGCCGACGACGGACCCGGCGAGCGCCCGAGGCGTGTCGTCGAGGTGCAGCGGTGTGTCGCGGAGCACCGCACCCCGGCCGCGCCGGGCCTCGAGGACCTCGCCGCGCCACGGGTCGGCCACGACCCCGACGAGGGGCTGCCCGCCGCGGGTCAGGCACAGCGACATCGCCGTCCAGGGCACCCCGTTGACCAGGTTCGTCGTGCCGTCGACCGGGTCGAGGTACCAGTGGTGCCGGTCGCCCGGTGCCGTGCCGTACTCCTCGCCCGTGAACCCGTGCGTGGGGAAGGCCGCACGGACGCGGGCACGGACGAGTCGCTCGACCGCACGGTCGACGTCGGTGACCGGACCGCCGACGCCGCGCTTCGTCCCGACCTGGCCGACCGGGTGCTCGCGGGTGAAGGCGATCACCTCGTGCGCGATGCGGTGGGCGAGCGCCTGGGCACGCGTGCCGACCTCCTCCTCGGTGGGTTCGCGCTCGGGCAGTGCCCAGCCGTCGCGCTCGCCGCCGGCCAGCACGGCCCGGGCGGACGCGACGTCGTCGGTGGCCACGAGGTCCGCTCCGGTGCGCGCCGCCCAGCGGACGGGCTCGGGCTCGTCGACGGTCCGCACGGCGACCGCGACGCCGAGGTCGTGCGCGGCGGCGACCGTGTCCGGCGTGAGGAACACGTCATCGAGCACCAGGGTCGACGGTCGGAGCTCCGCCGTGTCCTCGGCGGTCGGGACGTCGAGCGACTCCCACGGGAGCCACGTGTCGGCGCTCGGCAGTGCTGCACGGACCGCGGCGAGCACCGGGGGCGTCCCCGTCCACGCGACCACGGTGTCCCAGGTGGACGCCGCGACCGTCCTCGTCGCGACCAGGGCGTCGGCGGGGTCGACGACGTGGAGCAGGAGGGCGGCCCGGCAGCCGTCGAGCCGTTCCAGCACGGCGTCCAGGCGCGGGATGCGGTCGAGCCCGTTCCCGAGCCGGGCGACCTCGCACCACGAGACGTCGGCGACGCGGCGCGGGTCGCCCCAGAGCCGACCGAGGGTCTCGTCGAGCAGCAGGACCGCGACGCCGTCGGCCGTCCGGCGGACGTCGACCTCGACCACGTCGGCGCCGAGGGCCTCGGCGACGGCGATGGACGGCAGGGTGTCCTCGCGTCGGACCCGGGGCGCGCCACGACGCGCGACGAGACGCGGGAGGGTCCTCGCTGCGCGGCCGTCGTGGTCCGGGCCGACGGTGGCGTGGTCGAGCGTCGTCATCCCGGCATGCTCCCGGCCGCGGGTGGCGGGTGGGTGACCGGCGGGTGAACGGACGCGGTGGTGGAGCGGAGTCCGGTCCAGCGCTCAGGCGCGACCGCGGCCCCGGCGTCCGGCACGGAGGACGAGTCCGACGACCAGACGCCACCCCAGCAGGAAGACCGCCAGGACGATCGTCGCCACGATCACGAACGACAGCGGCAACGGATCGCCCGCGACGTCGCCCTGCCCGGTCAGCACCCGGAGCAGCATGCCGATCGCGACCGTCGCCACCCAGACGACCACACCGGTCGGCCACAGCCGGAGCGGGTGCCGCCAGCCGCGCACGACCAGGTAGCCGACCAGCCAGCCCGCCAGGAACGGGTACGCCGTGGTCCAGGTCCCGGCGAACGTCGTCGCCTCGGCGTGCGAGGACCGCCCGATGAGCGCGAACACGACGATGAGGACGATGTCGACGACGGCTGCGAGCCAGCCCCAGGTGCGAGTCACCCGTCCATTGTCCCGCGGCCGGACCACCGCGGGAGACACGTGCACGGTCGCTGGTCCGCCGTCGCTGCGTCGGAGCGTTTCGGCGTCACGGAGTCGCGGCGCCGCGCCGCCGCGGAGTCCCGGCGTCGTGCCCCGCGGTCAGAAGAGCCCGGGGCGCCCAGTACCCTCCGGTCCGTCGAACCCGCGGAACATGTCGGTGACCAGCGCTGCGATCTGCGGTTCCACGAGGCGCTCGACGGCCTCGGCGATGCGTGGACGGTGCTCGACGAGGGCCAGGCACACGGCCGTCCCCGTCGCGCGCGCGCACTCGTCCGACAGGGCGATCTCGTGCCGGAGTGCTGCCTTCGCCTCGTCGGACAGCGGCTCGCGCGGCGTCTGCTCCCCCGCCCCCGTGCCCGTCATCTCGTCGAGGGTGAAGAGGAACGGTTCCCCCGGCGAGGGCTCCGGGTCCACGTCGAGCCCCTGGAACTCCGGCGAGAGGCCCTCGGTCGGCTGGTACCCCGCGTGCCGCTTCCTCGCCGCTGCCCGTTCGAGCTCGCGCTGCAGCAGCGGGAGGTTCTTCGCGGTGTACTCGTCGACGGCGTCCTCGACGATGGTCGAGATCCGACCGATCAACGCGTGCTGGACGGCGTGCGGCACGTCCGGCCCGAAGCCCGCGGCCGAGGCGATCGGTGACCCGGTGCACTTCCGGCAGATGCGCGTCCGGGGCCGTGCGGTCCCGATCTGCCACCGCGGCAGCCAGCGCAACCACACGTCGACCGCGCTCCGTACGCGACCGTCGATGCCGTCCATCCCTCAACAGTAGGCCGCGGGGCGCGGTAGCCCCCGGAGCACACCCGAGCGGGCGGAAACGCACCGTGCGCGCCGAAGGGCCCGCGGGTTCCGCCCGCTCGCGTGAACCCGCGCGCGGGGCATCGTCGCAGCACAAGGCGCGAACGGGCGGGAACGGGAACGGGAGCCCACGCGGAGGCGCGGGTTCCGCCCGCCCGGCAACCCAGCGCCCGACATCGACCAGGCACAGTGCGCGAACGGGCGGAAGCGGAAACGGGACCGCCCCCGGAGGCGCGGATTCCGCCCGCCCGGCACCCCGCGCCCGGCATCCCCCCACCCAGGAACGCGAACGGGCGGAAACGGGAACGGGAGTGCCCCCGGAAGCGCGGATTCCGCCCGCCCGGCAACCCAGCGCCCGACATCGAGCAGGCACAGCGCGCGAACGGGCGGAAACGGGAACGGGACCGCCCACGGAGGCGCGGATTTCGCCCGTTCGGGGACGGGACGGGACGGGGCCGGGAACGGGAACGCGGACGCCGACGGCCGGGAGGCACGGGGCGCCTCCGCCGCGGAGGGGACGTCGGCGGGTGGCGGGTCAGGCCCTCGGCTCGGTCACGAAGTCGATGAGCTCCTCGACACGTCCGAGCAGCTGCGGCTCCAGGTCGGCGAAGGTCCGGACCTGCCCGAGGATCCGCTGCCACGCACGGGCGATGTCGGCCTGCTCCTCGGCGGGCCACCCGAGGTGCTGGCAGATGCCCTTCTTCCACTCGACGGACCGCGGGATCGTCGGCCACGCCTCGAGCCCGAGCCGCGACGGCTTCACCGACTGCCAGACGTCGACGAACGGGTGCCCGACGACGAGGACGTGCGCGCCCCACTTCCCGCGCATCACGGCGTCGGCGAAGCGGGACTCCTTCGACCCCGGCACGAGGTGGTCGACCAGGACACCGACGCGACGCTCGCGGGTCGGGCGGAACTCCTCGAGGACGTCCGCCAGGTTGTCGACGCCGGAGAGCTCCTCGACGACGACGCCCTCGACGCGCAGGTCGGTTCCCCAGACCTTCTCCACGAGCTCGGCGTCGTGCTTGCCCTCGACCATGATCCGGGAGGGCAGCGCCACGCGTGCCCGCTGCTGCTCGACGGCGAACGAACCGGACGCGGTGCGGAGCCGGCCACCGTCGGAGGCGTGCCGGACCGCCGGGGCCGCTGCGGGCCTCCCGGCCGTCCCGACGGAGCGTGCGGGCGGCGCGGCCGCCGCGGACCGGCCCACCGGAGCCTGCGGACGGCCGAGGGTGACGAGTTCGCCCTCGAGCAGGAACTGTCCGGTGAAGGGAAAGGCGCGGGTGCGACCCTTCCAGTCCTCCAGGGAGACGTTGCCCGCCTCGAGCCCGACGACGGCGCCCGCCCACCCGGAGTCCGGGTCCTCGAGCACCATGTCGCGTTCGAGCGGCACCTGCCGCACCTTCTTGACGCCCTTCGAGCGCCAGTCGCCCGAGAGCACGTCACTGCCGTAGCGGTCGTCGTCCACCCGGGAAGCGTAGTGTCGACGGGTCCCGCAACGGCGCCGGCACCCTGGCGCGTCACGGTACGCGCCGCGTCCACCCCCACGATCGGAAGGCCACCCCGTGCGCGCAACCGTCATCCACGCCCCCCGAGACATCCGCGTCGAGGAGCGCGACACCCCCACCGTCATCGAGCCCAGCGACGCCGTCGTCAAGGTGACCGCGTCCTGCGTCTGCGGCTCCGACCTCTGGCCCTACCGCGGCGTCCGCGGGACCGAGCAGGCCCACACGATCGGACACGAGTTCGTCGGCGTCGTCGAGTCCGTCGGTGCCGACGTCACCGACCTCGCTGCGGGCGACTTCGTCATCGCGCCGTTCACGACGAACGACGGCACCTGCCAGGCGTGCACGCACGGCATGACGAGCGGCTGCGAGCACAGCTCGATCTTCGGCGGTACGACCGACGCCTACGGCCACCCCATCGGCGGCGCCCAGTCCGAGTACGTGCGCGTGCCCGACGCGGCGGCGACGCTCGTGAAGGTCCCCGGCCCGGTGGACGACGACCTCGTGCCCTCGCTCCTCACGCTGTCCGACGTGTTCTCGACCGGGCACCACGCTGCGGTGTCGGCCGAGGTCGGCCCCGGCAAGACCGTCGTGGTCGTCGGCGACGGCGCGGTCGGCCTGTCCGCGGTGCTCGCGGCGTCGCGGCTGGGTGCCGAGCGCATCATCGCGATGAGCCGGCACGCCGACCGTCAGGCGCTGGCGCGGGAGTTCGGCGCGACGGACATCGTCGAGACCCGCGGTGACCAGGGCATCGCCGCCGTGCGCGAGCTGCTCGGCGGGGAGCTCGCCGACTGCGCCCTCGAGGCCGTCGGCACCGCGGAGAGCATGGACCAGGCGCTGCGGGTCGTCCGTCCCGGCGGCAACGTCGGCTACGTCGGTGTCCCCGCCGGCGACCCGGAGCTGCCGATGCCGTTCCTGTTCGCGAAGAACATCACGGTCGGCGGCGGCATGGCCCCGGCCCGCGCGTACATCGAGGAGCTGCTGCCGGACGTGCTGTCGCGGACGATCGAGCCGGGCAAGGTGTTCGACCTCGAGCTGCCCCTCGACCAGGCAGCCGAGGCGTACGCGGCGATGGACGAGCGACGCGCGATCAAGGTGCTGCTGCGTCCGTAGCGACGAGGGGCTCCGGGTCCGGGTCGGCGGCACACGCTGCCCACCCCGGACCCGGCACCCGGCAGCGCCCGTCAACGCCCGGCGAAGCCCGTCAGGCGTCCCGCACCGCGAGCACCCGGTGCGGTGCCGCCCGCTCGGCGGTCCACCCCGCCGGGAGCGCCTCCTGCAGCTCGGGGACCGTGAACGACCGGCGGATGGAGCGGAGTCCGTCCACCCGGACGAACGTGCCGGCGGACACGAGCGGCGACGCCAGCGCGTACGCCCGGTAGGCCTGCCGCGACCGTCGGATGTCGGAGTGCAGGCTCCGTCCGGTCGCCAGCTGCTCGGAGTCGGCCAGGAAGCCGGCCCGGGCGTCGTCGTCGAGGTGGTGCAGCACGTGGTTCGACACGACGACGTCGAACCGCTCGCCCGCCGCGACGAGGTCCGCGCTCGAGGCCTGCCGGAACGTCACGCCGCGCGCCGCGGACCGCCGTGCCGCGGTGATCGCCCGCTCGTCGGGGTCGACGCCGACGACCTCGAGCGAGAAGCCGTCGCTGCCGGCCCACCGCACGAGCGAACGGGCGAGGTCCCCGCCGCCGCACCCGAGGTCGAGCACGCGGGCGCGACCGCTCGGCGGCAGCGCCGGGACGACGTGCGTGCGCCAGACGGCACGCCAACCGCTCACCAGGGCGTTCACCACGGCGAACCGTCGGAAGGTCCGGTCGAGCACCCGCGGGTCGCAGCCCGGGTCGTCCATCAGCTCCTGGAGGTCCGTGTCCCGTTGCCGGAGGTCCACTGCACGGGATCCGGGCTCGCGCCCGTCGTCGGCGCCACGCGCGGACCAGGCCCGGTCGTTCACGCCTCGACCGCCGTCAGCCTCGCGCTCTCCACCGTCAGTCCGGGTCCGAACGCGACCGCCGCGACGGGAGACCCCGGTGCGATCCCTTGCTCGACGGCGTCCCGGAGCACGAACAGCACGGTCGCGCTCGACATGTTGCCGTGGTCCCGGAGGACGGCTCGACTCGACGCGACAGCGGTGTCGGGCAGCTCGAGGGCGTCCTGCGCCCGGTCGAGGATCGCACGCCCGCCCGGGTGCACCGCCCACACGGGCACGTCGGCGAAGATCTCCCCCTCGCCGAGGAGCGCGGTGACGGCAGCCGGCACGTGCACGCCGACGAGCTTCGGCACCGCGGTCGAGAGCACCATCTCGAAGCCCTCGTCGCCGATGTTCCAGGCCATCTCCGACGCACCCTCGGGCACCGTCGCCGTCGCGAAGCGCTCGATGCGCAGACCCGGCCCGCCGGCGGTCACGACGACCGCTGCGGCGCCGTCCCCGAACACGCTGTTGGCGACGATCTGGTCCGGGTCGTCCGACGCGCGGACGTGCAGGGTGCAGAGCTCCGCGCAGACGACGAGCACGACGGCGTCGGGGTCCGCTTCGGCGAAGGCCGCCGCGATCCGGAGCGCCGGGAACGCCGCGCAGCACCCCATGAAGCCGATGTGGTGGCGGAAGACCCCGGCGGGCAGTCCGAGCTGGTCGACGACGTCGATGTCCGGTCCGGGCTGCGTGAACCCCGTGCACGAGACGGTCACCAGGTGCGTGACGCGGTCCGGAGACACCCCGGCACGCTCGACCGCGTCCCGCGCGGCCGCGACGAAGAGCGCGGGGGCGAGGTCCCGGTAGCGGTCGTTGCGGGTGCCGGTGGACGGCGACACGAGCTCGCCGGAGTCCTGTCGGAACAGGCCTCCCGGCCGCGAGGCGTCGAGCTCCTCGATGACGGTGTGCCGGTGATCGACGGCGGAAGCGTCGAACGCGGCGGGGACGATCCGTGCCCCCAGCCGACCGAGGTCCGGCTGGCGGGCGAACAGGTCACGCACCGAACCCTGGTCGAGGGTGGTGTCGGGGACGGCGGTCCCGATGGCGCGGATCGTTGCGGTCACTCCTCATCCTGTCACCGGGTCGCTGACGTGTCCCCAGGTTGGCCCGGCCCTGGTCGCCGCCGGCGGACGGACGGGAGGCACGGTGCCAGCCGGCACCGTGCCTCCCGTCCGTCGCGTGCGGGCGCTACGCCTGCTGCGCGCGCTCCAGCACCAGCTCGCGGACGCGCGCCGCGTCGGCCTGGCCCTGCATGGCCTTCATGACGGCGCCGATGATGGCGCCGGCGGCCTGGACCTTGCCGTCCCGGATCTTGGCGAGGACGTCCGGCTGGGCGGCGAGTGCCTGGTCGACGGCGGCGGTCAGCGCGGAGTCGTCCGAGACGACCTTCAGCCCGCGGGCCTCGACGACCTGCGCCGGCGAGCCCTCGCCCGCGATGACGCCCTCGAGCACCTGGCGTGCCAGACGGTCGGTCAGGTCGCCGGACTCGACGAGCGCGATCGTCTCGGCGACGTGCTGCGGCGAGACGAGGTCGCCGGGGGTGGCGTCCTGCGCGTTCGCGACACGGCTGATCTCGCCCGTCCACCACTTGCGCGCGGCCTGCGGCGACGCGCCGGCGGCGACGGTGGCCTCGACCTCGTCGAGCAGTCCGCCGTTGACGACGTCCTGGAACTCGAGGTCGCTGAAGCCCCAGTCGCCCTTCAGACGGCGACGGCGGGAGACGGGCGCCTCGGGCAGGGACGCCCGGAGCTCCTCGACCACGGCGGGGTCCGGCACGACCGGCAGCAGGTCGGGCTCCGGGAAGTAGCGGTAGTCGTCGGCGTCGGACTTCGGTCGCCCGGCCGAGGTGCGACCGGTGTCCTCGTGCCAGTGCCGCGTCTCCTGCGTGATCGTCCCGCCCGCGGCGAGGATCGCGGCCTGGCGCTGGATCTCGTAGCGGATGGCACGCTCGACCGCGCGGAACGAGTTGACGTTCTTCGTCTCCGTCCGGGTACCGAGCTTCTCCTGGCCCCACGGACGCAGCGAGATGTTCGCGTCGCAGCGCAGGTTGCCGCGCTCCATGCGAGCCTCGGACACGCCGAGCGCACGGACGAGGTCACGGATGACCTGGACGTACGCGGCGCCGAGCTCGGGAGCGCGGTCCTTCGCGCCGAAGATCGGCTTCGTGACGATCTCGACGAGCGGGACGCCGGCGCGGTTGTAGTCGACGAGCGAGTACTCGGCGCCCTGGATGCGGCCGGTGGCGCCGCCGACGTGCGTCAGCTTGCCGGCGTCTTCCTCCATGTGGGCGCGCTCGATCGGCACCTGGAAGATCGTGCCGTCGGCGAGCTCGACCTCGACCTCGCCCTCGAACGCGATCGGCTCGTCGTACTGCGAGATCTGGTAGTTCTTCGGGTTGTCCGGGTAGTAGTAGTTCTTCCGGGCGAACCGCGAGCTCTCGGCGATCGAGCAGCCGAGTGCGAGCCCGAGCTGGATCGAGTAGCGCACGGCCTGCTCGTTCACGACCGGCAGCGACCCGGGAAGCCCGAGGTCGACCGGGGTCACGTTCGTGTTCGGCTCGCCACCGAAGAAGTTCGGGGCGTCCGAGAACATCTTGGTCTTCGTCGCGAGCTCGACGTGGACCTCGAAGCCGAGCACCGGCTCGAAGCGCTCGAGCGCCTCGTCGAAGTCCATCAGCGCGTCCTTCTGCGCCATCAGATCACACCTTCCTGCGCAGCGGACTGCTGAGACTGGTCGAGGTCCGGGATGCTGTCGATGAGCGGGCGGCCCCACTGCTGCTCGAGCAGGCGCTCGAGGGCGGCGCCGTACCGGTAGAGGCGGGCGTCCTCGCGCTGCGGAGCCATGAGCTGCACGCCGGTCGGCAGGGAGTCCTCGGGCGCGAGGCCGTTCGGGATGCTCATGCCGGGGACACCGGCGAGGTTCGCCGGGATCGTCGTGAGGTCGTTGAGGTACATCGACAGCGGGTCGTCGAGGCGCTCCCCGAGCGGGAAGGCCGTCGTCGGCGCCGACGGGCTGATGAGCAGGTCGACCTGGTCGAACGCCGCCGCGAAGTCACGCTGCACCAGGGTGCGGACCTTCTGCGCGGAGCCGTAGTAGGCGTCGTAGTACCCGGCGCTCAGTGCGTAGGTGCCGAGGATGATGCGGCGCTTCACCTCGGGGCCGAAACCGGCCTCGCGTGTGGCGGCCATGACGTCCTCGACGGTGGCACCGTTCTCGGGCGTCACCCGCAGGCCGAAGCGGACCGAGTCGAACTTCGCGAGGTTCGACGATGCCTCGGCCGGGAGGATCAGGTAGTACGCGCTGATGGCGTACGCGAACGACGGAGCGTCGATCTCGACCACCTCGGCGCCCGCCTGCTCGAGGATCGCGACCGTCTCGCGGAAGCGCTGCGTGACGCCGGCCTGGAAGCCCTCGCCCCCCGCGAGCTCCTTGACGATGCCGACCTTGAGCCCACGCAGCGTGTCGGCCTGCAGGCCCTCGCGCGCGGCGGCGGCCATCGACGGCCAGGCGTCCGGGATCGACGTGGAGTCCTTCGGGTCGTGCCCGCCGATGACGTCGTGCAGCAGCGCGGCGTCGAGGACCGTGCGGGACACCGGGCCGATCTGGTCGAGCGACGACGCCAGTGCGATCGCGCCGTACCGGCTGACCCCGCCGTACGTCGGCTTCACGCCGACCGTGCCCGTGACGGCACCGGGCTGACGGATCGAGCCACCGGTGTCGGAGCCGAGGGCGAAGGGTGCCTCGTGCGCGGCGACGGCTGCTGCCGAACCACCGCCGGACCCGCCGGGGATCCGGTCGAGGTCCCACGGGTTGCGCGTCGGGCCGTACGCCGAGAACTCGGTCGTCGAGCCCATCGCGAACTCGTCCATGTTGGTCTTGCCGAGCGGCACGAGGCCGGCGGCGCGGAGCTTCGCGACCGGGGTGGCGTCGTAGGGCGGCCGCCAGCCCTCGAGGATCTTCGACCCCGAGGTGGTCGGCATGTCCTGCGTGCACAGGACGTCCTTGATCGCGATCGGCACACCGGCGAGTGCACCGAGGTCGTCGCCCGCGGCGCGGCGCGAGTCGATCGACCGCGCCGCCGCGAGGGCGTTCTCGTTGACGTGCAGGAACGCGTGCACGTCGCCGTCGACCGCTGCGATCCGGTCGAGGTGGGCCTGGGTGGCCTCGACGCTCGAGACGTCGCGCGCCACGAGGGCGTCGGCGAGGGCGGCCGCGCTGAGGCGGGTGAGGTCGTCGGTCACTGTTCTTCTCCCAGGATGGCCGTCACGCGGAACCGTTCGCCGTCGGAGTCGGGCGCACCGGAGAGCGCCTGCTCCTGTGTCAGCGTCTGCCCCACCACGTCGGGTCGGGTGACGTTGCCGAGCGGCACCGGGTGGCTCGTCGCCGGGACGTCGTCGGTCGCGACCTCGGCGACCTTGGCGACGCTCTCGACGATGTGCGACAGCTCCCCGGTCAGCTTCTCGATCTCGTCGGGCGTGAGTGCGATACGTGCGAGGTTCGCCAGGTGGGCGACCTGCTCGCTCGTGATGTCAGGCATGGTGCTCCGTCGATCGGTTCGTGGAATGCGCACCAGTCTATTGGCCGCGTCCGGCGGCGGCACCACGGTGACCGGGGCTGTGGAGAACCGGTACGGAGGCCCGGTGCCGGTCCGGCGGACCGGCACCGGGCCTCCAGACCGTCGCGTCCTCGCCGCCGCCTACCCGTGCGACGGTGGCTGCTGGGCCGTCCCGCCGGTTCCGGTTCCCGGGGCGCCGCCGGACGTGCCCGTCCCGGTCGACGTCGCGCCGGCAGCCGCGCCC
>NZ_RBLU01000071.1 GCF_003989515.1 Curtobacterium sp. HSID17257
GACGACCGACCCGCCGCGCAGCAGGACCGGTGCGCCGGCGTCCGGGTCGGCGGTCACCGGGCGAGTCCCGCGAGGAGCCGCTCGGCGCGGGACCGCACGGCGTCCGTGTCCCCGGTCGTGAGGGCGTCGCCGACGAGCGGGGAGCCGAGTCCGACCGCGACCGCTCCGGCCGCCAGGTACTCGGGGGCGTCGTCGACCCCGATCCCACCGGTCGGGACGACGTCGACGAAGTCGAGCGGGGCGAGCACCTGCCGCAGGAACGCCGGACCGCCGAGCTGCGCCGCCGGGAACACCTTCACCGCCCGGGCCCCGAGCCGCCACGCCCGCACGATCTCGGTCGGGGTCGCCGCGCCGGGGTACCACCCGAGGCCGCGCTCGTGGGCCCGCTCGCCGATCGCCGGGTCGAGGTGCGGGCTGACGACGAAGGATGCTCCCAGGTCGGCCGCCTCGTCGACCTGCTCGGGCTCGAGCACGGTGCCCACCCCGACGGACACCCCGGCACCGAACCGTCGCGCGGTCCAGGCGGTGCCCTCCCGCCAGCGCGGTGTGTTCGTGGTGAGCTCGATCGCCCGCACACCGGTGCTGACCAGGGCGTCGACGACCGCCTCGACGTGTTCGCCGGTGCCGCCGCGGAGGATCCCGACGGCGGGGCCCGCGCGGTGCCGGACGCCGTGGTCGGGCGTCGGTGTGCTGCTGCCGGTGGACGTGTGGTGGGTGCGCACGGGCTGGGCTCCTCGGATCGGTCGGTCGGGTCGGTCGGTGTGGTCAGCGCTCGACGTGGTCGTGCACGGCAGCAGCAGGGTCGACGGTGTCGGTGTCGGTGTCGGTGTCGGTGTTGGTCGTGGCTCCCGGGCCCGGCAGCCGCCAGTCGCCCGGGACCGTGCAGGCGAGCGCGCCGGCGTCGGCGGCGCGGTCGAGCGCGGTGTCGGTGTCGGCGCCCGTGAGCGTCGCCGCGAGCCAGGCCGCCACGAACGCGTCACCGGCACCGACCGGGTCGACGACCCGGACCGGGGTCGCCGCGCGTCGGGTCGTCCGCCCGTCGACGACCGAGACGGCACCGCGCGAGCCGAGCTTCACCACCGCGCGACCACGGGCCAGGTCGGCGAGCCCACGGGCGAGGTCCTCGTCGGACGTGAGCGGGGTGTCCGCGTCGTCTCCGGCGCTGTCCGGGGCCCCGAGCAGGATCCTGGCCTCGTCGTCGCCGGCGAACACCACCGCGGCGCGGGCGGCGACGGCGCGGTAGTGCTCCCGGGCGACCGCGGCGTCGAGCAGCTTCTGCCGGTGGTTCACGTCGAAGGACACCGGGACCCCGGCAGCCTCGGCGCGGTCGAGCACCGAGGCGACGGTCCGACGGGCGGACTCCGAGAGCGCGAGCGTGATGCCGCTGACGTGGACGAGCGCCGACTGCTCGACGAGCCCGGTCGGGACGTCCTCGGGCACGAGCGCCGAGCCCGCGGAGTGCCGGCGGTGGTAGGTCACGCGGGTCCGACCGTCCCGCAGCCGCTCCTTCATCATGAGCCCGGTCGACCGCTCCGGGTCGACGGTCGCGACGACGTCGACCCCGGCCTGCCGGACGTCCCGCAGGACCCGTTCGCCCGCGGGGTCCGCACCCACCCGGCCGACCCACGTCGCCGGGACACCAGCCCGGACCAGGCCGATCGCGACGTTGCTCTCGGCCCCGCCGGTGTCGACGCGCATGTGGTCGAGATCGCGCACCTCGCCGATGCCGGGGCCGGCGAGCAGCAGCATCGTCTCGCCGAGGGTGAGCACCCCCGCCCGCGTGGTCACCGGGCCGCCCCACCCGGTGCCGTGCGACGCAGGGCGAGCTGTGCGGACGAGGACCCGAGGGCGACCGAGATCTCGAACGCGGTCCGGACGACACCGTCCCCGAGCTCCCGGACCGCCGCCGCCGGGAAGCGGGACGCCAGGCCGGAGATGCTCATCGCGCCGACGACCTGGTTGGCGTGGTCGAGCACGGGCGCGGCGACGCAGCGGATGCCCGGCTCGTTCTCGCGATCGTCGATCCCGTAGCCGCGGGCACGGGTGCGCTCGACCTCCTGCCGCCACCGCCCGTCGTCGGTGATGGACTGGTCGGTCATCGCGGTCGCGGGTACGGCGAGCACCGCGCCGAGGAGCCCCGGGTCGCCGAACGCCACGATCGCCTTGCCGGACGCGGTGTTGCGCATCGGCAGGCGGTTCCCGATCCGCGACCCCATCCGGACCGTGCCGCGGGTCTCGACCTTGTCGACGTAGACGATGTCGGTGCCGTCCGGGACGACGAGGTGGCAGGTCAGCCCGGTCGCCTCGGCGGTGCGTCGCATGAACGGTGCGGCCGCGGAGCGCAGGTCGATGCCCTCGAGGTAGCTCTGCCCGAGCAGCAGCGCACCGAGCCCGAGGGTGAACCCGGCGTCCGGGGTGCGGCGGAGCAGGTCCGTCTCGACCATCGGGGCGGTCAGGCGCAGCACCGTCGACTTCGCGGTGCCGAGCATCGACGCGAGCTCGCCGAGGGACACCGACGCGGCGCCGTTCCGGGTGCGGTCGGCCACGTGGTCGAGGAGCGACAGGCCCCGGCGCAGCGACAGCGCGGCGTTCCGCGCGGGCACTGCCGGGGCTGGCTGCTGCTCGTCGTCGTCGGGCATCAGAACCACGTCGCGATCGTCTCGGTGACGGTGTCGTCGTCGGCGAGCACCTGGACCTGTCGCCACTTGTCGAAGACCGTGCACGGGTGCGAGACGCCGAGCACGACGACGTCGCCGGGCGTCAGCCCGGGTGCGCCGTCGGCCAGGGCGAGGTAGCAGTGCTGGTCGTCGAGGCGGGTGACGGTGACCGCCCCGGGTGGTGGGACGACCTGCGCGTCGTGGGCCGTGCCTCCCGGCCGGATCCCGCGCACCACGGGCAGACCCTCGTCGAACGACACGTCGCGCTTGCCGACCGCGACCAGCGCGCGGCCCGGCTCCGGGCACGAGGTGACGCGGCCCCACACCTCGATCGCCGGACGGAGCGAGCCCTCCTCGGGGCGGCGGCCGAACGGCGTGCGCTCGGCGTAGAAGCCGTCGTCGTGCGTGAGGTAGGCGCCCGAGCGCAGGAGCACGTCGACGTCGTCCGGCCGGTCCTGCACGGCGTCGACCACGCCGTCGAACCAGGCGCTGCCGCCCATGCTGAGCAGGGTGCGGCCGGCGACGAGACGACGCGCGTCGCCGGCGATCGCGAGGACCCCGGCAACCCAGGCGCGTGCGGTGTCGACGTCGGGCAGGCCGCCCTCGTACCCGGTCACCCCGCGGAGCACGAGGCCGGCGGCGTGCGCGGCCCGGGCGACCTCGTGCGCCTGTTGCGCCGAGCGGACACCGGTGCGGCCGCCGGGGAACCCGACCTCGACCAGCACGTGCACGGTGCCGTCGACGGAACGGGCGGCGCTCGCCGCGGCCCTGACCCCGGCGACGGAGTCGACGTTGCAGAGCACGTCGGCGGCGGGGTCGATGCTCCGACGTGAGGCGAGCCAGGCGAGGCCGGCGGGGTCGAGGACCTCGTTGGCGACGAGGATCCGGTGCACGCCGTGTTCCCACGCGACCATGGCCTGCTGGACCGAGGCGACGGTGACGCCCCAGGCGCCGGCACGGACCTGGCGGTCGGCGAGTGCCGGGGCCATGTGCGTCTTCATGTGCGGGGCGAGCAGCAACCCGTGGCGGTCGACGTACGACTGCATCACGGCCGTGTTGTGGGCGAGGGCGGACTCGCGGAGGGTCATCACCGGGAGGTGCGCGTGGTCGAGGACGTGGCGCCCGACGACCGGCGCGGCGGGGTCGGCGGCGCCCTTCGTCGTGACGGTGCCCGGCGTGCGTGCGGCGGCGGCGGTCGTCATCGGTCCTCCTGCGCTGGTGCGTCGTGGTCCTGCGGCAACGTTCGCGGTGCCGGGGCCGCCGGGCAACGACGTCGTCGTCCTCATTGTGCGCTGCAGAACGTCCCGCCCGGGCGCCGAAACCGAGCGGGCATAGCATTCGGGGTGATGACGACGACGGCGACGACACGACGACGGGGCAGCACGGCGGTGGCCGTGCTCGTCGCGGGCACCTTCTTCATGGAGCTCCTGGACGGCACGATCCTCGCGACCGCCGCCCCGGCCATGGGGCGCGACCTCGGCGTCGACTCCGCCGCGATCGGTGTCGCCATCACCGCCTACCTCGTCACGCTCGCGGTGTTCATCCCGGTCAGCGGCTGGCTGACCGACCGTGTCGGATCGCGCACGGTCTTCGCCGGGGCGATCGCGCTCTTCACCGTCGCGTCCGCGCTGTGCGCCGCGTCGACCGGGCTCGTCGAACTGACGCTCTGGCGGATCCTGCAGGGCCTCGGGGGAGCGCTGATGGTGCCCGTCGGACGCCTGGTCGTGCTGCGCAGCGCCGGGCGTGAGCAGCTCGTCACCGCCATCGCGATCCTCACCTGGCCCGCACTCGCGGCGCCGATCATCGCCCCGTTCGTCGGCGGGGTGCTCGTCGACACCCTCAGTTGGCACTGGATCTTCCTCGTCAACATCCCGCTCGGGATCGTCGCCTTCGTCGCCGCGCTGGTCCTCGTGCCGCAGGAGCGTGCACCCGAGCGCGTCCCGTTCGACTGGCGCGGGTCACTGCTCGCGTGCCTGGGGCTCGGCTCGCTCGTGGTGATGGCCTCCCTGCTCGCGCTCGACGAGATCCCCCTGGTCGCGGTCGTCGTGTCGGGCGTGGTCGGTGGCGTCTGCTGCTGGCTCGCGGTGCGGCACTTCCGCCGGGCACCGCACCCGATCATGGGGCTGGAGTCCTTCCGGCTCGAGACCTTCCGCGTCTCGCATGCCGGCGGCAGCCTGTTCCGGCTCGCCGTGTCGGCCGTGCCGTTCGTGCTGCCGCTGCTCTTCCAGGACGCCTGGGGCTGGAGCGCCGTGCTCGCCGGGTCCGCGGTGCTGTGGGTGTTCGTCGGCAACCTCGGCATCAAGCCGATGACGACGCCGTTCCTCCGCTGGTTCGGCTACCGACCGGTGATCGTCGTGTCGAGCGCGATCGCGGCCGCGAGCGTCGTCGCGATGGTGTTCCTCACCGAGGACACCCCGTTCTGGCTGCTCGCCGTGCTGCTCGTGGTGAGCGGTGCCGCGCGCTCGGTCGGCTTCACGGCGTACAACACCATCGCCTTCGCGGACGTCGAGCAGGCCGACATGACCCCGGCGAACACGCTGTCGTCCACGCTGCAGCAGGTCGCGGCCGGCTTCGGGGTCGCCGTGGCGGCCGTGGCGATCCGGGCGGCGGCCGGGCTCGGCGGGACCGGGCCCTACGACGTGGCGTTCTGGGTGATCGCGGTGCTCCTCGTCGTGGCCTGTGTCGAGGGCGTCCTGATGAGCCGGACCGCGGGGGACACGGTGCGTCCGGCGCGCCGGGTGCGGGCAGCGGCGCGCTGACCGGCGCCGTCCCACTGACCGGCGGGGCTGTCGGCCGTCCCGCTGACGGGCGGGGCTGTCGGCCGTCCGCTGTCCGTTCGCGACACGGTCGCACGCGCGAAACCCCGGGTGCGCTACGGTCACAGCAACTGTCCGCGACAGCCGAGTACGGTTGCCGCGGCAGGGTGACCGAGACACCCAGGACGGAAGGCAGCATGGCCGGGCCACAGCAGCAGGGGACGATCGCAGGCGACACCGCCGTGCAGCCCACCGAGCTGCGCGTCGTCAGCTACAACCTCCGCGAGCACACCGCCAACGGCGAGCTCGCCGCCCTGGCAGAGGCGTCCCAGGCGGACGTCATCTGCGTGCAGGAGTGCGACAGCAACGACCTCGCGCCTCACGTCGCCGGACTCTCGCTCGCCGCGTCGACGAAGGCCAACCGCCTCGGGCTCGCGATCTACAAGCGCGACGACCGGTTCGAGGTGCAGGACTTCAGCATCCACTCGCTGCAGAAGTCCCTGCACGACCGGGTGCTCGCCCCCGCACACGAGCGGCTCATCGCGATGCGGCTCCGCGACACCGAGGCAGACACCGAGGTGATCGTGGCCTCGTTCCACGCCTCGCCGCTGACGGCCACGAACTCCCTCCGGCGCAAGCAGATCGAGGCGGCGCACCAGTTCGTCCGCGACCTGTCGGACGAGGCGCCGGCCATCATGGTCGGCGACTTCAACTACCCGTGGTTCCAGACGAACCTGCGTCGCAAGATCGAGGAGCACGGCTTCGCGCTGTCGCTCTCGGACCAGCCGACCTACCTGCGCTACCGCAAGTTCACCGGCCACTTCGACTTCGCGACGAGTGTCGGGCTGCACATCGCCGGCGTGGAGACCCTGCCCGCGGGCATCTCGGACCACCGCCCGATCCTGGTCCGCGCGCACTACGAGCACCCGGGCGTCGCGACCGCGGCGGTCGAGGTCCCGGAGGCCCCCGCCGCCTGACGCCGCCGCGTCGCGGTGCTCGCTGCGCCCGACGGGACAGCCGAGCGGGCGCGACATGCCGCGGCCCGACGTCGAGCGGGCACGTCCGGCTGCCAGCAGTGCCGAGCGTGACGGATCCTGCCCGCTCGCTGTCTGCTGCGCACCGGTCCGCCGAGCACGGAGCCGCCGCCCGGTCCGCCGCCCGGTGCGCCGAGCGGGCGAGACATGCCGCGACGCGACCGTCGACCGGGTGCGATCGGTCGTCAGCGGCGTCGAGCGTGACGGATCCTGCCCGCTCGACGCGGCCCCGCGCGACGGAACGGGACCACACGACGGACGGGAGGCGCGGTGCCAGCTGGCACCGCGCCTCCCGTTGCGTCGTGTGGTCGCCTCAGCGACGCAGCGTCGCCCTGGCGAGCCGGTTCCCTATGAACTGCCCGAGCTGGACGATCACCACGATCGCCGCCACCGACACGTAGACGATCCACCAGTCGTACCGCTGCGAGCCGTACACGATCGCGTACTCGCCCAGGCCGCCGCCACCGATCAGGGCCCCCTGCGCCGTCATGTCGACGATGCCCACGAAGATGAACGTGTAGCCGAGGATGAGCGGTCCGACGCCCTCGGGGATGAGGACCGTCAGCAGGATCGACACCGGGTGCGCACCGGATGCCCGTGCGGCCTCGACCACCCCGGGGTCGACCGCGAGCAGGTTCTGCTCGACGATCCGGGACACCGCGAAGGACGCCGCGAGGGAGATCGCGAACGTCACCGCGGGGACGCCGATGGTGGTCTGCACGGCGACGCGGGACAGCGGAGCGATCGCGGCCAGGAAGATCACGAACGGGATCGGGCGCACGATGTTCACGAGCACGTTGACGATCGTGTAGACCGCCCGGTTGCCGAGCAGGTTGCCCGGACGGGTCGCGTACAGGACCAGTCCGAGCGCCAGGCCGATCACACCGGCGAACACCAGGGAGACCAGCGTCATCACGAGGGTGTCGCGGATCGCCGCGAAGAAGATGTCCGACGTGTCGATCACGCTCTGGAAGCCGTTGCCGTTCACGCTGCTGCCTCCTCGTCGACGGTGATCCGTCCGTCGCGCAGGGCACCGAGCGCGCGGTCGACGGCCGCGGGGTCGTCCGCGGTGAGCTCGTAGGTGAGCGAGCCGATGCGGCGTTCGCGGATCTCGCCGACCCCGCCGAACACGAGCTCGGCAGCGACCCCCGCGGAGCGGAACGCGGCGTCGATCCGGTTCTGCAGTCCGACCTCGTCGGTGATCTGCACCGTGACCAGCCGGCCGCGGTGGTGCTGGCGCAGCCGGGCGAGCTGCTCGCCGGACGGGCGGTCGTGCAGGGCGGTGCGCACGAAGCGCTGCGCCGCCTGCGTCTGCGGCGAGGCGAACACGTCGTAGACGTCACCGACCTCGACCACGCGACCGTTCTCCATGACGGCGACGCGGTCGGCGATCTGCCGGACGGCGTCCATCTCGTGCGTGATGACGACGATGGTGACGCCGAGCTCGCGGTTCACGCGGCGGAGGAGCGCGAGGACCTCGGAGGTGGTGTCCGGGTCGAGGGCGCTCGTGGCCTCGTCGGCGAGCAGCAGCTCGGGGTTCGAGGCGAGCGCACGGGCGATGCCGACGCGCTGCTTCTGCCCGCCGGACAGCTGCTCGGGGAAGGCGTGGGCGCGCTCGAGCAGCCCGACGAAGTCGAGGAGCTCGGCCACGCGGCGGTCGCGCTCGGCCTTCGCGACGCCCGCGACCTTGAGCGGGTACGCGACGTTCCCGGCGATGGTGCGGGAGCGGAACAGGTTGAACTGCTGGAAGATCATCCCGATGTTCCGACGCGCCAGGCGCCGTTCCTTCTCCGGGATCGCGGTGAGTTCCCGGCCGCCGACGGTGACGCTGCCCGACGAGGGCAGCTCGAGGGCGTTGACGAGGCGGACCAGGGTGGACTTGCCGGCACCGGAGTACCCGATGACGCCGAGGACCTCTCCCTGGTGCACGTCCAGGGAGACGTCCTCGACGGCCACCACGGTCTCGCCGGTGTCGGCGCGGCGGTAGTGCTTCGAGACGCCGCGGAGTTCGACGAGGGCGGGCACTACTGCTTGGCCGCCTTCGCGTCCTGCTCGACCTTCGCGAGCTCGTCCTGGAGCTTCGTGGCGCTCTCGTCGCGGGAGACGGCCTCGGGCAGGTCCTTCTTGAAGGCCTGCTGCACGGCGTCGTCCTGGAACAGCTTCGCCAGGTCGAGGTACGTCGTGTTGTCCTTGTCGGCGTCGCGGACCGCGAAGACGTTCACGTAGGGAGCGGCACTCGCGCTGGCCGGGTCGTCCTGGAAGACGATGTCGCTGGTGGGGAGCTTCGCGGCGGTGGCGAAGTTGTTGTTCACGACGGCGGCGGCGACGGAGCCCTGCTGCAGCGCGTTCGCGGTCTGCGAGGCGTCGAGCGGCTGGACGTCGACCTTGGACGACTCGATGTCGGTCGTGGTCGAGAAGGCGGACCCGCCGTCCTTGAGTTCGAGCAGCTTCGCCGACTGCAGGATGAGGAGCGCACGCGCCTGGTTGATCGAGTCGTTCGGGATCGCGACCTTCGCACCCTCGGGCAGCTCGCTCGGCTTCGAGTACTCCGTGGCGTACAGCGGCAGCGGGTACACGGCGGTGGAGCCGATCGGCTGCAGGTCGTCGTTCGAGGTGACGTTGTAGTCCGCCAGGTACTGGATGTGCTGGAACTGGTTGATGTCCAGCTGGCCGTCCTTGAGCGCGGGGTTCGGCAGCGAGTAGTCGGAGAAGTTGGTGAGCTTGACCGTGACACCGAGCTCGTCCTTCGCGAGCTTCGTGTAGGTGCTCCAGTACCCGAGCGACTTGTCGGCGACACCGATCGTCACGGTCTTGCCGGCGCCGTCACCGGAGGTAGCGCCGTCGGACCCGCCGGAGCGGACGGCCGCCACGACGACGGCGACGACGATCGCGACCACGACGACCACGGCGGCGATGATCCAGCCGACGGGACGCCTGCCCTTCGGCTTCTCGGGCAGGACGGGTGCTGCGGACATGGGTGCTCCTCGTGGGGGACGTGCCCGGACGGGTGGCGCGGGGCCGGGCGTGGCGGGCCCGGACGTCGGCGTGCACGGGCGGTGCGGTGGGGTGCCGCGGGATGCGCGGCCAGGTTCCGAGTGTGGCTGCCCGCGGCGCGACACGCACGATGCGTTCCGCCGTGTTACATCTCCGCCGTCGTCCACAGGCGCCGCGGGGCGAGCGCAGGACCCTGCGCGAGTTGGTTGACTCGGAGCGTGCGCAGCATCGAACTCGTCCTCGACCCCGACTCCGACGCCGCCGTGCGCGCCGCGTGGGACGCCCTGACGGCAGCCGACCTGCCGAGCCTCGGCCGGTCGGGGACGAACGACCCGCACGTCACGCTCGCCGCGGGCGACGCGCTGCCGGTCCCGCAGGGCTTCGACGCACCCGTGCCGACGACGCTCCGGCTCGGCGGTCTCCTGCTGTTCCCCGCGGGTGCCGGGCGGTCCGTGCTCGTCCGGGCCGTCGTCGTCGACCCGGTGCTGTCGGCCTTCCACACCGCGGTCCACCGGGTCGCAACGGACGCCGTGGAGACCTCGCTGCCCGGTGCGTGGTCGCCCCACGTCTCCTTCGCCCGTCGGGTGCGCGACGAGGACCTGCCCGCGGCCGTGGCGACGCTCCGGGCGACCCCGCTGCCCGAGACCCTGACGGTCGGCGGTGTCCGCCACTGGGACGGCGCGACGAAGACGGTGACGCCCGTCGGGTGATCGGTGGTCGCGCCCGTCGCGTGGTCCGCGGAGCGTGCGGATCCGGCCGGGAGGCGCGGCTCAGGTCCGCAGGACCCGCTCGCCGAACGCGGACGCGAACCGCCGCTCCGGGTCGGCCGCCGCCACCAGCCGCCGGAAGTCGGCCAGGCGCGGCCAGAGCGCCTCGACCGCGTCGGCGTCGAGCGAGCTCGTCTTGCCCCAGTGCGGTCGCCCGTCGAAGGGCGTGAGGCGTGCCTCGAGGTCCGGCAGCAGCGCCGCGACGGCCTCCGGGTGCTTCCGCCAGGTGAAGGCGATGCAGAGCACGTCCTCGCCCTGGGTGGGGCTGAGCCAGAACGGGTCGGCGGCCATCGTCCGGAGCTCGCAGACGTGCAGGTGCGGCTGGATGCGGTCGGCGAGCCCGTGGAGGGCGTCGAGTGCGGCGGCCGCGTGCCGCAGCGGGACGAAGTGCTCGCTCTGCACCTCGGACCCGACGCTCGGCACCGCGTCGATCGGGAAGTGCGGGAGCCGGTCCCACCACGGTCCCACCGTGCCGTCGCGGGCCGTGACGTGGCCGTCCGCCGGACGTCCCGGCAGCCTGGGCGCGCCGAGCAGTGCCTCCGGGACGTCGACGTCGTCGGCCCCGTCCGGTACGCGGGACTTCAGCAGCACCTCGCTGATCGCGTCCCCGAACACGGTGTACGAGCACACCGAGTAGGCGGCGGCGTGCACGTCGGCCACGTGCGCGACGAACCGGTCCCAGGGGATCGGTCCGTACGAGTCCTGCCGCATCCGGTAGGACGGTTCGACGTCGACCTCGACGCGTGTGACGATGCCGAGCAGCCCGAGGTGCAGCACGGCGCCGTCGAAGTCGTCGTCACCGCGTCGGACCGTCCGCACCGTCCCGTCCGCGCCGAGGAGCTCGAAGGACCGGACGGCGGTGCTGAGCGACCCGAGCGTCGTGCCGGAGCCGTGCGTGCCCGTGGCGATCGCGCCGCCCAGCGAGATGTGCGGCAACGAGCCGGTGTTGTGCAGGGCGACCCCGGCGGCGTCGAGCTCCGGCGCGACCACTCCGTACCGGGTGCCCGCACCCATCGAGGCCGTGCCGGCCGCGGTGTCCACGACCAGGTCGGTGGGGAGCCCGGTCAGGTCGAGCAGGACTCCGTGGGCGTCGGCGACGTCGTTGAACGAGTGTCGGGTGCCGAGCCCGTGCACCCGGGGTGACCGCGTGACGAGGTCGGCGGCTTCCTCGAGGGAGCGCGGCCGTTCCACCCGTTCGGCCGAGTAGGTGACCGTGCCGGACCAGTTGACCTCGCGCGCCGTCGACCGCATGCCGTCCACGATGCCACGCCGTCGTCGACGTGGCATCGCGGACCGCGGCCCGGTCCGGTGGTGTTCCGGGTCAGTGCATCGCAGGAGCGCCGGCGGGGGCGCCCTCGGGCGTGGCCGAGCGGCGGACGAACGCCGACGTCAGGATGCCGACGACCGAGATGACACCGCCGACCAGGAACGCGGTCCGCACGCCCGAGGCGGTCGCTGCGGCCACCCCGGCGGCGTCGGCGTCGGCGCCCGCCGTCGCGGCACCGATGGTCAGGAGTGTGACGAAGAGCGCCGTGCCCGCGGCACCCGCCAGCTGCTGCGCCGTGCCGAGCACCGCGCTGCCGTGCGAGTACAGCTTCGGCGGCAGGCCACCGAGCGCGGCGGTGAACAGCGGCGTGAAGGTCAGCGCGAGGCCGATGCTCAGCACGACGTGGGCACCGAGGACGAACCACACGCTCGTGTCGACGCCGACCGTGGAGAGCGCCCAGAGCACGGCACTGATGATGATCGACCCGGGGACGAGCAGCACACGCGGTCCGCGGCGGTCGTAGATGCGACCGACCACGGGGGAGAGCAGCCCCATCAGCAGACCACCCGGCAGCAGCAGGAGCCCGACGGTCAGGACCTCGAGCCCGAGCACGCGCTCGAGGTAGATCGGCAGCAGGATCAGCGTGCCGAACATCGCCATGAAGCTGATGCCCATCGCCACGATCGGGACGGTGAAGCCCTTCGTGCGGAAGGTGCGGAGGTCGAGCAGTGCGCTGTCGGTGCGCTGCAGGCGGGCCTGCCGGACGACGAAGAACGCCAGCGCCGCGAAGCCCACGACCAGGGCGAGGACGGGGACGAGCGGACCGGTCGAGCCGGCCTCGCCGAAGCTGGACAGTCCGAAGACGATCCCGCCGAACGCCACGGCGGACACCACGACCGACGGGACGTCGAGCGGCGCACGTCGGGGCGTGGTCACGTTGCGGACCTTGAGCATGCCGAGCACGAGCGCCGCGATCGCGATCGGCAGCACGAACCCGAACAGCCAACGCCACGAGAACGCGTTGAGGATCAGACCGGAGATCGTCGGGCCGACCGCGGGCGCGACCGAGATCACGATCGAGATGTTGCCCATGATCCGGCCGCGGTGGGCCGGCTCGACCAGGTTCAGGACGGTCGTCATGAGCAGCGGCATCATGATCGCGGTGCCGCTCGCCTGGACGATGCGGCCGACGAGCAGCACGGGGAAGCCGGGGGCGGCCAGGGCGACGAGCGTGCCGACCGAGAAGAGCGCCATCGCCGTGATGAACACCTGCCGGGTGCTGAAGCGCTGCAGCAGGAACCCGGTGATCGGGATCACGACGGCCATGGTCAGCAGGAAGCCGGTGGTGAGCCACTGCCCGGTCGCCGCGGAGATGTCGAGGTCCTCCATGAGCCGCGGCAGCGCCACGCCCATGATCGTCTCGTTGAGGATGACGACGAACGCCGAGACGAGCAGCAGCCCGATCACGAGCCTGGTCTCGCCGGCGGAGGGCTGCGAGACGCTCCCGGTGCGCGGGGCGGAATCGACGGCCTGGGTCATGCGGGGCTCCTGGGAGTGACGGGGGAGTGACGACGGAGTGACGGTGCGCACGGGGGTGACGGCGTGCACGACGGCACGGACTGCGCAGACGAGGCAACAGCCTGAACGGATCCGAGTATTCCGCTTCCGTGTGTCGTCCTCGTGAACACCCCGACCCCGCGCGTGGTCAGCGCAGGATCGCGAACCCGTCGCCGTCGCCGTGCGGCACGACGTCGCGCCGGGCGACCTCGGTCACGGTGGCCGTCGGCGGGCCGGTGTGCAGGAACGCCAGGAGCGCCTCGACCGACTCGGACGGCCCCTCGGCCTCGACCTCGACCGTCCCGTCGAACAGGTTCCTGGCGTAGCCGTCGAGCTCCAGCCCGTCTGCCTTGCGTGCGGTCCAGTACCGGAAGCCGACCCCCTGCACCGAGCCGGACACCACGGCGTGCACCCTCGTCACCGTCGTCATGCCGTCACTGTAGGCAGGCGTGGTCCCGGACACGTTACGGATCTGTTCCGGTCTCGTGAACGGTGATAGTGTCATCGCAACCCGAACACTAAGAGTCATGATGACACGAACAGGTCCCTCCAGCATCCGCGTCGCGGTCTCCACCGTGATCGTCGCCCTGCGCCCGCACCCGGACACCGGCACCCCGGCGTTGTGGATGCCGCTGGTGCGCCGCGTGACCGACCCCTTCGAGGGCTCGTGGGCGCTGCCGGGCGGTTGGGTCGGCCCGGACGAGGGGCTCGAGGACTCCGCCGCCGCTCGGCTGCGGGAGACGACGAACGTGCAGCCGCGCTACCTCGAGCAGCTCTACGCGTTCGGCGACGTCGACCGCTCGCCGAGCCGGGTCGTGTCGATCGTCTACTGGGCGCTCGTGCACCCGGACGAGGCCGAGTCCGTCCCCGACGACTGGAACGTCCGGTGGTTCCTGGCCGACGAGCACCCCGCGCTCGCGTTCGACCACGACCGCATCGTCGAGTACGCGCTGTGGCGCCTGCGCAACAAGATGTCGTACTCGCGCATCGCGCAGGCGTTCCTCGGCGACCGGTTCACCCTCGCCGAGCTCCGTGGCGTCTACGAGGCGGTGCTCGGCCGCACGCTCGACCCGGCGAACTTCCGCCGACAGGTCGCGCAGTCCGACGCCGTCATCGCGACGGACGAGACCACGAGCGGTGACCGGCACCGCCCGGCTCGGCTGTACCGCTCGAATCCCGACCTGGCCTACGCGGACAACGGCCCGCTGCAGCCCGCCCACCCCTGGCCGCACCACCCGCAGAACCGATAGGAACCACCGTGTCCATCGCCACCACGATCGAGCTCATCTCCAACGGCAAGGCCGACGGCAGCACCTGCACGCCCGACCTCGCGATGCCGACATGGGACTTCGACGCCCGCCCCGGCTACGGTCCGGGTTCGTCGATGTCCGACGTCATCCCGACATCGGCGCCGCGACAGGGACAGCTCCCGGACGAGTACAAGACCGCGAGTGACGACGAGCTGCACGCGCGCATCGTGCGGGCGAAGGCGACCCTGGGGGACCGCGTCGTCGTGCTCGGGCACTTCTACCAGCGCGACGAGGTCGTCCGGCACGCGGACTTCCTCGGCGACTCGTTCCAGCTCGCGAACGCCGCCCTGACCAAGCCCGACGCCGAGGCCATCGTGTTCTGCGGGGTGCACTTCATGGCGGAGACGGCGGACGTCCTCGCCCGCGACGACCAGCGCGTCATCCTGCCGAACCTCGCCGCCGGCTGCTCGATGGCGGACATGGCCGACATCGACAGCGTCGAGGCGGCCTGGGCCGAGCTCACCGCGGTCTACGGCACCGAGCCCGACGCCGACGGCCGCGTGCCGGTGATCCCCGTCACGTACATGAACTCCGCCGCCGACCTCAAGGCGTTCTGCGGCCGGAACGGCGGCATCGTCTGCACGTCGTCGAACGCGTCGACCGTGCTCGAGTGGGCGTTCGAGCGGGGGCAGCGCGTGCTGTTCTTCCCCGACCAGCACCTCGGCCGGAACACCGCGAAGGCCATGGGGATCAGCACTGACCGTATGCCGATGTGGAACCCCCGGAACGCGCTCGGCGGCAACGACGAGCAGACCCTGCTCGACGCGCAGGTGGTCCTCTGGCACGGCTTCTGCTCGGTGCACCGCCGGTTCACCGTCGAGCAGATCGAGCAGGCCCGGCGTGAGGACCCGAACGTGCAGGTCATCGTGCACCCCGAGTGCCCGATGGCGGTGGTCGACGCCGCGGACGCCGCCGGCAGCACCGACCTCATCCGCCGCACCGTCGCGGCCGCCACCGAACCGACGTCGTTCGCGATCGGCACCGAGATCAACATGGTGAACCGGCTCGCGGCCGAGTACCCGCAGCACCGGATCACCTGCCTCGACCCCGTCGTCTGCCCGTGCTCGACGATGTACCGGATCCACCCGGGCTACCTCGCCTGGGTGCTCGAGGCACTCGTCCGCGGCGAGGTCCTCAACGAGATCACGGTCCCCGCCGACGTCCAGGCCGACGCCAGGGTCGCGCTCGAGCGCATGCTCGCCGCGAAGCCCCGGGGCTGACGGACCGGCGGCCGAGGACACCGGAGAACGGGGACCGCACCGTGCACGTCGTCATCGTCGGGTCCGGCATCGCCGGGCTCACCACCGCGATCCGCGCCAGCGCCCGCCACGACGTCACCCTGGTGACGAAGGGCGCGCTCGCCGACGGTGCCACCGCCGCCGCGCAGGGCGGCGTCGCCGTCGCGCTCGGTGCCGACGACACCGTCGCGCTCCACGAGCACGACACGCTCACCGCCGCCGTCGGGAGCGCCGACGCGCGTGCCGTCGCGCTGCTCTGTGCCGACGGGCCGGCCCGGGTGCGCGACCTGCTCGCGCTCGGTGTGCCGTTCGACCGGACGACGGATCCCGACTCCCTCGACCGCCACGGCGACGACCTGGCCCGCGGGCGCGAGGCCGCCCACGGCCGCTGGCGGGTCGTGCACGCCGACGGCGACGCCACCGGTGCCGCGATCGAACGCAGCCTGGTCGCCGCCCTGCTCCGCCGGCACGTGACGGTGCTGGAGCGGACGTGCCTCACCGACCTGGTCGTCCGGGACGGCGCGGTCGTCGGCGTCGACGTGCTCGACCTGCTCGGAGAGCCCCGACGCATCGATGCGGACACGGTCGTGCTCGCCTCCGGGGGCGCCGGCCACCTGTACCGCGAGACGACGAACCCGTTGGTCGCGACGGGGGACGGGGTCGCCGCCGCCTGGCGCGCCGGTGCCGTCCTCGCCGACCTGGAGTTCGTCCAGTTCCACCCGACCCGCCTGGCCGTCCCCGACGGCGGACTCCTGTCCGAGGCGGTCCGCGGCGAGGGAGCCGTCCTCCGTGACGCGGCCGGCCGACGGTTCATGACCGCCGTCCACCCGGACGCCGAACTCGCGCCGCGCGACGTCGTCGCCCGCGGCATCGCGGCCGCCGTCCGCGACCAGGGCGGCACCCCCGTGCTCCTGGACGCCACGGGGCTCGGAGCGGACCGGCTCGTCACGCGTTTCCCCGGCCTCACCCGCGCCACCCGTGCGGCCGGCTTCGACTGGACCCGCGAGGGCGTCCCCGTCGCCCCGGCCGCGCACTACGCGATGGGCGGGATCGCGACCGACAGCGAGGGCCGCACCAGCCTCCCCGGACTCCTCGCCGTCGGCGAGGCCGCCTGCACCGGCGTCCACGGGGCCAACCGGCTCGCGTCCAACTCGCTGCTCGAGGGACTCGTGTTCGGCGTGCGCACGGCCGACGCCGTCGGCGCGCCGCGACCCGCCCGGTTGCGC
>NZ_RBLU01000072.1 GCF_003989515.1 Curtobacterium sp. HSID17257
TGGCACGACGGGCGTCCCGCCGCTCGCGCCAGCGCTCGACCTCGGCGTCGACGTCGCGCATCGGCGTGACGACCGGCGGCCCGCCGAGCAGCTGCCGCCGCGCCTCCTTCACCCGGGCGTTGAAGTCCACGAGCACCGCACGGACGTCGTCCTCGGTGGTGAGTGCGTCGAGGTGGTCGTCGAGCTCGGCGTCCTCAGTCCGCAGCGCCAGCGCCGGCGGAGCGATGCCGCGGATGTCCTCGCGCTCGATCTTGGCCTTGATCCACCAGTCCGGGTCGTGCCGTCCGTCGTTGCCCGGCAGCGGCTTGCCGTGGTACGGGTTGCCCTCGAAGACCCCGCGGCGCTCGGCCTCCTCGATGCGGGCGCGGGCGTGGCGCTCGACGTCCTGCAGCCGGAGCAGGCGGCGTTCCTCGCGGACCTCGTCCGGGTCGAGGGAGCCGCGTTCGATCTCGCTGTCCACCAGCTGCTGGTACCGGTACCGGGCAGCTCGTCGCAGCCGGTCCATGCGTGCGTCGACGTCGTTCATCGCACGTCCATGATGCCCCCGACCGCTGACGTGGAGCCCAGGAGCCGGGCCGCGGCGCGTGCGGTCGTCGTGTCGGACGAGCCGTTCGGCGCACGCCTCGGAGCGTCCCCGGGTGCCGGGGGCCACGGTCGGTGCATGGGATCGCTGCCGCTGTGGGCGCTCGTCCTGATCTTCGTGGCCGGAGCCGCGGTGATCTGGGTCGCGGGCATCCAGCTCTCCAAGACCACCGACGTCCTCGACGACCGACTGCACCTCGGCAGCGCGCTCGGGGGGCTCATCGTGCTCGCGGTCGCGACGAACCTGCCCGAGATCGCCATCACGGTGAGCGCGGGCCTGTCGGGCAACATCGAGGTCGCCGCGGGCAACATCCTCGGCGGCATCGCCCTGCAGACGGTCGTGATCGCGATCCTCGACGCCTTCGGCAAGCGGGGCAAGGGGGTGCGGCCGCTCACCTACCGCGCTGCGTCGCTGACCCTGGTGCTCGAGGCGATCGTCGTCGTGGCGGTCCTCGCCGTCGTCGTCGCGGGGAGTCAGCTCCCGCCGGACCTCGTCGTCGCGCGGCTCACGCCGGACGTGGTGCTCATCGCGGCCATCTGGGTCGTCGGGCTCCTGCTCGTGCAGCGCGCCGGCAAGAGCCTGCCCTGGCACGAGGACGGACGCGCCCCGGATGCCTCCCCGCACACCTCGGGGCACCGGACCCGGAAGCAGGACCCGCCACGGATGAGCACGAGGAAGGCGGCGATCGTCTTCACGGTGTCCGCCCTGGCGACGCTCGTGGCCGGTGTCGTCCTGGAACGCGCCGGCGACGCCGCCTCCGAGCAGATCGGGTTGTCCGGCGTGCTCTTCGGTGCGACGGTACTGGCCCTCGCCACGAGCCTGCCGGAGATCTCCACCGGCATCCAGGCCGTCCGCCAGGGCGACGACAACCTGGCCGTCTCGGACATCTTCGGCGGCAACGCCTTCCTGCCGGTGCTGTTCCTCGTCGCCACGGTGCTCTCCGGCAAGGCCGTGCTGCCGCAGGCGAACGCGAGCGACGTGTACCTGACGGCACTGGCCGCGCTGTTGACGCTCGTCTACGCGGTCGGACTGGTGTTCCGACCGAGGCGGCGGATCATCGGGTTGGGCGTCGACTCGTTCGTCGTGGTCGTGCTGTACCTGGTCGGCGTGGCGGGTCTCGTGGCGATCACCCTCGGCTGAGCAGGGCGCGCGGACGTCGCGGTGGGCTGGGGGTCCGACTCCCGCACCCGCACCCGAGCCGGCTCAGGACTCGGCCGCGACCTCCTCGATCGTCAGCGCTGCCTGGATGAGCGCGAGGTGCGACAGGCCCTGCGGGATGTTGCCCATGAACTCGCCGGTCTCCGCGCTCAGCATCTCGCTGAACAGGCCGACGTCGTTCGCCTGCGCCACCATCTCGTCCATCAGCGTCCGGGCGTCGTCCACGCGTCCCGTGCACGCCATCGCCGCTGCGAGCCAGAACGAGCAGGCGACGAACGGTGACTCCTCCTGGTCCATGCCCGTGTACCGGTAGACCAGGGGGCCGTGCTGCAGTTGCTCCTCGATGGCGCGGATGGTCGATGCCATGCGCGGCCCTCGGTCGAACGACGACATCGCGTGCAGCAGGATCGACGTGTCCAGCGCGTCGGAGCCCGGGTACATCACGTAGTGCCCGCGTTCCTCGTCCCACCCGTGCTCGGCGACCCACTGCTCGATGAGCTCGCGGTTCTCGATCCACTTGTCCCGCGGACCGTCGATCATGCCCTTGTCGTGGAGCTCCACCGCGGCGTCGAGGGCCTGCCAGCAGCCGATCTTGCTCGTCACGTAGTGCTGCGTGTCCGTCAGCTCCCACATGCCGGAGTCGGGTTCCTCCCACCGGTGGCAGGCGTCGTTCGCGAGTCGCTCGAGCACCGAGGCCGTCTGGCGGTCGAGCACGTTGCCCGCGACGACGTACTGGCGGAGGATCTCGAAGACGTCACCCCAGACGCCGAGCTGCAGCTGGTCGCCCGCGCGGTTGCCGATCGTCACCGGGCCGATGCCCTTCCAGCCGGGGACGTCGCGTTCCTCGACGTCGTCGGTCTTCGAGCCGTCGAGCTCGTAGAAGATCGGCATGGTCTCGTCGTGCTCGGCGATGGTCCGCATCACCCACGACACCGCCGCGTGCGTCTCCTCGCGGAGCCCGAAACGGGTGAGGGCGTGCACCGTGTACGACAGGTCGCGGACCCAGGCGAACCGGTAGTCCCAGTTCTTGCCGCCCGTCCGGTCCTCGGGAAGGCTCGTCGTCGGTGCCGCCGCGATCGCACCCGTGGGGGAGTAGATCAGCAGCTTGAGTGCGAGCGCACTGCGCTGCACGGCGTCCGACCACGGGCCGTCGTAGGAGAACTCCTCGGACCACGTCGTCCAGTTGGCGATGGTGCGGTCGACCGCGTCGAGCGTGCGCTCCGGCTCGGGCAGGAAGATCGGCTCGTTCTCGGTGCCGACGATCGTCAGGATCGACTTCGAGCCCTCGTTCGTGGTGAAGCGGCCGGAGAAGCGCGGCCCGTCGTCGTGCACCGGCTCGAAGCCGTGCTCGACGATCGCGATCGTGACCCCGTCGATGCCGATCACGGCACCGTTGCCGGTGTCGAGGCGCTTCGGCTCCGCGGTGTTCAGCAGGGTGCCGGGAACGACGGCCCACTCCATCTCCACCGTGCCGGAGACGCCCTGCACGCAGCGGCCGATCTCGGCCCACGGCAGACGACCGGCGACACCGGTGACCATCGCGTCGGTGACCGTGCAGGATCCGGTGTCGGTCGTCCACGTCGTGACGAGGACGTTCGTGCCCGGCAGGTACTCGCGCTCGATACGGGCGTCACCGATGGGACGCAGCGCGATGTGTCCCCCGTGCTCGGCGTCGAGGATGCTCGCGAACACCGGCGGTGAGTCCATCGACGGGATCGGCAACCAGTCGATCCGGCCGTCGCGTGCGACGAGCGCGACCGTGCGACCGTCACCGATCGCTCCGTAGGAACGGAGCGGGACGTAGCCGTCGGTCCGTTCCTCGTTGTCGGTCGCGTCGGGGGTGTCGCGGGTGCGCTCGGTCATGCCACCAGCCTGCACGGAGGGACGAGGCGACCATCAGCCGGACGTACCCCGCTGTGGATCGGTGCGCCGCGCCTCCCGTGCGTGCAGGAGCGACCGCCGGAACGACCGCCGGAGCGACCGCAGGAGCGACCGCCGAGACGCGCGTCAGCGGCACAGCGGACGACGCGACACGCCCGGGCGACTTGTGCGGCCCGGGCGTGTCGCACTACTGTCGGTCCTCCTGCCCGACGGGCGGGACCGCCCGCCCCGGGCACCCGTGGAAGGACCGCGATGCGCGCCCAGCAGCACAGCAGCCGCACCGAGCACCAGCTCGATGCGCTCGTCGTGCTGCCCGCGCTGCAGTACGCGAACCAGTCCCTCCGCGAACCCGCGTAGGCACGCCGCCGTCTCCCGACGCTCCGTGCCCACCCGGCCCGGGGCGTCCCTCCCGTCGTTCCTCCACAGGTGCACCGCACCGGGTCGGAGGCGCAGGACCCGTCCGCCCCGGACCGTCACCACGACGGCCACCGGCCGTCACCGCGACGGCCACCGGCCGTCACCACGACGGCCACCGGCCGTCACCGCGACGGCCACCCGGCCGTCGTCGACCGTCACGACGAAGGACGAACACCGTGGAGAAGATCACCGACCGATTGCTCAGCTGGGCCTCGATGCTCGAGGAGAACACCGAGCAGCAGGCCCGCACGACGGCCCGGATGCCGTTCGTGTTCCCGCACCTCGCACTGATGCCCGACGCGCACCTCGGGCTCGGCGCCACCGTCGGGTCCGTCATCCCGACCCTCGGCGCCGTGATGCCGGCCGCCGTCGGCGTCGACATCGGCTGCGGCATGATCGCCGTGCGCACGCAGTTCGGGAGGGCCGACCTGCCCGACGACCTGCAGCCCCTCCGCGAGCAGATCGAGCGGGCCGTCCCGCTGTCCGCGGGGGCCTCGAACCGCAAGATCGTCGCCACCGCCGCGCCGCGGATCGCCGAGCTCGAGACGATGGCCGAGGCCGCCGGCTTCGACCCCGCCGGAGCACACGGCGGCTGGCGGAACCAGCTCGGCACGCTCGGGTCGGGCAACCACTTCATCGAGGTCTCGCTCGACGAGCAGGACCGGGTCTGGCTCTTCCTGCACTCCGGGTCGCGCGGCGTCGGCAACAAGATCGCCCAGCGGCACATCACGGTCGCCAAGCGGATGATGCAGCGGTGGTGGATCGAGCTGCCCGACCCCGACCTGGCCTACCTCGTCGAGGGCACGCCCGAGTTCGACCGGTACATCGCCGAGCTCCGGTGGGCGCAGCACTTCGCCCTGCTCAACCGCGAGGAGATGATGGACCGGGTCGTCCGGCAGCTGGCCGAGGTGCTCGGCCGGCCCGTGGACGAGCAGGAGCGGATCAACTGCCACCACAACTTCACGCAGCGCGAGACGCACTGGGGCAAGAGCGTCTGGGTGTCCCGCAAGGGCGCGATCCAGGCGAAGGAGGGGCAGCCCGGCCTCATCCCCGGATCGATGGGCACCGCCTCGTACGTCGTCGAGGGGCTCGGCAACAAGCCGTCGCTCGAGTCCTCGCCGCACGGCGCCGGGCGGCTGTTCTCGCGGTCCGCTGCCCGGCGGACCTTCACGCACGAGCAGCTGCGCGAGGCGATGGCGGGGATCGAGTACCGCGACACGGACGCGTTCCTCGACGAGATCCCCGCGGCGTACAAGCCGATCGACCAGGTCATGGCGGACGCCACCGACCTGGTGACGATCCGGCACACGCTGCGGCAGGTCGTCAACGTCAAGGGTGACTGACGGCGGACGGGAGGCGCGTGGCCGGGTCCGCCACGCGCCTCCCGTCCGACGCTCGTCCCGACACGCTGTGCGCCCCGCTGCGGACAGCGGTCCGTGCGTCGGGCACGCTCGAGGGGATGAGCGACCAGGCGGAACGAGCAGCACGCGAGACCGGACGACAGGCGAAGCGTGTCGCCGACAGCAGGTGGTTCGAGCTGACCGCGCGGGCCGGGTACGTCGGCAGTGGTGTGGTGCACCTGCTGATCGGGTACCTCGTCGTGCTCCTCGGGTTCGGGAACGCGTCCGGGGGCAGCGAGACCGACCAGTCCGGAGCGCTGCAGCAGCTCGCGGACGTACCCGGAGGCGTGGCCCTGCTCTGGGTCGTCGCCGTCGGGACCGCGGCGCTGGCCCTGCGGCTCCTGCTCGAGGCGGTCGTCGGCGGCCGGTCCGACAGCGCCCGCGCCTGGGCGGCACGGGCCAAGGACGTCGGCAAGGCGGTCGTCTACGGCGTCGTGTCGTACACGGCCGGGTCGTTCGCGCTCGGAGCCGGCAGGAGCTCCAGCGGGTCGACCCGGGGCGCGGCGGCGCAGGCCCTCGCGACGCCGGGTGGGGTGTTCCTGCTGATCGCCGTCGGTGCGGTGGCGATCGCGATCGGTGCGGCCCTGGTCGTGCAGGGATGCCGTCGCTCCTTCTGGAAGCAGCTCGTGCGTCCGCGGCAGCCGCTCGACCGTGCCGTGACCGTGCTCGGGACGGTCGGGTACGTCGGGAAGGGCATCGCCGTCGCGGTCGTCGGGGTGCTGATCGTCGTCGCGGGCGTCCGCAGCGACCCGGACCAGGCGACCGGGCTCGACGGGGCGTTCGACGCGCTGCGCGATCTGCCCGCCGGGTCGGTGGTGCTCGTCGCGGTCGGCATCGGGTTCCTGGCCTACGGCGTCTACAGCTTCTTCCGAGCCCGGTTCGCGCGCCTCTGACGCCGAGACGCCGGCGTCTCGACCGATGTGCACGGCCGCGAGACGCCGGCGTCAGCGCGAGACGCACCGAAGTCATCGAGACGCCGCTGGATCCGAGGGCGTCTCGCGGCGATGGCGTCGTCTCGCCGCGACGCCGGCGTCTCCGTGCACCGGGTCGCTGGTAGGTCGTGCACGCCGGCCCCGGTAGACGGGAGGGCATGACCACCGACGCCGTGACCGGGCCCGTGACCGTCTTCTGCGACGAGCAGGCGGTGCTCGCGGAGAGCATCGTCTGGGACCCGACCGCCGAGCGGCTCCGCTGGACCGACATCACCCTCGGGCTGCTCACCACCGCCCGCGCGGACGGCACGGTCGAGTCGAGCGTCGCGCTGCCGCCGCCCCTGGCGAGCTTCCAGCCCCGTGCTGCGGGCGGGTTCGTCGCGGCACTCGGCGACACGGTGGTGCTCACCGACGACCGCGGCGTGGTGGAACGCGAGCTGGTCCGGGTGCACCACGCGACCACCGAGATGCGGTTCAACGAGGGCAAGTGCGACCCGTTCGGCCGGTTCCTCGTCGGCAGCATGGACCTCTCCGACCAGGACCCGGCGGGAGCGCTGTACTCGATCGAACCCGACGGCACGACGCGCGTGCTGCGAGGCGGCTTCGGCGTGACGAACGGCATCGAGTGGTCGGCCGACGGCAGCGTCATGTACGTCACGGACACGAGCACCTCGACGATCTACCGCGGCGCGTACGGCCCGGACGGCGAGCTCGGCGAGCTCGAGCCCTTCGTCAGCGGTGCCGCGCACGACGGGCTGGTCCGCGACGACGAGGGCTGCTTCTGGACGGCGGTCTACGGCGCCGGTCGTGTGGAGCGGTGGGACGCCGAGGGCCGGCACCTCGAGACCGTCGAGGTACCGGCACCGAACGTGACGTCCGTGGCGTTCGGCGGCCGGGACCTGTCGACGCTCTTCGTCGGCACCGCGCGTGAGAACAGCACCGAGGAGCAGCTCGAGCAGTACCCGCACTCCGGCGCGGTCTTCGCGGTGCCGACGCGGGTGCACGGCGCTCCCGCTTCCGCGTTCGGCGGCTGAACGGCGGGTAGCGTGGGAGGTCGCCGATCCCAGGAGGCCCCGTGACCGAACAGGACGAACAGGACGACCGGACCCCGCCGCCCGCTCCCGACCCCGCCGGTGCGCTCGCGCGGGCCGAGGACGCCGACGTGCAGGTCGAGGTCGACCGCATCGCCGTCGACGGCACCTACGTCCGGGTGAGCTCGATCGGGCAGCCGGGCGACCGCGCGTTCGTCCTCGTCGCCGGGCTCGGGATCGCCGCGACCTACTACGAGCGGCTCGCGCCGCACCTCAACGAGAACGGCCCGGTGCACGCCCTCGACCTGCCGGGCTTCGCCGGGGTCCCGCGGTTCCGGGGTGCCGTGTCGATCGAGCGGTACGCGGACGCGGTCGAACAGGTCATCCGTGAGCTCCGGCTCGAGGACCCGGTGCTCGTCGGGCACTCGATGGGTACCCAGGTGGTCACGGAGGTCGCCGCACGGAACCCGCACATCCGCGACCTCGTGCTCATCAGCCCGGTCGTCGACAGTCGTGCGCGGAGCATCCCGATCTCGGCGTTCCGCTTCCTGCGGTCCGCGCTGCACGAGCCCGCCGCGGTCCGGTGGCACGCCGTCACCGCGTACGCGCTCTGCGGGTGGCACTGGTTCCGGAAGGTGCTGCCGCAGATGATCGCGTTCCCGATCGAGGACCGCGCTGCCGAGGTGCAGGCCCGCACCCTCATCGTCCGCGGGGAGCACGACGCGATGGTGCCCCGCGACTGGGTCCGGTCCCTGGCGCGGGTGTTCCCGCACGCGGTGCTGCGCGAGGTCGTCGACGGAGCGCACTCCGTCATGCACGCACAGGCGGACGCGGTGGCCCGGCTCGCCGTGGCGCTCGTCGACGGACGGATCACCGACCGTGGCGTGGGCTCGCTGCAGCGGGTGCGCGACGACACCACGTCGTCCGACCTGGCCCGGCTCGGCCCGAAGGACGCCTGGCTGGTCGTCAAGTCGCGCTTCATCGAGCTGTTCGGCATGGCGAAGGGCGACGACGAACAGCTGGAGCGGGCGAAGTCCGCGCACGCGGTCGCGATGGCGGACGGTGACGGCATCCCCGTGGACCCGGACGACCGCCGTGCGGTCGTCGACGACGTCGCTCCCGAGGTGCGCGACCGGCGCTGACGGCGCGCCGCGCGCACAGGGTGACGGCCTGGAGGCGCGACCCGTCAGGTCGGGTCGCGCCTCCAGGCCGTCGCGTCAGGATCCGCGCGTCAGGATCCGCGCGTCAGGATCCGCGCGTCAGGGCGTGATGCGGCCCGGCAGCATGTCCCGCGTCAGGCCGTGCGCCTCGGCGAGCACCTTCCGCGCCTCGTCGGTCTTGTCGGGGACGTTCCAGAGCAGCACGCCACGCACCGTGTCGTCGTCGTCCAGGTAGTAGACGACGCCGGTGGACAGCGGTTCCTGCCAGTCCTCCACGGTCTGCAGCTCGGTCGACACCTGGCCGACGGCCTCGTAGCCCGTGTCGAACACGTTCGAGTAGAACATCGGCGTGTGGTCGTACGTCTCGTCCGCGTCGGCCAGGTTCCGGCCGACCTGCCGGCCCTGCTCCTTCGCGTTGTCGACGTGCTCGACCCGACGCGTGCCGAGGATGCGGTCCGGGTACTCGGCGACGTCACCGGCGGCGAACACCGACTCGTCGTCGGTCACCAGCGTCGACGAGACCACGATGCCGTCGCGCACGGTCAGACCGGCGTCCGCGGCGAGCTGCGTCTGCGGCTCGATGCCGAGTCCGGCGACGACCGCGTCGGCCTCGAGGACGGATCCGTCGTCGAGCGTCAGGCTGACGCCGCGGTCCGACTCCGTGCCCTGTTCGACCCGTCGTCCGGTGCGGAGCTCGATGCCGTGGTCGACGAAGCGCTGCTGGAAGGCGTGCGCGAGGTCGTCCGGGAACATGTGCCCGCCGAGGACCTCGTCGGGCGTCACGAGGGTCACCCGGGCACCGTTCTGCACGATGCCCGCGGCGATCTCGGTGCCGATGTAGCTGCCGCCGACGACGGCCACGTGCGCACCGGCATCGGCGAGCTCCCGCAGCCGGCGGTAGTCGTCGGCGCTGCGGAAGTCGAGGACCCGTGAGGAGGGCGACAGGCCCGGCAGGCTGCGCGGCTTCCCGCCGGTCGCGAGCAGCAGGCGCTCGTACCCGTGGGTGTCGCCGGCCGAGGTCGTGACGGTCCTCACCTCGCGGTCGATCGACGTCACGACGGTCCCGAGCACGAACGTCGCCCCGGTCTCCTCGGTGTGCAGGTCGACCTTCTCGTCCCAGCTGAACTCCGGGTCGGTCCAGAGCTTCTTGGACAGGGCCGGTCGGGCGTAGGGACGGTCGGTCTCCTCGCTGACGATGCCGATCGAGCCGTCGGCGTCGATCTCCCGGATCCCGCGGGCAGCGGCGTCGGCCACCATCCCGCCGCCGACGATCAGGTAGCGGAAGTCGGTCATGGTCCTCCTAGATGGTGGCGACCGAGCCGGAGTCGACCCGGTAGTTCGACCCGTTGACGAAGCTCGCCAGGTCGGAGCAGAGGAAGGCGACGACGTTCGCGACCTCTTCGGGCTCCCCGCGGCGACCGAGCTCCATGTACGGACGCTGCTCGTCGAGGAAGCTCGAGATCGCCTCGTCGAACGAGGTCCCCTGCTCCTTCGCCCGCTTGTCCATCATCGCGTCGGTCATCGGGGTGTGGATGAAGGCCGGGCTCACGGTGTTCACGAGCAGACCCTCGGACGCGTAGGACCGCGACAGGCCCTTCGCGAAGGAGAGCACGCCGGCCTTGGCGGCGCAGTAGGGCAGTTCGTCGTCGTAGGGCTGGGATGCGTCCTCGGAGACGAGGTAGACGATCCGACCCCACCCGCCCTTCCGGAGGTCGCCGATGAACTCGCGCGTGATGCGCACCGGGCCCATCAGGTCGACGTCGATGGTGTCGAGCCAGCCCTGCTCGTCGATCTCGTGGAACATCCCCTGGGCGCCCGTGATGCCGGACGACTGCACGAGGATGTCGATCTCACCGACGGCGTCGCGCACGCGCTCGTGCAACGTGGCGAGACTGTCCGCCTTCGTCACGTCGGCGGCGAAGGCGAAGAGCTTCCCGTGCGGTGCCTCGAGCTGGTCGGCGCTCGTGTCGAGGCGGCCCTGGTCGAGGTCGGTGACGACCACGGTCGCACCCTCCGCCAGGAGGATGCGAGCCGTGTTCCAGCCGATGCCGGAGTCGCCACCGAAGACGAGCGCGACCTTGCCGGTGATGCCGAGGTCCACGTGTCGTCCCTACTCGTGCTCGGAGGCCTCGGCGACGGCCGGGGTGGTGGCGGCGGCCAGCGGGGTCCGCGGCTCGCGGTTCTCAGCGGAGACCATCCAGGCGAGCTGCTCGAGGCGCTCGATGAAGCCGTGGAGCAGGTCCGCGGTCGTCGGGTCCTCGTCGTCGACCTCGTCGTGCACGTCGCGCATGGTGCCGGTGGCCTGGTACAGCCGGAGCGTGATGGCGTCGATGGCGTCGTGCGTGTCGATCTCGCCGTCCGGGAAGGCGTCGAGGTGCGTGCCCGCAGCGACCGTGGCCGAACGGCCGTCCGGGATCGCGTACAGGGCGCGCATGCGCTCCGCGGTGTCGTCGGCGAACTCACGTGCGGCGTCGACGATCTCGTCGAGCTGCAGGTGCAGGTCGCGGAAGTTGTGTCCGAGGATGTTCCAGTGGGCCTGCTTGCCCTGCAGGTGCAGGTCGACGAGGTCCACCAGGACGGCCTGGAGGTTGGCGGCGAGCTTGTCCGATGCGTGCATGATCGGCTCCTTTCGCGGTCGGTGACCCTTCTGGTCTACGCGGTCGCGTGGACGACGCTCTCAGTGCACGTGCACCCGGGCGTCCCCCGTGGGGCCGACGGTCGTGCTCCGGCGCCGACCGTCAGTGCTCGGGCGCGGGGTCGACCTGGTCGACGGCGTCGCGCATCCGCTCGAGGAAGGACGCGACGACGCGGGCGTCGTCGGCGGACAGCCCCTCGGCGATGGACATCATCCGCCGGTGCATCACCCCGAGGGTGGCGCGGACCTCGTCGTCGGTCTCGGTCGTGGGGGTGATCACGAGCGCGCGACGGTCGGTCGGGTGCGGGTCACGACGGACGTGGTTCGACCGCACGAGCCGGTCGATCAGGATCGTGGTCGAGGCCGACGAGATCTTCAGGTAGGCGGACAGGTCCTTCGGTTTGACCGTGCGGCCGGCGCGCTGGGCCTGCAGCAGGTAGCGGACGGCGAGCAGGTCGGTCTCGCCCATCCCCATCGAGTCGCGGGTCCGTCGCCGCATCGCGGTCTCGGCCGCCCGGTAGCGACGCAGGGCGTTCAGCACGGCGACGCCGCGCTGCGTGGCGTCGTCGTCGGGGAACCAGTACCCCGACGCCTCCGTGATCTCCTGCGTCGCCATGCCGTTCAGGGTAACCCGTCTGGTATCTCGGTGGTCTAGCGGATCCGGATCCTGTGGACGGGTCGTCGCGTCCGTGCAGGACGGCCTGGAGGCGCGGCACCAGCCGGCACCGCGCCTCCAGGCCGTCTCGTGGTCACCGGGTGGCGACCCGGTCGCTCAGGCCGCGGCGCGTGCGTCCGCCGCGTCCGCCAGGGCGCGGAGCGCGCCCTGCACGAGCTCGACGACCTCGGCGTCCTCGCGCGGGTGGGTCTCCGCGAACCGGACGACCGACTGCGGGATGGCGACCTTGACGTCCTCCAGGACCGTCGCGCCCGCGATGCCCGCGGACTTGCGGGCGTCGTCGTGCGCCCACACGCCGCCGTACTGGCCGAAGGCCGAGCCGATCACGGCGAGCGGCTTGCCCGACAGGGGCGACGAGCCGAACGGACGCGAGCCCCAGTCGAGCGCGTTCTTCAGCACGGCCGGCATCGTGCCGTTGTACTCGGGGGTGACGAGCAGGACGGCGTCCGCGGCGGCGACGGCGTCGCGGAACGCGACGGCTGCGGCCGGCGGGGTGTCGCCGTCGATGTCCTCGTTGTAGAAGGGCAGGTCGACGATGCCGTCGAAGGTGGTGAGCGTGATCCCCTCGGGGGCGTGCTGCTCGGCGGCCTCGGCGAGCTTCCGGTTGATCGAGCCGGCGCGCAGGCTGCCGACGAGAGCGAGGACGTTCGTCATGGTGGTTCCCTTCTGTCCGTGACCGTTCGGTCACAGAATGGTGTCAGGGACAACCAATGCGGACCCTGGACGCTGCATTCCCGGTCCGGACCGGCTGGGTAGGTTGGCCCGGTGAGCACCCATCGGACGCCCGCCAGCACCCCGCGCACCACCGACCCGGACTGGTGGCGCCAGGCCGTCGTGTACCAGGTGTACCCGCGGAGCTTCGCGGACACCGACGCGGACGGCCTGGGTGACATCGCGGGCGTCACGAGCCGCGTGCCGTACCTGGCGTCGCTCGGCGTGGACGCGGTGTGGCTCTCGCCCTTCTACCCGTCGCCGCTCGCCGACGGCGGCTACGACGTCGCCGACTACCGTGACGTCGACCCGCGCCTCGGCACGCTCGACGACGTCGACACGTTCATCCGCACCGCGCACGAGCACGACATCCGCGTGATCGTCGACGTCGTGCCGAACCACACGTCCGACCAGCACGAGTGGTTCCGCCAGGCGCTGGCGGCCGCGCCCGGCTCTCCCGAGCGTGCGCGCTACGTGTTCCGGGACGGGGCGGGGGAGGCCGGTGAGCTGCCGCCGAGCGACTGGGTGTCGAACTTCGGCGGCAGTGCGTGGACGCGGGTGCCGGACGGGCAGTGGTACCTGCACCTGTTCGCGCCGGAGCAGCCCGACCTCGACTGGTCGAACCCCGAGGTCCGTGCGGACTTCGAGCACACGCTGCGGTCCTGGTCCGACCGCGGGGTGGACGGCTTCCGGGTCGATGTCGCGCACGGACTCGCGAAGGACCTGTCGACGCCGTACCGACCCTCGAACGAGCAGGCCCTGCCCCTCGACGGTTCGGACCCGCTGTACGACCGCGACGAGGTGCACGAGATCTTCGGGACCTGGCGCTCCGTGCTCGACGAGTACGACCCACCGCGTGCCGCGATCGCCGAGGCCTGGGCGCCGGCGCCCCGCCGCGTGCTCTACGCCCGGCCGACCGAGCTCGGGCAGGCCTTCAACTTCGACCTGCTCGAGGCTCCGTACGACGCCCGGGCCTTCCGCACGATCATCGAGCGGAACCTCGCGATGTCGGCCGAGTCCGGAGCCTCCTCGACGTGGGTGCTGTCGAACCACGACGTGGTCCGGCACGCGACGCGGTACGGCCTGCCCGACGGTACCGACACCGACGCGTGGCTGCTGACCGACGGCACCTCGCCCGAGCTGGACCGCCGGCGCGGGGAGCGCCGGGCGCGCGCGGCGACGTTGCTGGTCCTGGCGCTGCCGGGGTCGACGTACCTGTACCAGGGCGAGGAGCTCGGGCTGCACGAGGCCCCGGCGATCCCGCACGAGCTGCTGCAGGACCCGAAGTGGATCCGCACCGGGCACACGGTGAAGGGCCGGGACGGCTGCCGTGTGCCGATCCCGTGGACGCGGACGGGCCCGTCGTTCGGCTTCGGCGACGTCGCACCGCACCTGCCGCAGCCGGAGGACTTCGGTGACTCGTCGGTCGAGGCCGAGGACGGCGACCCCACGTCGACGCTGTCGCTCTACCGCCGGGCGACGACCGCCAGGCGACGACTGCAGCAGGGTGAGGAGCTGACGTGGCTCGGTGCCGGTGACGACGTCGTGGCGTTCGCCCGGCACGACGGCTGGCGTTCGGTGTCGAACCTCGGGACGTCGCCGGTGCCGATGCCGTCCGGCTCCGTGGTGCTGGCGTCCGGCCCGCTCGACGCGGGCGACGGGATGCTGCCCGGCGAGACCACGGTGTGGCTCGCCTGACCGAGGTGCGGCTCGGGTGTCCCCGGGCCATCCCTGCACAGCGTCGCTCGGAGGAGCCGTTCTCCACAGGAAGACCCGACGGCCACTGACGAGGGCGCCCCGCTCGCGACGATCGGGGCATGACAGACACCTCGATCCCGACAACGGTCCATCCGGACGGCCGACGCCGCCACCGACGGCGCCCACGCAGCGCCCTCGTGAGCGGCCTCGTGGCCCTGACCGTCCTCGCGGCGCCGGCGCTCCTGCCGTCGAGTTCCTCCGCGGACGACCTCGCGTTCCCGTACGTGAACCGCTTCGACTCCGCGGCCGGCGGCACCCTGAGCGGGGATGCGCAGGTCGTCGGCGGGCGACTCCGGCTCACGGACCAGACGACCCACCAGGCCGGCGCCTGGTCGACGGACGACACCTTCCGGTCGGACCTCGGACTCGACATCGAGTTCTCGTACTCGATGGACAACGACACCGGGGAGCTGGGGGCCGACGGGCTGCTCCTCTTCCTGGCGGACGGCCGTGCACAGCAGGGCGTCGGTGCCTACGGCGCAGCGCTCGGGTACGCCTGTCGGTCGAGCGCCACCCAGGGCGGTGGGCCACCGTGCGACCTCCCGGGGGTCCCGGGCGGGTTCGCAGCCGTCGCGGTCGACCACTACGGCAACTTCTCGCAGGACATCAACGGATCGGGTGTGGGGCGTCGCCCGGACTCGATCGTCGTGCGGGGGTCCGGTGACGGCACCACCGGCTACCGGTACGTCGACGGGGTGCCGGCGCCGGGCGGCACCCTCACCGAGGGCTCCGGGACGCGGCGGGTCCGGATCAGCCTCGTCCCGGGGGCGAGCGGCGAACTGTTCGTGACGGTCCGGCTCGAGGTCGGCGGCGTGCTGCAGACCGTCCTCGACCGCGTCCCGCTCCACGGGCGGGGGCAGGCGCCGCTGCCGGACACGCTGCGACTGGGGTTCTCGGCCGCGACCGGTGACTACGCCGACGTCCACGAGATCGACGAGGTCCGGGTCTCCCAGCCCGTCGACCTCGGCGTCGCGCAGGACCTCCCGGCGTCGGCCCGGCCCGGAGAGCCCTTCAGCTACACCGTCACCGCGTCCGACGCCGGTCCGAACCGATCCGACCCGAGTGCCTTCCACGTGGACGTCCCGGACGGTCTGCGCGACGTGACGTGGTCCTGCAGCGCGACCGACGGGTCCGCCTGCGGCGCGAGTACCGGCACGGGAGACGTCGACGTCGCGCTCGACCTGCTCCGGGACGGCGCGGCCACGGTCACCGTGACGGGCACCGTCGCGGACGACGCCGTCGGGTCGCTCGAGAGCACCGCCACCGTCACTCCGCCGGCGTCCCTGGCGGACGTCGACGAGTCGGACAACCGGTCCGTCGCCTCGAGTCGTCTGGAGCCAGCACCTCGTGCCGAGGCGCAGCTCGAGACCGACAAGGCGGTGTCGCCCTCGACGGGCGTGGCACCGGGCGACGAGGTCGAGTACCGGGTGACGGCGAGGAACCGTGGGCCGGACCCTGCGCACGAGGTCGGCGTGGTCGACGACCTGCCGGCGGCGATGCGGTTCAGCAGGTCCGACGACGACTGCTCCGCCGAGGGACAGCACGTGACCTGTCGGTCCGACGAGGCGCTGGCGGTCGGCGGGACCCGGTCGTTCCGCATCCGCGCGGTGCTCGACCCGGACTACCGAGGTGACGGGTCCGACGTCGTGAACGTGGCGACCGCGACGTCCCCCACCGACCCGGACGGCGGGGACCCCTCGCCGGAGGTGTCGATCGGCGTCACGGTACCCGGCGACGGCGACGGCGACGGCGACGGCGACGGCGCGGGGACGCCGCCGCCGACCCCGGTGGCGAGCGCGTCGCCCACGCCTGCTCC
>NZ_RBLU01000073.1 GCF_003989515.1 Curtobacterium sp. HSID17257
GAAAAAAAAAAAAAAATAAACAACCTACTCATTTTTCTTATTCCTTTATGTCCACTTTAAAAAGAGTGAAATATTGCTAGACGGCTGCTTGTATATCAGCATATAGTCAGCGTCTGCTGCCGTCTATAACAGATATGATATACACACATTGCTGATAGTTCTACTATGGTGTCTCCCGCAACTGTCGACCTACGGTATTACGGTAGCTATCCCATTCACGACTCTTTTCGCGTGTGTA
>NZ_RBLU01000074.1 GCF_003989515.1 Curtobacterium sp. HSID17257
TCGCGGCGCGCGGCACGCGGCCCGCGGACGGCCGGCACCCCGGGACCGCCCGGTACCCTCTGTTCCCGTGCCCCGTGTCGACCGCAGCCCCCGCTCCGCCGTCCGGCGGCCCGTGACGATCGGCGTCGTCGCGGTGCTCCTGCTCGCCGTCGGGTACCTGGTCGCCGTCGCGGTCGTGCCGTTCGCCCCGGCGAGCGCCACCACGACGACGTACTCCGCTCCGACCTCGACCCTGCCGGACCTGCGGTTCCCGGGCTACGGCGCCACCGCGGTGCAGGCCACCGGCTTCCCGGAGAGCCTCCGCACCAGCGGCGACACGAAGCCGCGGTCGATCGCGAGCATCACCAAGGTCGTGACGGCCCTCGTCGTGCTCGACGCGAAGCCGCTGGCGCGCGGGGAGTCCGGGCCCGCCATCCGCTTCGATCCGCAGATGCAGGCGCTGTACGCCGAGTACCTCGCGCAGAACGGTGAAGTGGCCCCGATGCCGGACGGCCTGCAGCTGTCCGAGTACCAGACCATGCAGGTCATGCTGATGAAGTCGGCGAACAACTACGCGGGCGCCCTGGCGCTCTGGGCCTTCGGGTCGATGGACGCGTACCAGCGCGCCGCCTCGGCCTGGCTCGACGCGCACGGGCTCGACGACACGACGATCCACGAGCCGACGGGCCTCGACCCCGCCAACCAGTCGACCGCGACGGACCTCGTGCGCCTCGGACAGCTCGCGCTCGCGGACCCCGTGGTCGAGGAGATCGTCGGCACGCAGCAGGTGACGGTGCCCGGGGCCGGGCAGATCGAGAACTCGAACAAGCTCCTCGGACTCGACGGTATCGAGGGCATCAAGACCGGCACGCTCGACCAGGCGGGCGCCTGCCTGCTGTTCGCGGCCGCGTACCAGCGCGGGGGCCGCCAGGTCACCGTCGTCGGCGTGATGCTCGGCGGCAAGGACCACCCGTCGCTCGACGTCGACGTCCGCACCCTCCTCCGCTCGGTCGCCGACAACTTCCAGGTGGTCACGCTCACGCACGCCGGCCAGACCTTCGGCACCTACTCCACGCCCTGGCGCGACGACGCGGACGCCGTCGCCGCCGAGGCTGCGGAGGTGCTCGTGTGGGGTGACACGACCGTCAGGGCGCGCACCCGGCTCGACAGCCTGACCCTCGGCGAACGGGGTGAGCGGGTCGGGACCGTCCGGTTCACGATCGAGCACCATGACCCGGTGACGGTGCCGCTCGAACTCGAACGCTCCATCGAGGACCCCGGGCTCTGGTGGCGCTGGACGAACCCGTTCCGCGGGGTCGAGACGACCGCGGCGACCGGGCCGACGGCCGTTGCCCGGCAGACCACCGCGGCGACCGGGCCGACCGGCGCCGCGCCCGCGGGGCGCTGGGGCCTTGCCGCGTAGGCTCTCCGACGTGACGACGACGTTCCCGCGCAGCACCCCGTCCGCCCTCGGCATCGACGCACGCGGGGTGTCCGCGTTCCTGGACGCCCTCGAGTCGACCCCGGACGTCGAACCGCACAGCATCGTGCTGCTGCGGCACGGCCGTGTCGCCGCCCAGGGCTGGTGGGCGCCCTACGCCGCCGACCGCGTGCACCTGCTGTACTCCCTGAGCAAGAGCTTCACCGCCGCCGCCGTGGGCATCGCCGTGCGCGAGGGGCTCGTCGACCTCGACGCCACCGTGCTGTCGTCCTTCCCGGAGCTCGACGCCGACGTCACCGACGAGCGCAGCCGCCGCATCCGGGTCCGGCACCTCCTCGCGATGGCCTCCGGGCACCGCGAGGAGACCCTGCAGCGGGCCGAGGCCGCCGACCCCGAGGACCTGGTGCGCGGGTTCCTCCTGACCCCGCCCGACGAGGAGCCCGGCTCCGTCTTCGCGTACAACCAGCCGTGCACGTACACACTCGCCGCGATCGTCCGTCGGGCCAGCGGCGAGTCGCTCGTCGACTACCTGCGCCCCCGGCTGCTCGAGCCGCTCGGCATCGACGACCTGGCGTGGAAGCGCGACGACACCGGTGCCGAGCTCGGCTTCAGCGGTGCGTACGCCCCGACGGCCGCCGTCGCCGCCCTCGGCCAGCTGTACCTGCAGCGCGGCGTGTGGGACGGCCGGCGCATCCTCGACGAGGACTGGGTGGACGCCGCGACGAGCACCCAGGTCGCGAACCCCGACGAGGAGAACGCCGACTGGCGGCAGGGCTACGGCTTCCAGTTCTGGATGGCCCGGCACGGCTTCCGCGGCGACGGCGCCTACGGCCAGTTCTGCGTGGTGCTCCCCGAGCAGGACGTCGTGCTCGCCCTGACCGGGCAGTCGCTCGACATGCAGGCCGTGCTCGACGCCGCCTGGCAGCACCTGCTGCCGGCGATCACACCGCAGGACGGTGCCCACCTTGATCTCGACCCCGAGGCGGACGCCGGACTGGAGGCTCGCCTCGCCTCCCTGGGGCTGCCCCCGGTGCAGGGTGGTCGCCTCGCCGAGCCCGTGGCCGGGTCGTACGAGTCGGACGGCGTGCTCGAGGGGCTCCGACTGGAGCCCGACGCCGACACCGGCAGTGACACCGACGCTGCCGCGTGGCGCCTGACCGTCGACGTCGACGGCGGACTGCTGTCGTTCCGCGTCGGCCAGGGAGCGTGGGCGGTCGAGGGACCGCTCGCCGCGAGCGCCGCGACCGACGCCGACGGTGCCGTGCAGGTCGTGGTCCGGTTCGTCGAGACCCCGCACGCCGCCCGGCTCCGACTCGACCCCGCGACCGGCACGGCATCGGGGGAGTGGATCACCCAGCCCCTGCACGACGGGCCCCTGACACTGCGTCGCCCGACCGCCTGACCGGTCGCGCTGACCGGGGGCGCTGACCGGTCGCGCCCCCGAACGGACACCGCGCCCGCGCACTCGGGGGTGCAACGTCCGTCCGGGGGCGCACCGGCGTCGGGGCGTCGCCGGTCAGGGCAAGTCGGGTCAGGGCGTGTCGGAGGTCCCGGAGACCGGATGCAGGTCGGGACGCTTCGCGCTGATGCCGTCGCCGGACGACGTGTGTCGGATGCGGCGCACGACCCAGGGGACGAGGTACTCGCGCGCCCAACCGAGGTCCTCGACGCGGGCTTCCCGCCACGGCCTCGGCTCGAGCGGCTCCGGCGTCACCGGATCGAGTCCGTGGTCGACCCCGAGGGCGTCGAGGACCGCCGCGGCGATCGTCGCGTGCCCGGTCGGCGAGTGGTGCAGCCGGTCCGGCGCCCACATCCGGGGATCGCGGAGGACCCGGAGTGCCCACATGTCGGCGACGAGTGCGCCGTGCTTGAGCGCGATCGCGTGCAGGTTCTCGTTGTAGATCGCCGTCTTGCCACGGACCATGCCGAGCACGGGCGTCATGCCGACGTCCGGGCCGGTGAAGAGCACGACGGTCGCGCCGTCGCTCCGGAGCCGCTCGACCATGCCGTCGAACCGCTCGGCGAGCTCGTCGGGGTCCGAGCCCGGGCGGATGATGTCGTTGCCGCCGGCCGACACGGTGACGAGGTCGGGGCCCAGGGCGAGGGCCGGCTCCACCTGCTCGTCGACGATCTGGCCGAGCAGGCGCCCGCGGATCGCAAGGTTGGCGTACGAGAAGCCGTCGGACCTCGTGGCGAGGACCTCGGCGACCCGGTCGGCCCAGCCGCGGTGACCGCCGGGGACGGTGGGGTCGGGATCGCCGATGCCCTCGGTGAACGAATCACCGATCGCGACGTACCTGGACCACGCATGACGAGCTGACACCCCTCCGACCGTAGTCTCGTCGCATGACGTTGGTCGACGACCCCGGGTGGGCGCTGCCGGAGGACCTGCTCGAGCGGATCGCAGCCCGCGCGCCGCGGTACGACGCCGAGAACGCGTTCTGCGCCGAGGACCTCGACGAGCTCCGTGCGGCGGGCTGGCTCCGGATCGGGGTGCCCGCCGAGCAGGGCGGCGCGGATCTCGGCCTCGCCGCGACGAGTGCGCTGCAGCGGCGGCTCGCGCGGGCCGCACCGGCGACCGCGCTCGGTCTCGGGATGCACCAGGTGTGGGTGCAGGCGGCGCGCGCCGTCGCTGCGCGAGGTGGGTCGTTCCTCCAGACCGTCACCGACCGGGCGGCGGACGACCACCTGCTCGCGTTCGGGGTGAGCGAACCGGGCAACGACGCCGTGCTGTTCGACTCGTCGACGACGGCGGAGCCGGACGGCGACGGCGGCTACCGCTTCACCGGCAGGAAGGTGTCCACCTCGCTCGCGCCCGCGTGGGACGTGCTCAGCGTGTTCGGCAAGGACACCAGCGGGCCGGAGCCGCGCCTCGTGCACGGCTTCGTGCTGCGGTCGGACGGCGACGTCGAGCACCTCGACGACTGGGACACGCTCGGGATGCGGGCCACCCAGAGCCGCACGACGCTGCTGCACGGCGTGCACGTGCCGGCGTCGCGGATCGTCCGGGTGCTCCCCGTCGGTCCGACGCAGGACCCGCTCGTCTTCGGCGTGTTCGCAGCGTTCGAGCTGCTCGTGGCGTCGGTGTACGTCGGGATTGCCGAGCGGGCGCTCGAGCTGGCCGTCGCGGCGGTGTCCGGCCGACACGGGCGCGACGGGGTCCCGCGCTCGCAGGATCCGGACGTGCGCCGCGCGGTCGCCGACCTCCGGGGCGCGGTGGACGCGGTCACCCTGCAGGTGTCGTCGCTGGCACGGTCCGTCGACGAGCTCGACGACCTCGGACCCCGCTGGTTCCCGCTGCTCGTCGGCACGAAGGCGCGGACGGTGGACACGGCGCAGCACGTCGTGGACGAGGCGCTGCGGCTCGCCGGCGGGTCGGCCTTCCGGGCGTCGTCGGAGCTCGCCCGGCTGGCGCGGGACGTCCGCGCGGGGCAGTACCACCCGTCGACGCGGGACTCGGCCGCGCGCACGATCGCCGCCGCGGAGCTCGGGCCGCTCGCCTGAGCCGCAGGCGGTCAGGGCCGAGCGGGCCGCACCGGCTGTCGGTGGCGCGTGGCATCATCGCCGGGTGAGCAAGCAGGACGGACGCAACCGGCTCGTCTCCGACCACCCGGTCGACGACGTGACCGCGACGGTCCTGCACGTCGACATGGACGCCTTCTTCGCTTCCGTCGAGCTGCTCGACCGCCCCGACCTGCGCGGGCTCCCCGTCATCGTCGGACACGACTCGGACCGCTCCGTCGTCACCGCCGCCACGTACGAGGCCCGTCGCTACGGCGTGAACTCCGCGATGCCGATGGCCGTGGCGAGACGGCGCTGCCCGAACGCGGTCATCGTCGAACCGCACTTCGAGAAGTACGCGGCGAAGTCGGCGGCGGTGATGCGCGTCTTCGGGCAGTTCACCCCGAAGGTCGAGAAGCTCGGCATCGACGAGGCGTTCCTCGACGTCGCCGGGGCCCTCCGTCTGTACGGCACCCCGTGGGAGATCGGCACCGCCATCCGCGCCGCGGTCCTCGCGGAGACCGGGCTGCACTGCTCCGTCGGCGCGGCCTCGACGAAGTTCGTCGCCAAGCTGGCGTCGAGCCGCTCGAAGCCCGACGGCCTGCTCGTGGTGCCGGCCGAGCACACCGTGGCCTTCCTGCACCCCCAGCCGGTCTCGGCGCTCTGGGGCGTCGGCGGCACCACGCAGGAGAAGCTCGAGCGCCGCGGCATCCGCACCGTGGGGGACCTCGCCCACACGCCGTTGTCGTCGCTCGTCGCCGCGCTCGGACCCGCCGGCGGACAGCGCCTGCACGACCTGTCCTGGGGTCGCGACCCCCGCGTGGTCGACACCGGCGTGAGCGAGAAGTCGATCGGGCACGAGGTCACCTTCGGCCGCGACCTGACCGAGCGCGACGACGTCGCCCGCGAGCTCCTCCGCCTCGCCGACAAGGTGGCCGTCCGCCTGCGCCGGGCCGACGTGCAGGCGCGGACCGTGGCGCTCAAGGTCCGCTACACCGACTTCAGCACGCTGACCCGCTCCCGCACGCTCGCCGAACCGACCGACGTCGCCAAGCGGCTGCACCACGAGGCGGTCGAGCTCTACGACGTCCTGCACCGCCCGGGCAACCGGATCCGGCTGATCGGCGTCCGTGGCGAGAACCTCGTGCCGGCCGCGGCGAGCAACGCCCTCTGGGACGACGACGCGCCGTGGCGGGAGACCGAGACCACCGTCGACGCGGTCGCTGCACGCTTCGGTGCCGGCGTGCTCCGACCCGCCTCGCTCGTGCGCGGCACGCCTGAGCAGCGTCCGCCGCACGCCCGGCAGGACCCGGCCTGACGGTAGGATCGCGTGAAGTGAGCGCAGCGGAGTACGACGACCAGCAGCAGCCCGTGACGCTGTGGGGCGACACCCCGGACGGCGTCGACCAGGCGACGCGGGAGCAGTCCGCGGCCGGTGGGGAACCGGCCGCGCCGACGGCTGCCCGACCCCACGACGAGGCCGTGGTCCAGGCGGAGAACGCCGGCAACGCGGCCGCCGAGCACCTGTCCCCGGCGTTCCCGGAGCGGGCGGCGTGGGGCACCGCGTCGAAGCTCCGCGCCTGGCAGGTCGAGGCACTCACGAAGTACTTCGAGACGGAGCCGCGCGACTTCCTCGCCGCCGCGACCCCCGGCGCCGGCAAGACCACGTTCGCGCTCCGCCTCGCCACGGAGCTCCTCGCCCGTGGCACCGTGGACCGCATCGTCGTCGTGGCGCCGACCGAACACCTCAAGCGGCAGTGGGCGGACTCGGCGGACCGCGTGGGCATCCGCATCGACCCGATGTTCAAGAACGGCGACGGCATGTTCGGCCGGCACTACCAGGGCGTGGCGATCACCTACGCGCAGGTCGGCATGAACCCGGAGGTCCACCAGAAGATCACCGAGGGCGGTCGCACGCTCGTGATCCTCGACGAGGTCCACCACGGCGGCGACGCCCTGACCTGGGGCGACGGCATCCGCGAGGCCTTCACGAAGGCGACCCGTCGACTCTCCCTCTCCGGCACGCCGTTCCGGTCGGACACCGCGCCGATCCCGTTCGTGCAGTACGCCCCCGACGAGCAGGGCATCCGGACCTCGATCTCCGACTACAACTACGGCTACGGACGCGCACTCAAGGACGGCGTCGTCCGCCCGGTGCTCTTCATGGCCTACGCCGGGCAGATGCGCTGGAAGACGCGCATGGGCGACGAGATGTCGGCGTCCCTCGGCGAACAGGTGACGAAGGACATCACGGCCCAGGCCTGGCGGACCGCGCTCTCACCGGAGGGCGAGTGGATGCCGGCCGTGCTCTCGGCCGCCGACAAGCGACTCACCGAGGTCCGTCGGGGCGTGCCGGACGCGGGCGGCCTGGTGATCGCGACCGACACCACGACCGCGCGTGCGTACGCCCGGATCCTGCAGCAGATCACCGGCGAGCGACCGACGGTGGTGCTCTCCGACGAGGCCGCTGCCTCGAGCCGGATCCAGGCCTACGCCGAGGACACCTCCCGGTGGATGGTGGCCGTCCGCATGGTGTCCGAGGGCGTCGACGTGCCCCGGCTGTGCGTCGGTGTGTACGCCACGAGCGCGAGCACCCCGCTGTTCTTCGCCCAGGTGATCGGGCGCTTCGTCCGGGCCCGTCGCCGTGGGGAGACCGCGAGCGTGTTCCTGCCGAGCGTGCCCGGGCTGATGGCGCTGGCGGCGTCGCTCGAGCTCGAGCGGGACCACGCCCTCGACCGGCCGAAGGACAGCGACGACGGGATGTACAACCCCGAGGACGCCATGGTCGCCGAGGCCAACAAGGAGGACCGGGCGTCCGAGAGCCTGCTCGAGGTGCAGCCGTTCGAGGCCCTCGACTCGCAGGCGTCGTTCGACCGGGTGCTCTACGACGGCGGCGAGTTCGGCACCGGGGGCGAGGTCGGCTCCCTCGAGGAACTCGACTTCATCGGCATCCCCGGACTCCTCGAGCCCGACCAGGTGCGCGACCTGCTGCGGGCCCGCCAGGCATCGCAGGCGAAGCGGTCGAAGGGCCGCGCCGCGAAGGACGGCATGCCGAAGCCGAAGCCGGACGAAGCGCGTCCGATGTACCAGACCATCAAGGAGCAGCGGACCGAGCTCGCACGGCTCGTGTCGATCTGGTCCCGGCACGCGAACGAACCGCACGGTGCGATCCACGCCGAGCTCCGGCGGATCAGCGGTGGACCGGCCGTGGCCCAGGCGAGCATCGAGCAGATCCAGAAGCGCATCGACGTGCTGCGGTCCCGGATCGGCAACCGCCGGTGACCCCGGTCCCGACGACGCCGAGCCGGACCCGGGTCGGCGCGTGATCGAACCCGTCGACGACCGCACCTGGCTCGTGAAGCGCACACCGGACTCCTCGCCCGAGGCCATCATCGACCGCTTCGGCGGCGGGTACCGCCTGCGACGGTTCTCGCTGACCGAGTCCCGGCGCACCCAGCACGGCGTGTTCACGGGGCCCGAGCTGGCCGAGACCGCCTGGTGGCGCCTGCAGGACCGCCCGCGCGGACGGTGACCGCTCGCGGGACGCACCGAGCGCCCGATCCGGCTGCGGTGCGCGGACCGGGCGGCGCGGCTTGGTGACGTCCCAGGGGTTCTTCCGGTAGACCGGGTGCATGGCAGACTCCATCCCTCACGTCCTCGTCCTCGGCGGCGGCTCCGCCGGCTACACCACGGTCAAGCAGCTCCAGAAGCACGCCGCGACCGTGCCGATGCGGATCACGCTGGTGGACCAGAACACGTACTACACGTACCTGCCGTTCCTGCCGGAGGTCGCGGGCGGGCACATCGCCCCGAAGGACGTGACCTTCGAGCTCCGTCGCGCGCTGAAGAAGACCCGCGTCATCCAGGGCAAGGTCACCGGCATCTCGTCGAAGGACAAGACGGTGTCGATCGCCACGGCCGGCGGTGACGACCGCACGCTCGGCTACGACCAGCTCGTCGTCGCGCTCGGCTCGGTGACCCGCACCTTCCCGACCCCCGGGCTCGAGGAGTACGGCGTCGGCTTCAAGACCGTGGAAGAGGCCGCCTACGTCCGCGCGAAGCTCCTCGACAACATCGCGAAGGCCGCTGCCACCCGCGACGAGGACGAGCGTCGCCGTCTGCTGACGAGCATCTTCGTCGGCGGTGGCTACACCGGTGTCGAGGCGATCGGTGAGCTCTTCGACGTCTCGCAGGCCGCCATCAAGACCTACCCGTCGCTCGCGGGCGAGCAGCCGCGCTGGGTGCTCATCGACGCGCTCGACCGCGTCGCGCCCGAGGTGGGCCCGGAGCTGTCGAAGTGGACCCTCGAGTCGCTGCGTGCCCGCGGCATCGACGTCCGTCTGAAGACCACCATGCCGAGCGCCGAGGGCGGGATCATCAAGCTCTCCGACGGCGACGAGTTCGCCACCGGGCTGCTCGTCTGGACGGCAGGCGTCAAGCCGAACCCGCTCCTCGACGCCACGGACCTGCCGCGTGGTCCGAAGGGCCACCTCGCGGCGAACGCGAAGCTCCAGGTCGAGGCCGAGGACACCCACGAGGTCGTCCCGGGCGTCTGGGGCCTCGGCGACGTCGCGCAGGTCCCCGACCTGACGGCCGAGAAGCAGCCGGCCTACTACCCGCCGAACGCGCAGAACGCCGTCCGTCAGGCCGTCGTCGCCGCGGACAACGTGGTCGCCACCATCACGGGCAAGCCGCTCGAGGAGTACCGCCACCCGTCGATCGGCACCGTCGCCTCGTACGGCGTCGGCAAGGGCGCGGGCAACATCAAGGGCGTCAAGATGACGAACCTGCTCGCCTGGCTCGCGCACCGCTCGTACCACGTGTACGCGATGCCGACGCTCAACCGGAAGGTCCGGATCGTCATCGGCTGGATCACCGGTGCGGTGTCCGGTCGCGACGCGACCAGCCTCATCAAGGAGACCGACCCGCGACGCAACTTCGTCGAGGCCTCGAAGAGCTGACACAGGTCGACGTCACCACGTGACGGACGGGAGGCGCGGTGCCGGTCGGCACCGCGCCTCCCGTCCTTTGTGTGTCGGCACCCACCGGACGGGGACCACCGTGGCCCGCACGAGCGAGAGGAGCGCCCATGCGCGCCATGACCTACCGCGGGCCGTACCGGGTCCGCGTCGAGGAGAAGCCGGACCCCCGGATCGAGCACCCGAACGACGCCGTCGTCCGGGTCGAACGGGCCGCGATCTGCGGGTCGGACCTGCACCTGTACCACGGCATGATGCCCGACACCCGCATCGGGCACACGTTCGGGCACGAGTTCATCGGCGTCGTCGAGCAGGTCGGCCCGTCGGTGCGGAGCCTGGCGGTGGGGGACCGCGTGATGGTCCCGTTCCACATCTCCTGCGGCAGCTGCTGGTTCTGCGCCCGCGGTCTGTTCACGAACTGCCACAACGTCAACCCGAACGCCACCGCGGTTGGCGGGATCTTCGGGTACTCGCACACGACGGGCGGGTACGACGGCGGCCAGGCGGAGCGTGTGCGCGTCCCCTTCGCCGACGTCGGACCGCAGGTGATCCCCGAGTGGCTCGACCCCGACGACGCCCTGATGATGACGGATGCGCTCGGCACCGGCTACTTCGGCGCACAGCTCGCCTCGATCCGCGAGAGTGACACCGTGGTGGTGCTCGGCGCCGGCCCGGTCGGCCTGTACGCGGCGAAGTCGGCGTGGTTCATGGGTGCCGGCCGGGTGATCGTCGTCGACCAGCTGGAGTACCGGCTCGAGAAGGCGCGGACGTTCGCCCACGCCGAGACGATCAACTTCGCCGAGGTGGACGACGTCGTGCTCGAGATGAAGAAGCAGACGGACTTCCTCGGCGCGGACAGCGTGATCGACGCCGTCGGTGCCGAGGCGGACGGCAACTTCACGCAGCAGCTCACCAGCGCGAAGCTGAAGCTGCAGGGCGGGTCACCGACGGCGCTCAACTGGGCGATCGACGGCGTCCGCAAGGGCGGCACGGTGTCGGCCATGGGGGCCTACGGACCGATCCCGAACGCGGTGAAGTTCGGCGACGCGATGAACAAGGGCGTCACCGTCCACATGAACCAGGCGCCGGTGAAGCGCCAGTGGCCGCGCCTGCTGGAGCACATCCAGGCCGGGCACCTGAAGCCGAGCGAGATCATCACGCACCGGATCCCGCTCGAGCACATCGACGAGGCGTACCACCTGTTCTCGGCGAAGCTCGACGACTGCATCAAGACGGTGATCGTGCCGTGAAGGAGGAATCCGTGTCCGACCACACCCCGTACATCGCCGATCCGCCGCGACGCGTCCCGTCGTCGGCCGAGCTCCGCGAGCGCATCCCCGGGTGGGGGAGCGACCTCGACCTCGCAGACCGTCCGTCCGTGCCGAAGCTCTCCCGCGAGGTCGGGCTCGCCTCGGGCGCCCACTGGGACGTCCCCGAGCAGCAGCCCGGTGCGGAGGGCCGCGAGCGGTCGATCGAGCACGCCCACGTCACGCCCGTGTTCGGGACCGCGCAGCCGCTGTCCGGGCTCGCCGGGGTCGTGAAGCGGTACGCCTACCGACGGTTCAGCGAGGGCCGTCTGGCCCACTGGATGCTCCTCGTGCTGGGCGACCGGATCGACGTCGCGACGCACCGGGTGACGGACGCGCTCCGAGGCCGTCCGGATCGGGTCGTGCACGAGACCGGGGTCCGCGCCGAGTGGCGGGCACACCCGGTCCGGTCCCGAGTCGCGTCCTCCCGCCGGGACTGGCGGCACGGGCTGCTCGACCCGCTGGTGGCGAACTGGGGGTGGCTCGCCGCGCTCGGCGGGGTGGTGCTCGTGGTGCGGCGCCTGCGGCGGCGCTGAGGCCGGGCCGGTGCCGGCTCGCCGCGGCGGCTGCGTTCCTCCGCGGGGCCGGCGGACCGTCCCGCACGGGCCGGCGCGACGGCTCCCGGGGCGCGACGCAGCCCCGTCCCGGACGGGAGGCGCGGTGCGAGCCCGCCCCGCGCCTCCCGTCCGACACGCGGTCGTGTCCGGGGCGTCCCGAGTCGGACGCGCCCGTCCTGCGACAAGACCGCTGTCGTTCGACGACGACGATGTCGCACGATGCGCGCGCACCGGCTCACGGACGCCCGACGCGACAAGACCGCTGTCGTTCGACAACAACGATGTCGCAGTTGCCGCGCGCCGCCGCCGTTCGCCGCCGGCCACGAGCGCAGCGAGGAGGCCGTGATGAGGCGGCGTCGCCCTGAGCGCAGCGATGGCGATGCTCGCCGGGGAGCACGAACAAGAAATGCCCCCGGGCCGAAAGGCCAGGGGGCACCGCATATCTTGTGTCCGAGGGGGGACTTGAACCCCCACGCCCTAATACGGGCACTAGCACCTCAAGCTAGCGCGTCTACCAATTCCGCCACCCGGACAGGGTGTTCTTCACTTGTGCGGCTGTCGTTCCGGGCTGTTTTCCCGGCGTTCCTGCCGAGAGAAGACACTAGCACGGCTCTGAACGCACGATGAACACGGCCACGCATCCCGGGCGAGTCCCCCGGAACGGCGGGGGAGCAGCGCCACCGGACGGGCCGGCGAACCCGCTGCCGGTAGCGTTGGCGGCATGAGCGACGCCCTGCCGACCGAGCCGGACCTCGAGGCCACCGCCGCCATCGCGCGGGACCTCATCCGCATCGACACGACGAACTGGGGCGAGGGGAAGTCGGTCGGCGAGACCGAGGCCGCGCACTACGTCGAGGCGAGGCTGCGCGACCTGGGCCTCGAGCCGCAGCTCTTCGAGTCGGAGCCGGACCGGGTGAGCGTGGTCGCACGGGTGGCGGGACGGAACCCCGACAAGCCGGCGCTGGTCGTGCACGGGCACCTCGACGTGGTGCCTGCCGATCCGTCGAACTGGACGGTGGACCCGTTCGGTGGCGAGGTCCGCGACGGCATGCTCTGGGGCCGCGGTGCCGTGGACATGAAGAACATGGACGCGATGATGCTCACCGCGTTGGGCGACGTGGTCGAGCGGCAGGGTGCACCGGAGCGTGACCTCGTGATCGCGTTCTTCGCGGACGAGGAGGCCGGTGGGGTGCTCGGCGCACACCACGTCGTCGACACCCACCCGGAGGTCTTCGCCGGCGCGACCGAGGCGATCAGCGAGGTCGGCGGCTACTCGGTGACCCTCGGCGGGCAGCGCGCGTACCTGCTCCAGACGGGCGAGAAGGCCCTGATGTGGATCACGCTCGTCGCCCGTGGCACGGCGGCACACGGGTCGCACGTGATGCGCGACAACGCGGTGACGAAGGTGGCCGCCGCGGTCGCGCGCATCGGTGCCGAGGAGTGGCCGGTCCGCCTCTCCGGCACGACCGAGGCGATGGTCCGCGAGATCGCACGGCTGCTCGGTGTCGACCCGATCGCGTCCGGCCCGGACGAGGTCGCCCTCGCGACGGGGTCCGCCTCACGCTTCATCCACGCGGCGCTCCACACGACGACGAACCCGACGGTCCTCCGCGCCGGGTACAAGCACAACGTGATCCCGGACACCGCCGAGGCCCTCGTCGACCTCCGATGCCTGCCGGGCGACGAGGAGGCCGTGCTCGAGCGGGTCCGCGAGCTCGCGGGCGAGGACGTCGAGGTCGTGATGACGCACCGCGACGTCGGCCTCGAGCAGGACTTCGGCGGACCGCTGGTCGACGCCGTCCGGGAGACGCTCGAGCGGCACGACCCGGGCGCACCCGTGCTGCCGTACCTGCTGTCCGGCGGCACGGACAACAAGGCGATGTCGCGGCTCGGCATCGCAGGCTACGGGTTCGTCCCGCTCCGTCTCCCCGAGGACGTCGACTTCCCGGCGATGTTCCACGGGGTCGACGAGCGCGTGCCCCTCGACGCCCTCGCCTTCGGGCGGCGCGTCCTCGGCGACCTGCTCGCCACGTACTGATACATTGCCGGGTCGCCCCTCGGCGGCGACCCGCGACGACCGGCACGAAAGGCCCCGTTCGATGCACATCCTCGAGGCGATCTTCCTCGGCTTCGTGCAGGGACTCACCGAGTTCCTGCCGGTGTCCTCCAGCGCGCACCTGCGCATCGTCGGGCTCTTCCTGCCCGACGCGAAGGACCCGGGTGCCGCGTTCACCGCGGTGACGCAGCTCGGGACCGAGACGGCCGTGCTGATCTACTTCTGGAAGGACATCACCCGGATCGTCGGGCGGTGGTTCCGCTCGGTGTTCCGACGCGACGTGCCGAAGGGCGACCCGGATGTGCGACTCGGGTGGCTGGTGATCCTCGGCACCATCCCGATCGGGGTCGCCGGACTCCTGCTCAAGGACTCGATCGAGACCACGTTCCGGTCGCTGTGGATCGTCGCGATCGTGCTGATCGTGTTCGGCATCGTCCTCGGCGTGCTCGACGTGGTCGGGCGCAAGGTCCGGCCGATCGAGCAGATGACGTTCCGGAACGGCCTGCTCATCGGCGTCGCGCAGATGCTGGCGCTCGTGCCCGGCGTCTCGCGGTCCGGTGCGACCGTGTCGATGGGACTCGCCCTCGGGTACACCCGACCGGCGGCGGCGCGCTTCGCGTTCCTGCTCGCCGTGCCCGCGGTGTTCCTGTCCGGCTTCTACGAGGCCGCGACGAGCCTCGGCGACCACGGCGCCCCCTTCGGCATGGTCGACACGCTGGTCGCGACCGTGGTCGCGTTCGTCGTCGGGTTCGTGGTCATCGCCGCGTTCATGAACTACATCTCGAAGCGCAGCTTCATGCCCTTCGTGGTCTACCGGATCGCACTCGGTATCGTGCTCATCGTGTTGCTGTCGCTCGGAGTGATCCAGCCGTGAGGGCCTGGCAGGTCCCGTCCGTCCCGTCCGTGCCCGGGGACGCGCCCCGACCCGTGGTGCACGACACCGCCGCCGGGAAGCCGGTCGACCCGACGCACGGCGCGGAGGGCGCGACCCTCTACGTCTGCGGCATCACCCCGTACGACGCCACGCACCTCGGTCACGCGGCGACCTACCTGGCGTTCGACACGCTCGGCCGTGCCTGGCGTGACGCGGGGCTCGAGGTCGAGTACGCGCAGAACACCACCGACGTCGACGACCCGCTGCTCGAGCGGGCGGCGCGCGACGGTGTCGACTGGCGAGAGCTCGCCGCGTCCCAGATCGACCTGTTCCGGCGCGACATGGAGGCCCTCCGCGTCCTGCCGCCGGACGACTTCGTGGCCGTGACGGACGAGGTCGAACGCATCGCCGAGGCCGTCGCGTACCTGCAGGAGACCGGGTACGCCTACGACGTGCCGACCGACGACTCCGAGGGCGACGACGTCTACTTCGACGTGAACCGTCCCACCGAGGCGTGGGCGCTCGGCGACGAGAGCCGGCTCGACCGCGAGACGATGACCGCCCTGTCGGCGGAGCGCGGCGGCGACCCCGACCGCCCCGGCAAGCGCGATCCGCTCGACCCGCTGCTGTGGCGCGCCGCGCGCCAGGGCGAGCCGAGCTGGGACACCGCCGTCGGACCCGGGCGTCCGGGCTGGCACATCGAGTGCAGCGTCATCGCGGGCGACCGCCTGGGCCTGCCGATCAGCGTGCAGGGCGGTGGGAGCGACCTCGTCTTCCCGCACCACGAGATGAGCGCCGGGCACGCCGCGGCCCTCGCGCACCAGCCGCTCGCGAACGCCTTCGTCCACACGGGCATGATCGCGTACCAGGGGTCGAAGATCTCCAAGTCGCTCGGCAACCTCGTCACCGTGCGCGGCCTGCTCGACGACGGCGCCGACCCGCGGGCGATCCGGCTCGCGCTGCTGTCGCACAAGTACTCGGACGACTGGGAGTGGTTCGACGGCGAGCTGACCAGCGCGACCACCCGGCTCGCGACGTGGGACGCCTGGGCGTCCGGCGACGCTCCGGGTCACGAGGACGACGCCGCCGAGGCGATCGCGCGCGTCCGTGCACGGGTCGCCGACGACCTCGACACCCCGGGTGCGGTCGCCGCGGTGGACACCGCGATCGCCGCGGGGACCCGCGCCACGCCGGAGCTCGTCGACCTCGTCGACGCCCTGCTCGGCATCCGCCTGGCCTGAGTCGAGGCCGCCCGCCCACCGAGTGGGCACGACACGCCGCGGGCGTGCCGCCGAGCGGGTGCTACCCGTCGGCGTGGTCTGTCGGGCGTGACGGAACGGGCTCGGTCGGTCGGGCGACTGCCGAAGACCGGACGGACGGGAGGCGCGGTGCCGGCTGGCACCCCTCCCTCGCACGCTCGGTCGGC
>NZ_RBLU01000075.1 GCF_003989515.1 Curtobacterium sp. HSID17257
TGCGCTGCTGATCCGGCGCTGACGGGAGGCGCGGTGCCAGCCCGCCCCGCGCCTCCCGTCCGCCCCGCCGACTGATCGGCAGCACCGTCCGTCAGGCGGCGCCGAGCACCGTCCGCCAGACCGCCGTCAGGGTGTCGTACTCGTCGTCCGACAGGAGGTCGCGCACGCCGGTCGCGAGGACCGCCGAGCGGACGGCTTCCTCGGCCCCGGCGCGGTCGCGGAGGTGTGCGTCGGAGTGCTTCACCGCGCGCCCGGCCTCCTGCGCGGCCTCGATCTCATCGACGCGGCCGGCGGTGCCGGCGGCGTCGAGCGCGTGCTGCCACGCGGCCAGCAGGTCGGCGTTGGTCACCATCCGGCCGTCCGCGCCGCCCTGGACCGCGAGCGACGCGCTCGACACCGGCACCACGATCTGCTCGTCGGCCTTCCAGGCGATGTCGAGGGCCTCGGCCTCCTCCGCCGTGAGCCGCCCGGCTCGCTCGATCATCGACTGCAGTGCGGTGTTCCTGGTGTCGTCCGTCACGGTTCCCTCTCCGACCGAACGCGCTCGCGTGGTCGCTCCCATCCTCCTGACGCCTGCTGGGAGGACGCGGCACCGGTCGTTCACCTGGTCGCCACCGGCCGGACGCCGGGATGCTGAACAGTCGTGCAGGTCCCCCCTGACCTCCCCGAGAAGGACCCTGCATGCGCACCCCTGCCCTGCGGCTCGGTGCCGGCCTCGCGACGGGCATCGCCCTCGCCGCCGGCGTGCTGACCGCCACCCCCGCCGTCGCCGCGGTCGGTGACGACGACCCGACCGTCGGTACCCGAGTCACCAGCGGCCCGGCAGCGGGTCTCGCGATCGACGAGGTGGAGTCGAACGCCGACGACACCGACTGGGTCGAGCTGGTGAACACCTCGTCCGCCACGATCGACCTGAGCGGCTGGCGCTTCCTCGACTCCGACTCGTCGCACACCGCGTGGACACTGCCGCAGGGCTCGACGATCGCCGCCGGCGGGTACCTCGTCGTCGACCAGGAGACCACCACGCGGTCGGGCTTCGACTTCGGGCTCGGCGGTGCCGACTCGGTGCGGCTGTACGACCCCTCCGGCACGCTGACGCTCCGGTACGCGTGGACGGCGCACGCCGCCGTGACGTACGGCAGCTGCCCGGACGGCTCCGGCACGCTCGTCGACACCACCGCGTCGACGAAGGGCGCCCCGAACGACTGCTCCTCGCCCGTGCGGATCAACGAGGTCGAGTCGCAGGACGGCACCCCGGGGGACTGGGTCGAACTGACGAACGTCGGGACGACCACGGTCGACCTCGGTGGGTACGTGCTGCAGGACGGCGAGGACGACCACGCCTGGACGATCCCGGCCGGCACCACGGTCGCGGCGGGCGGCTTCACGGTGCTCGACGAGTCGCAGGCCGGAGCGTCCGGGTTCGACTTCGGGCTCGGGAAGGCCGACAGCGTGCGGCTCTCGGACCCCCGCGGGCTCCTCGTCGACCAGTACTCGTGGACGGCACACGCCGCGACCACGTACGGGCGGAACCCGGACGGCACCGGCGACTTCGCCGCGACCGCCGAGCCGACGAAGGGTGCGGCGAACCGCTTCGCCGGCGTCGTGACCGCCGAGGCCTGGCCGGGCGGACCGGACGAGACGGTGCTCGACGCCGGGGACACCTTCACCGGTGACCTGAGCGGGCTCGACTGGACAACCTCGTCGACCTCGCGCGACGGACAGCTCTGGGCGGTGCAGAACGGTGACGGACTGCTGTACCACCTGGCCTCGGACGGTCGAGGCGGGTGGGCCCCGACGAACGCCGCGGGCGTCGACCTGCGGTACGCCGACGACACCGGGACGCCCGACGCCGAGGGCGTCACGGTCACGGCCGACGACCCCGGCGCGGTGTACGTGTCGACCGAGCGCGACAACGACGTGTCGAAGGTGAGCCGCCCCGCCGTGCTGCGCTTCGCGACCACCGACGGCTCCGAGTCGGTCCTGCGCGCCACGGACGAGTGGAACCTGGCCGCGGACTTCCCGGGCCTCGGCGCGAACGCCGGGCTCGAGGGCGTGACCTGGGTGCCGGACGCCTGGCTGACCGAGCGCGGCTTCGTCGACCAGCACACCGGCGCGGCCTACATGCCTGCGTCCTACCCCGGACACGGTGACGGACTCTTCGTCGTCGGCGTCGAGGGCACCGCGAGCGCCTCCGCCTACGCGCTGATGGACGACGGGTCGTTCCAGCGCGTCGCGACGATCAGCACCCCGTTCTCGCTGGTGGCCGAGGTGCAGTTCGACCCGACGCTCGACGCCCTCTGGGTGGTCTGCGACGAGGCCTGCTCCGGGCGCACGGCGCTCTTCGACGTGCAGGACGGCGCCTTCACGCTCGCGTCGCTGTACGAGGCGCCCGCGAACGCCGACCGGACGCTCGCCAACGAGGGCTTCGCGATCTCGGGCCGCTGCGTGGACGGGGCTCGGGCCACCTTCACCGCCGACGACAACGACACGAACGGGTCCTCGCTGCGCACCGGGACGTACCCGTGCGACGCGACGACGGAGCCGGGCGACGGTGGCGGGGAGACGCCTGCTCCGGGTGGCGGTGGGTCGCCTGCGCCGGGTGACGGAGGCAGCACCCCGACCCCCTCTCCTTCCGCTCCGGTCGCTCCGGCGGTTCCGGTCGCGCCGGACGCCTCCGCCCTGACCGAAGGGAACCGCGGCTCGGTGTCGGCACCGTCGGAGGTCCGTGCGGGTTCCTCGGTGACGATCTCCGTCGGGACGCAGGTCGCCGGGGAGCGTGTCGCGGTCTGGTTGTTCTCCGAGCCACGGCTCCTCGGGACGCCGGTCGTCGCCGCAGACGGCACGGTGACGGTGGTCGTCCCCGCTGACGTCCCGGCCGGGCAGCACCGCATCGTGGTCGCCACCCTCGACGGCACGCTGATCGGCTGGACGGACGTCCGGGTCGACCCCGTGACGGGTGCGCTCGCCGTCACCGGTGCCGAGCTGGGCGGTGGGATCGCGGCGGCGCTCCTGCTCCTCGCGGCCGGTACCGGTGTCCTCGTGGCACGTCGTCGTCGGACGGTCGTCGAGCAGGCCTGACCCGCGGGGGCTCCTCGCCGATGCCCCCGTCGTCCGCCCGGACGGCGGGGCATCGGCGTCGCGCCGGGCGTCGGTGTCCGTGGTGGCGTCGGTGTCGTGGGGGGCGTCGGCGTCCCGCGGTAGCGTCGGGGGATGCGCACCGAGGTCCTCCGCTACACCGCCTTCGCCGCCGAGCCCGGGGGCGGCAACCCCGCGGGGATCGTGCTCGACGCCGAGGGGATGACCGACGACGAGATGCTCGCGGTCGCCCAGCAGGTGGCGTACCCGGAGACCGCGTTCGTGGTCGGGCGGACCCCGGACGGCGCCCGGGTGCGCTACTTCTCGCCGGCCGCCGAGGTCCCCTTCTGCGGCCACGCCACCGTCGCCACCGCCGTCCTGCTCGCCGAGCGCGAAGGAACCGGTTCCCGGGTCTTCTCGACCGCGGCCGGGGACATCGCGGTCGACGCCACGACCGCCTCCGACGGCAGTGTGCAGGTCGCGATGACGAGCGTCGAACCCGACACGCGGCCGATCGACCCCGTGCGCTGGGAGCGACTCGCCGCCGTGCTCGGGCTGGTCGACGGCGACGTCGCCGAGGGGTTCCCCGTGCTCGAGTCCTTCGCCGGCAACCGGCACCCCGTCGTCGTGCTCGCCGACCCCGAGCTCTTCCACCAGTTCCGGTTCGACCCCGCCACGCTCGCCGCACTGAAGCGGGAGTACGGGTGGGAGGGCACCGTCACGGTCCTGCACCGCACGGGCCCGCTCGAGTTCGAGGCGCGGAACCTCTTCCCCGCCGGCCGCATCACCGAGGACCCGGCGACGGGATCCGCCGCTGCCTCGACCGGCGCGTACCTGCGCGCGGTCGGAGCGGTGTCGCCCGGGAGCCGCGTGGTGATCCGGCAGGGTCGACACGTCGGGCGTCCGAGCGTGCTGCTCGTCGACGTGCCCGAGTCCGGCGGCATCACGGTGATCGGCGGCGCCACTCCCATCGCCTGAGCCGGGCCCGCTGCCCGTTCCTTCCCACAACGCCTGCGATGCTGGCGCTCGTTCCTTCCCAGAACACCTGCGATACCTGGCGCTTCCGGGCGTACCTCGTGGTCCCGGCGGACCAGGTACGCCGTTCCGACCCGGTACGCCCGGAATCACCGGGCGCCCGGGCCCACGCCTCCGCCGCGCGCCCGCGACCGTTGCCGACCCGTGACGAAAAGTGCTTGACACGAATAAGTCCATCCGTTGTACTAATCCTGCGCGCGGGTGACGGAGCCCGCGGACATCCCGTGCAAAGGAGCACCGATGAAACGCCGCACCCGAATCATCGCCGGCCTCGCAGCCGTGGCAGTCGCCGCGGTCGGGCTGGCGGGTTGTTCCAGCTCGTCGTCCGCCTCGAGCGACACGATCAAGATCGCGTACCAGAAGTTCGGCGCCTTCCAGCAGCTCGACGCCCAGATGAAGGAAGTCAAGACCGAGTACGAGAAGGCGAACCCGGGCAAGAAGGTCACCCTCGTCCCGATCCAGGCGCAGGGCAACGACTACTACACGAAGCTCGCGCTCATGAACAAGGCGCCCGCGACCGCCCCCGACGTCATGTACGAGGACACCTTCCTCATCAAGTCCGACGCCGAGGCCGGGTACCTGCTGCCGCTCGACCAGTACGTCGACAAGTGGGACGAGTGGGACCAGTTCTACGACAACGCGAAGCAGGCCGGCCAGGGTGACGACGGCAAGATCTACGGCGTCTCGATGGGCACCGACACGCGTGCGCTCTGGTACAACAAGGACCTCTTCGCCAAGGCCGGGCTGCCGGTCCCGTGGCAGCCGAAGACCTGGGACGACGTGCTCGCCGCGGCCAAGACGCTGAAGGAGAAGGACCCGAACGTCATCCCGTTCAACATCTACTCCGGCAAGGCGCAGGGCGAGGCCTCGACCATGCAGGGCTTCGAGATGCTCCTGTACGGCGCGGACGGCGACGGCAACACGCTCTACAAGGACAAGAAGTGGGTCGTCGGCTCGAAGCAGTTCGAGGACTCGCTCAAGTTCGTCAAGGAGGTCTACCAGGGCGGTCTCGGCCCGACCCCGCAGCAGGCGCTCGACACCAACGTCGGCACGACGATCGCGCAGACGTGGCTCCCCGAGGGCAAGCTCGCCATCGACCTCGACGGCTCGTGGCAGTCCGGCACGTGGCTCGAGTCCGGCACCGCTCCGTGGAAGGAGTGGAACGACGTGATGGGTCAGGCGGCCTTCCCGACGCAGAACGGTCAGGCACCGGGTTACAACTCGATGTCCGGCGGGTGGACGCTCGCGGTGGGTTCGAAGACGAAGAACCCGCAGGCGGCGTTCGACTTCATCACGACGTTCCTGAGCAAGGACGGCTCGCTCAAGTACGACACCGAGAACAGCCAGATCGCGGTCCGCAAGGACGTCGCCGAGGACCCGGCGTACACCGGAGCAAACCCGACGTTCAAGTTCTTCTCGGACCTGGTGGAGCACACCAACTTCCGTCCGGCGACGAGTGACTACTCGCAGGTCTCCAACGCGATCCAGGTCGCGATGGAGTCGGTGATGACCGGGCAGCAGACACCTGCCGAGGCCGCGAAGGTCTACGACCAGTCGGTCGAACAGGTCGTCGGCAAGGACAACACCGTCGACGCCGGCTAGCGGCGCGACCACCTGACGGTCTGGAGGCGCGGCTCACGTCGTGCGCCGCGCCTCCAGACCGTCCCTCCCCACCTTCGGAACCCCTCCGCATCCGGAAGGCATCCCCGTGTCCAGCACCCCCCTCGCGCCGACGCTGTCGGCGCCCGGTGCGCCGAAGCGCACCGATCCTCCCGTGCCGCGCAAGCGGCGACCGCTGCGGAACGCGACGCGGGTCGTCCCGCTCCTGCCCGCGGTGGTCCTCCTCGTCGTCTTCCTGCTCGGCCCCGTCATCTCGTCGTTCTACGGGTCGTTCACCAACTCGGCCCTGACCGGCGCGAGCGCCGCGAACCAGCAGTTCGTCGGCTTCGCGAACTACGTCGAGCTGTTCCGTGACCCGGACTTCCCGAAGTCCGTCATCCTGACGATCGTGTTCCTGCTGGCGTCCGCCGTCGTCGGGCAGAACGTGCTCGGACTCGGGCTGGCGTTCCTCATGCGCAGCGCGAACAAGGTCGTCCGCGCGATCGTCGGCACGTTCGTCGTGGCCGCCTGGGTCCTGCCCGAGATCGTCGCCTCGTTCGCCGCCTACGCGTTCTTCAACGACACCGGCACGCTCAACACGTTCCTGGCGTCCATCGGGATCACCGGGGCGAACTGGCTCTACACGTACCCGATGCTCGCCGTGATCCTGGCGAACATCTGGCGCGGGACCGCGTTCTCGATGCTCGTGTACTCCGCCGCCGTGTCGGAGGTCCCCGAGGAGATCACCGAGTCCGCCGAGGTCGACGGGGCGACCGGGTGGCAGCGCCTGATCTACATCACGCTGCCGGTCATCCGCCGGTCGATCTCGACGAACCTCATGCTCACGACGCTGCAGACGCTGTCGGTCTTCACCCTCATCTTCGTGATGACGGGCGGCGGCCCCGGCACGAACTCGTCGACCCTGCCGATCCTGGCCTACCAGGAGGCGTTCAAGTTCTCGCAGCTCGGCTTCGGGACCGCGATCGCGACCATCCTGCTGGTCGTCGGTGCGGTGTTCTCGATCATCTACATCCGGGCGCTCAAGCCGGAGGTGGACTGACCATGGCCCTCACCGCTGACCGTCCCGTGTCCAACGTCACCCGGTCCGTGACCGCGCCGGGCGCCCTGCACATGACCTCGCCGCGCGGCCGGACCATGCGCTGGGTGTCGAACGTCGTGCTGCTCGTCATCGCCGTGTGCTTCGCCGTACCGCTGCTCTGGCTCGTGCTCGCCTCGGTGGACACGCAGGCGTCGCTGTCCGTGAAGATCCCGACGCAGTTCACGCTCGACAACTTCACGCAGGTGCTCACCCCGGAGCTGTCGTTCATCCCGCTCGCGAACAGCCTGCTGCTCTCCGGCGGCACGGCGGTCGTCACCGTGGTGTTCGCGCTGCTCGCCGCGTACCCGCTGTCCCGCTACAAGATGCGCGTGAACAAGCCGTTCCTCTACAGCATCCTGTTCGGCACCGGCCTGCCCATCACCGCGATGATGGTGCCCGTCTACGCGCTGTTCGTGTCGCTCAACCTCATCGACAACGTGTGGGGGTGCATCTTCTTCCTCGCCGCGACCTCGCTGCCGATGGCGATCTGGATGGCGAAGAACTTCATGGACTCGGTGCCGATCTCGCTCGAGGAAGCGGCCTGGACCGACGGCGCCTCGATGTTCACCACGCTGACGCGCATCGTCGTGCCGCTCATGCGCCCGGGCATCGCCGTGGTGTTCATCTTCGTGTTCATCCAGGCGTGGGGGAACTTCTTCGTCCCCTTCGTCCTGCTGCTCTCGCCCGACAAGGTGCCCGCCGCGGTGAGCATCTTCAACTTCTTCGGGCAGAACGGGGCCGTCGCGTACGGGCAGCTCGCCGCGTTCTCGATCGTGTACTCCGTGCCGGTCATCGCCCTCTACGTGCTCGTGTCCCGCGGCCTCGGTGGGGGCAACGCCCTCGCCGGAGGCATCAAGGGCTGACCCCGACCCACGCTCTCCGGGCCTCCCGGGCCCGACCGTCCCTGCCGACGGCCGTCCTGCTGACGGACCGTCCCTGCTGGAAAGGAACCACCTCCATGCACCACGACGAACCCCTCGTCGAGGCTCGGATCGCCCGCCTCGTCCGCGACCGCATCGACCCCGCCGTGCACCGTCGCTCGGCCCCGGTCACCGTCGACGCCTGGCAGGTGCCGGACGAACCGGTGCCGTTCGCCGAGGCCGTCGCCGCCGAGTACACGCCGTTCACCGTCGGCGAGGCCTGGGGTGGTCGGCCCTGGGGGACCACCTGGTTCCGTGTCCGCGGCACCGTGCCGGAGGACTTCGGGGTCGACCCGGGCACCACCGTCGAGCTCCGCGTCGACCTCGGCTTCTCGAAGCGCCAGCCCGGGTTCCAGGCCGAGGGGCTCGCCTGGCGCACCGACGGCTCGACCATCAAGGGCATCGAGCCGCGGAACGACACCGTTCCCGTCGAGGTCGGCCCCGGCGACTCGTTCGAGCTGTACGTCGAGGCCGCGTCCAACCCGGACATCGGCGGCGACGACTTCCAGGGGGCGACCCCGCTCGGGTCGCGTTCGACGGCGGGCACCGAACCGATCTACCGCCTCCGCGCACTGGAGCTCGTCGAGCGGGACGACACCGTGTGGGAACTCCAGCAGGACGTCTGGGTGCTCCGCGGACTCATGGCCGAGCTGCCGACCGACGGCACCCGGGGCGCGGACATCCTGCGCGGCCTCGAGCGTGCGGCGGACGCCCTCGACCCCGACGACGTCGCCGGCAGCGCTGCGGCGACCCGTGAGGTGCTCGCGCCGCTGCTCGCCGTGGGGGCGGCCGGGTCCGCCGGGCGCGCCGTCGCCGTCGGGCACGCCCACATCGACTCCGCCTGGCTCTGGCCGGTGCGCGAGACAATCCGCAAGTGCGCGCGCACGTTCTCGAACGTGCTCGACCTGATGGACCAGGACCCCGACTTCACCTTCGCCTGCTCGTCGGCGCAGCAGTACGCGTGGATCCGTGACGGCTACCCGTCGATCTGGGCCCGCATCAAGCAGCGCGTGGCCGAGGGTCGCTGGATCCCCGTCGGCGGCATGTGGGTCGAGTCGGACACCAACCTGCCCGGTGGTGAGGCCCTCGCGCGCCAGTTCGTCGCCGGGAAGCGGCTCTTCCTCGAGGAGTTCGGCGTCGACACCCCCGAGGCCTGGCTGCCCGACTCGTTCGGCTACACCGGTGCCCTGCCGCAGATCGTCCGCGCGGCCGGCTCGAAGTGGTTCGTCACGCAGAAGCCCTCGTGGAACGAGACGAACGTCATCCCGCACACGTCCTTCCACTGGGAGGGCATCGACGGCTCCCGCGTCCTGACGCACCTGCCCCCGGCCGACACGTACAACTCGGACGTCTCCGCCGCCGACCTGCACCGCGGCGAACGCGGCAACAAGGAGCGCGGCGTCGCGAACACCTCGATGCTCCTGTACGGCTTCGGCGACGGCGGTGGCGGCCCCACCCGCGAGATGGTCGCGGCAGCCCGGCGCCAGCACGACCTCGACGGCTCGCCCCGGGTCGACCTCGGCACACCCGCCCAGGTCTTCGACGAGCTCGAGCGCGTGCTGCCCGAACCCGCCGTGTGGTCGGGGGAGATGTACCTCGAGTTCCACCGCGGCACGTACACGTCGCAGATCCGCACGAAGCAGGGCAACCGTCGCTCCGAGCACCTGCTCCGCGAGGCCGAGCTCTGGGCGGCGACCGCAGCAGTGCGACTCGGCGCCGAGTACCCGTACGACGAGCTCGAGTCCGTCTGGCACACAGTGCTCCTGCAGCAGTTCCACGACATCCTGCCGGGGTCGTCGATCGCGTGGGTCTACGAGAACGCCGAGGCCGAGTACGCCCGGGTCGCCGGGGTCCTCGAGGAGCTCATCGGCACGGCGACGACCGCACTCGCGAGCGGTGGGGTGCCGGCGCTCGCCGGGGTCGGGGCGTCCGCGAGCGCCTTCGCCGGGGACGGCGGAGCCGTGCTCGACGCTCCGCGGGACCCGGGTCGGGACGGGACCGGCGGCAGCGCGGAGGTCGGGACCGTCGTGCGCTTCAACGCCTCGCCGGTCGCGGCGGGCGGGGTGACCGCCCTGGGAGGTTCCGCGGCGTCGGCGGAGGAGGCCGTGCCTCCCGTCCGGAGCGGTGACCGCTTCGTCTTCGACACCGGTGTCGTCACCGCGACCGTCGACGGGGAGGGCCACGTCGTCTCGTTCGTCGACCACGCGACCGGACGCGACGCGATCGCGCCCGGCGCTGTGGCCGCGCAGTACACGGTGTTCCGGGACACCCCGAACCAGTGGGAGGCGTGGGACATCGACCGCGCCTACCAGCGGAGCGGGACCGTGCTGACGGCGGCCTCCGTCGAGGTGGTCCGCGATGCGCTCGTCGTGACACGTCCCTTCGGCTCGTCGTCGGTGACCACCCGGTACTCGGCGACCGCGGGGCAGCCCGAGCTGCACATCGAGACCGAGGTCGAGTGGCACGAGCGGCAGAAGCTCCTCAAGCTCGCGTTCCCGCTCGACGTCCGGGCGTCCGTCGCGTCGAGCGAGATCCAGTTCGGGCACATCGACCGGCCGACGCACCAGAACACGTCGTGGGACATGGCCCGGTTCGAGACCTCCGCGCACCGGTGGGTGCACGTCGCGGAGCCCGGGTTCGGGGTCGCGGTCGCGAACGACTCGACGTACGGGCACGACATCACCCGCTCGACCCGTCCGGACGGCGGGACGACGACGTTGGTGCGGGAGTCCCTGCTGCGCGCACCCACGTTCCCGGACCCGCACGCCGACCAGGGGCACCACGTGTTCCGGACGGTGCTGCGGACGGGGGAGTCGGTGCTCGACGCGGCGGACTCCGGGTACCGGCTCAACCTGCCGGTGCGGGCGGTACCGGGGTCGGGGTCGGCCGACGTGTCGCCGCTGGTCGTCGTGTCCTCGCCCCAGGTGCTCGTCGAGGCCGTGAAGCTCGCCGAGGACCGTTCGGGTGACGTCGTCGTGCGGCTCTACGAGGCGTCGGGCGGTCGGGCGTCGGACGTCGGGGTGTCGTTCGGGTTCGACGTCGACGCGGTGGAGGCGGTGGACCTGCTCGAGCGGCCGTTCGGTGCGGGGGCGGCTCCGGGCGTGGGGTCGGGGTCGGGCGCGGGGTCGGCTCCGGGCGTGGGGTCGGGGTCGGGCGCGGGTTCGGGTTCGTGGCTCGCGGGGGAGCCCGTCGTGCTCACGTTGCGCCCGTTCGAGATCGTCACGCTGCGGGTGCGGCGGGCCTGAGGCCACGCCGGCCCCGGGGCAGCGGGGTCGGCGACGCCGGCCCCGGGGCAGCGGGGTCGGCGGTGAGGCTGCGGCGCCGGGGGAGCACGGGTGCGTTCCCTCGACGCCGCGTCGCACTCCCCGGCGAAACCGGGCGTACCAGGTTGATCCGGGCACACTTGGTCCTTCCTTCCGACGAGGTATGCCCGGAAGCGTTTGGCATCGCATCTGTTCTGGGAAGGAACGTGCGTCCTGCACAGGGCGTTCGGCCTGGAGGCTCGTCCACAGTCGCCGCCGTCGGGCCCCGTCGGCAGGTGGAGACCGGGCACGATCGCGCCATGGAACGTCCACTCCCGATCCTCCGTGCGGGGCCCGCTCGTGAGGTCTCGTGCGACCCGACGACGCTTCGCCGCCGCGCTCGATCGAGCGGCGCTGACCGACTGGTCCGCGTCGGCCCGAACGCCTTCGTCGAGGGGACCCACTGGGACTCGGCGGGCCCACGGCAGCGCTACGTGACACGTGTCTACGCCCGACTCGGGCGGATCGGCACCGCGGCGGTCGCGTCGCACGCGTCAGCGGCAGCGGTACTCGGGCTCCCGGCGCTCGGCGGCTGGCAGGTCCCGGTACACGCGACCGTGCCCGAGACGATGTACCGCGGGCGGACGCGAGACCTCGTCCTGCACACGCGTCCCGTTCGCGCCGACGAGCGACTGACGGCTCACGGGATCCGGGTGACGACCGTGCCCCGGACCGTCGTCGACATCGCGATGCGGGACGACCTCCGCACCGCGGTGGTCGTGGCGGACGGGGCGTTGCGTTCAGGCATCGGAACCGAGGAGCTCGCTGCGGCGGTCGATCCGCGGGCACGCGGGCGCCGCCGAGCGGAGCACGTCCTCGGTCTCGCCGACGGCCGCGCCGGATCCACCGCCGAGTCCGTCGCTCGTGTGGTGTTCCTCGAACTCGGGCTGCCGAGACCGGTCCTGCAGCAGGAGTTCGTGGTCGGTGGGCGCCGGTTCGCGGTCGACTTCTGGTTCCCGGACCAGGGCGTCGTCGTCGAGATCGACGGTCGAGCGAAGTACACGCAGGAGCGGTACCTCGCAGGTCGGAGCCCCACCGAGGTGTTCCTCGACGAGAAGCGGCGGCACGAGCGGCTGCTGACCGTGCCCGGCGTGCGGACGATCATCCGGCTCGAGTGGCGCGACCTGTTCGACCCCGATGCGCTGGTCCGACGCTTCCGGGCGGCGGGACTGCCGTGTCCGGTCCGACCGGTGAGGAGTGCACGACCCGGGGTGGCCTGACCGGGAAACGGTCCAGGGGGACGCGGTTAGCGTCACGACCATGGCTGTCACCGAGATCTGGCTCGTCCGCCACGGGGAGTCCACCGCGAACGTCGCCGCTGCGAGGGCCGAGGCCGCGGGAGCCGACGTCATCGAGGTCGACCACCGCGACGCCGACGTCCCGCTGAGTCCGTTGGGGGAGGAGCAGTCCCGAGCGCTCGGGCAGGAGCTCGCTGACCGCGGCGTCGACGACGTCCCGGTGGCGCTGTGGGTCTCGCCCTACCGTCGGGCGCAGCAGACGATCGGCATCGCGCTCGACGCCGGCGGGCTGACCGAACCGCCGAAGCGGGTCGACGAGCGGCTCCGCGACCGGGAGCTCGGTGTCCTCGACCTGCTCACCCGCGACGGCGTGCGGAACCGGTACCCGGACGAGGAACGCCGACGGCAGTGGCTCGGCAAGTACTACCACCGCCCCGCCGGCGGGGAGTCCTGGGCGGACGTGATGCTCCGCCTCCGCACCGTGCTGACGGACGTCGACCGGCTCGAGGGCCCCGAACGCCTGCTCGTCGCCGCACACGACGCGGTCGTGATGCTCGCCGTGGCCGTCTGCCTCGACCTCGACGAGCACGCGCTGATGGCCTTCGCCGAGGACCACACGGTGGCGAACGCGTCGCTCACACGACTGCACCGCGACGGACCGGGCGCCCCGTGGACCCTCGAGGAGTTCTCCGCCGTTGGGCACCTCGACGACGATGAGGTCACCGAGCACAGCGGCCGGAAGGACGACGCTCGTGTCGACTGACCAGGAGCCTGCAGCACCGCAGCACATCACGCCCAACGTCCTGCGCGAGTGGGCGCTGCCCGACCCCGGCGCCGGCAAGTACGGCCGGGGGCAGGTCCTCGTCGTCGGCGGCGCGGCCCACACCCCCGGAGCCGCGATGCTGTCGGCGCTCGCCGCACTGCGCGTAGGAGCCGGACGACTGTCGCTGGCGGTCGGGTCGAGCGTGGCGAACCACGTCGCGGTCGCCGTCCCCGAGTCGGGCGTCGTGCCGCTCGACGAGGACGACGCCGGACACGTCGCCGTCGGCGCGATCGACTCGGTGCGGGACACGGCCGGCTCTGCGGACGCGGTGCTGATCGGTCCCGGACTGGACGAACCGGACGGTGCGCGGGACCTGGTCGCGGGCATCGCGGACGCCGTCGGCCAGGACACCCTGGTCGTGCTCGACGCCTTCGCGCTCGGCGTGGCCGCCGACGTCGAGGACCGGCTCCGACCACTCCGAGGACGGCTCGTGCTCACACCGAACAGCGGTGAAGCGGAACGGCTGCTCGGCCGGGACTGCGGGGACGACGACGTCGCCGACGCCCGGGAGATCGCCGAGCGGTACGGCGCAGTGGTCGCGCTGTCCGACGTCATCGCGGCCCCGGACGGGCGAGTCTGGGTCAAGGGCACCGGTTCCGGAGGGCTCGGGACGAGCGGTAGCGGCGACGTGCTCTCCGGCGTGGTGGTCGGACTGCTGGCCCGTGGGGCCGATCCGGCGCAGGCGGCCGCCTGGGCGTCGTACGTCCACGCGGCCGCGGGTGACCGCCTGGCCGTACAGGTCGGGCCACTGGGCTACCTCGCGAGCGAACTGCTCACCGAGATCCCGCGCGTCCTGGTCGAGCTCGGCGGCTGATGACGGCGCTCGTTCCTTCCCAGAACGGTTGCGATACCTGACGAGAACGGGTGTACCTGGCGGAACGGAACGACCCGGTACGCCCGGAACGACCAGATACGCCCGATTCCGCCCGGTGCAGGCAGCACCGAACACCGAGCAGCGTGCACGCAGCTACGCGCGGAACGACCTCCTACGCGCGGAACAGCAACACCCGCCTACCCGCGCAACGACTCCACGGCCTTGTCGACCCGGCGCTGCCGCGTCTCCGGGGCCTTCGCCGCGAGCACCGGGTCCACGAGCGCCCGCTGCCGTGAGGCCGACAGGGTCTCGTAGGCCGCCCGCACCCCGGCCTCGTCGAACGCTGCCGCCAGGTACTCCGGCAGCTCGACCGTCCGCGGCAGGGTGTCGACCTCGAGCGTGACCTCGATGGTGTCCCCGGCGGCGATGCCCGCTGCGGTGCGGTGCGCCTCGGACAGCGGGACCAGGAACTGCCCGCCCATCACGCCGACCGTGGACCGGTAGGTGTAGCCACCGTCGATCGTGACGACCACGGCGGGGCGCTTCCCGGAGCCGAGGGCGAGGACGACCTCCTCGGGGACGGGCAGGCCGGTGGCCGTCTTCCTCGCCTGCAGGACCGTCGTCGTGAACTGCACCCGTGCCTCCCGGCTGTCCGCGGTCGTGACCGCACCCGCGCGGCCGACGCGACCCAGCGTCGTACCGGTCGAGCGCGCACCGCGCGACCGGACGTCGAGTCCGCCGCGACCGACCCTCGCCGGGGACCATCCTCGGCAGCGAAACCGTACAGCCGCACCCGCTGTTCCGCCACCGTTCACCGCCGCAGCACGACCGCGAAACCGGGCGCGTCCACGATCGTGCCGAACCCGGACCCCCGGACACCCGAACCCCCACAGCTCCCGGAAGGCACACCCCGTGCAGCACACCCGCACCCTGGCCGGCATCGCCCTGGCCGCAGCAGCAGTCGTCACCCTGGCCGGTTGCTCGGCCACGAGCAGCGCGTCGACGTCGAGCGACACCGACTGGAAGACCGCCACGAGCGCCGAGTCGGCCGGCGGCATGGACGCCCTCGTGAAGGCCGCGAAGGCCGAGGGGCAGCTCAACGTCATCGCCCTCCCGCCGACCTGGGCGAACTACGGCAAGATCATCGACGGCTTCGAGAAGAAGTACGGCATCACGATCAACTCGGCGAACCCCAACGGGTCCAGTGCCGACGAGGTCGCCGCGGTCAAGTCGCAGCAGGGCCAGTCGACCGCGCCCGACGTGCTCGACCTCGGCAACGCGGTGATGCAGCAGAACCTCGACCTGCTCACCGACTACAAGGTGGCGAACTGGTCGGACATCCCGGACACGCTGAAGGACGCGGACGGCAAGTGGACGCGTGACTACACGGGCCTCATGTCGATCGGGTACGACTCGTCGAAGATCAAGGACGCCCCGAAGGACCTGAACGACCTGCTCGGCAGCGAGTACAAGGGCAAGGTCTCGATCGCGGGCGACCCGACGCAGGCGAACCAGGCCGCCTCGGCGGTGTACCTCGCCGCGCTCGAGAACGGCGGGTCGGCGGACGACATCACCAAGGGCGTCGACTACTTCGGCAAGCTGAAGCAGGCCGGCAACTTCCAGAACGTGCTGCCCACGCAGGCGACCGTCGCCTCGGGTGAGACCCCGGTCGTCGTCCAGTGGTCCTACAACAACCTCGCCTGGGGCCCGGCCGCCGGTTCGAGCGGGAACCAGAACTGGAAGACCGTCGTCCCCGAGGGGCAGGCGCTCGGCTCGTACTACTCGCAGGCGATCAACAAGGACGCACCGCACCCCGCGGCAGCGCGCCTCTGGCAGGAGTACATCGCCAGCCCGGACGCCCAGAACCTGTACCTGCAGGCCGGCGCCTTCCCGTCGACCCTCGCGGCGATGGAGCAGTCGGGCAAGGTCGACGAGGACGCGCTCAAGGCGGCCGGTGGCATGCCGAAGGACTACGTTGAGCTGACCGACGCGCAGGTCACCGACGCGGCGAAGGTCCTCGCCGCGAAGTGGTCCGCCACGATGGGGTCCTGACAGCCGTGACGACCGCATCGGCGCCGGGCGGCAGCGCGTTCGCCCCGGGCGCGAGCACAGGGGCGAGCACAGGGGCGAGCACAGGGGCGAGCACGGGCACGACGGGCACGACGGGCACGACGGGCACGACGGGCACGGTCATCACGACCACGGAAGGGACGGTCACCATCGCCCGAAGGACGACGGTCATCGCCACCACGGAACGGA
>NZ_RBLU01000076.1 GCF_003989515.1 Curtobacterium sp. HSID17257
TCGACGGCCGGGAGGCACGGGTCGCCTCCGCAGCGCCCGCCGCGGCACGCGCCTTCCGCGCCTGGGCCACCTGGTGCAGCTGTGCGAGGACCGCTGCGGACCCACCGGCGGCGACGAGCCCGGCGACCCCGACGAGCCATGCGCCGGGGGCGACGACGAAGACGACCGCCGCGACGACGACACCGAGCGTCCCGAACAGGGTCGCCCCGAGCCGGGAGCGCCGCATCCGCATGGCGGTCAGTGCGGGGACCGAGGACGCCCGCTCGAGCTTCGGCTGCTGCTCCGCGAGTCGCCGGGTGATCTCACGCTGCCGCGCGGCCTCGTGCGCACGGACGATCGCGGCACGCTTGGCCTCCTCGGACCGGGCGACGCGCTGCGCCTCGGCGAGGGACTTCGCGTTCATCTCGACCCGGACCTCGTCGGGGAGCTCGGCGGTCTGCGCGAGGATGCGCAGCGTCTGCTGCAGCCGGATCGCGTTCCGTTCGGTGGCGAGGTACTGCCGACGGGCCGCCCACGACGGCATGAGGTAGACGACCCAGAGCACGGCCGCGATGAGCAGGACGATGCCGCCGCCCCAGGAGCCGATACCTGCCATGGGGACACGGTAGGGGTGCGGGTTCCCCGGACCGCCCATTGCCGGACGCGTGTTGCGCGAGTCGCGGCGGAATCCGTGGACGGTGGGGCGAGCCTCCCGGCCGGTGCGTCGGCGTGACGGGACGGACCGTCAGATGCGCGGTCGGGTGTCGAGCGGTGTCGCGGCCTCGTCGCGGGCGGCGGCGGGCACGCTGCCCGCACCGGGCGGGACCCGGCCGGCGACCCAGCGGTCGAGGACGCCCTCGCGCACCTCTTCTGCCACGAGGGCGAAGCAGAAGTGGTCGCGCCAGTCGCCGTTGATGTGGATGTACCGGCGACGCAGGCCCTCGAAGCGGAAGCCGAGCTTCTCGACGACGCGCAGGCTCGGTGCGTTCTCCGGACGGATGCAGATCTCGATGCGGTGGATGCCGACGACACGGAAGCAGTGGTCGACGGCCATCGCGACCGCGATCGGGGTGACGTTGTGACCGGCGGCACCCTCGACCACCCAGTAGCCGATGGACGCACTCGCCAGCGACCCGTAGCTGATGCCCGACACGTTGAGCTGACCCACGAAGCGGCCGTCCAGCTCCATCGCGAACGGCAGGCCGAGTCCGGCGCGGGCGTTCGCCTGCAGTGCGCGGATGCTGCCCCGGACGTCGGTGGAGACGTGCCCGGAGGGGTTGGTGGCCTCCCACGTCCGCAGCCACGAGCGGTTCGTGGCGAGGGCGACGTCGAGGTCACGGGTGTCCCGGAGCCGGAGGGGCCGGATGGTGACCCGCCCGTGGGACAGGGTCGGGATCGTCGTCATCGCTGTGGTTCCTCCGGTGCCCGGCGGTCGGCCGGGTGGACGCACGAACGGGCCCGGGGCGGACCCCGGACCCGTTCGTGACGGGGTGGCTACTCTCCCGCGTTGAAGTCCTTCAGCCAGGCCTTGAGGTCCGGGCCGAGGTCGTCGCGGTCCGAGGCGAGCTGCACGATCGCCTTGATGTAGTCCAGCTTGTCACCGGTGTCGTACCGGCGTCCACGGAACACGACGCCGTACACGCCGCCGGTCCACTCCTCGGCACCCGCCATCTTCATGAGCGCGTCGGTGAGCTGGATCTCGCCGCCCTTGCCCGGCTCCTGCTTCTCGAGGACGTCGAAGACCTCGGGGCGGATGACGTAGCGGCCGATGATGGCCAGGTTCGAGGGGGCTTCGCCCTGCGGGGGCTTCTCGACCAGGCCGGTGATCTTCACGACGTCGTCGGTGTCGGTCTCCTCCACCGTCGCGATGCCGTACATGTGAGTCTGCGACTCGGGGACCTCGAGCAGCGCGACGACCGTGGCGTTCTTCTCGCCCTGGACCTCGATCATGCGCTTGAGCAGCGGGTCGCGGGCGTCGATGATGTCGTCGCCGAGCAGCACCGCGAACGGCTCGCGACCGACGTGCATCTTGGCGCGGAGCACGGCGTGCCCGAGACCGAGCGGGTCGCCCTGGCGGACGTAGTGCATGTCGGCGAGGTCGGTCGACTGGTTGACCTTCTGGAGCTTCTCGTGGTCGCCCTTCTTCTTGAGGGTCTCCTCGAGCTCGGCCACGTGGTCGAAGTGGTTCTCGAGCGCGTTCTTGTTGCGCCCGGTGATCATCAGGACGTCGGTCAGGCCGGCGGTCACGGCCTCTTCCACGACGTACTGGATGGCCGGCTTGTCGACGACCGGGAGCATCTCCTTCGGCATCGCCTTGGTCGCGGGGAGGAAGCGCGTGCCCAGCCCTGCCGCCGGGATCACCGCCTTCGAAATCTGGAAGCCCATGCCGACGAACGTACCGGACGGCCACTGAGCCAGGACATGGGCCTTTCGGGGGACACGGCATCGCGCGAGCCACGGCGGGATGCCGCAAACCCGCACTCGCTAGACTCCCCGCCATGACCGCCGACCTCGGGAACGAGAAGCGCGCCCTGCGAGCCGAGCTCCGGCAGCGGCGGCGCACCCGGACCACGACGGAGCGCGACACCGACACGACGGACCTGACCGCGACGCTGCAGCGCTTCGTGGAGGAACGGCAGGTGCGCTCGCTCGCGCTCTACCTGTCGGCGCCCGACGAGCCCGACGTCCGACCCTTCCTGCGGTGGGCCCAGGAGCAGGGTGTCCGGGTGCTGCTGCCGATCACGCGCGAGGACGGCCTGCTCGACTGGGCCGTCGGCGACGGGGTCTCCGAGCAGCAGGGGCTGCACGGCATGCCCGAGGTCGTCGGCGAGGTGCTCTCCCCGCTCGCGCTCGGTGACGTCGACGCGATCCTCACCCCGGCCGCGGCGGTCGGGCACGACGGGTGCCGGATGGGCTGGGGTCGGGGCTACTACGACAAGACGCTCGGGTCGATGGCGAACCGGCCGCCCGTCTATGCTGTGATCTTCGACGCGGAGTACCTCGACGAGGTCCCGCGCGAGGCCCACGACGAACCCGTCGACGGCATCATCACGCCGTCGCGCATCATCACCTTCCGGAGCTAGGGTGCCCACCTACTCGTACCGCTGCACCGAGTGCGACAACGCCTTCGACGTCAAGCAGTCGTTCTCCGACGCCACCCTGACCGAGTGCCCCGTGTGCGGCGGCGCCCTGCGCAAGGTGTTCTCGCCGGTCGGCGTCACCTTCAACGGTGGCGGCTTCTACCGCACCGACTCACGGTCGACCCCGAAGAGCGAGGGGTCGTCGGGCTCCTCGTCGTCGTCGAGCACGCCGGCGAAGGCGGAGCCGAAGAAGACCGAGTCGAAGCCGGCCGCACCCAGCGCCTCCTGACGAGGGCTCGTCCCCGTCGGTACGGTGGGGTCTCCTCGACACGGAAGGAGGCCCGCGTGAAGGGCTTCAAGGAGTTCCTGCTCCGCGGGAACGTCATCGACCTGGCGGTCGCGGTCGTCATCGGTGCAGCGTTCACGGCCATCGTGACCGCGATCGTGAACTCGCTCATCAACCCCCTCATCGGCGCGGTCTTCAACGCGTCGAGCCTGGACAAGGCACTCATCGTGTCGATCCCCACCGTCTCCGGGGGTTCGGCGAAGATCCTGTTCGGCGCGATCATCGGCGCGGTCCTGAACTTCGTGATCGTCGCGGCGGTCGTGTACTTCGCACTCGTCGTGCCCGTCAACCGGCTCAAGAAGCTCGCGTTCGAGCGGGTGCAGCAGAACGAGGAGCAGACGCCGCAGGACGTCCCGCCGACGGACGTCGAGGTGCTGCTGGAGATCCGCGACCTGCTCCGCACGCAGAACGGCGTCGCAGCGGACTCGGGCGGTGGCGCGCACGTCGCACCGTCGACCGCTCCCGAGGGTCCGGGGATCGCCGGCTCGACGAAGCTCTGACCGTCTCGCAGAACGCAACGTGGGCGGTTCCCCGCAGCGGTGTACCGCTGCGAGGAGCCGCCTTCGTTGCGTTCCGCGGAGGAGGAAGACCGGGCGGGGTCGTCAGGCGGTGCGGGCGACGGCGCGGTGCTTCGCGGTGAGGGCCCGGGCGTACTGCACGCCGGCGATCACGTGACCGATCGTGCCCGCCCAGACGAACACGAGCGCGAGCACGCGGATCCAGTCGTGCTGCGACGCCCAGGACGTCGACGAGAACAGCAGCAGCGGGAGGCCGACGAAGAGCAGCGCCGAGCGGACCTTGCCGGTCCACGTGACGTCGAGGTCCGGGTTGCCGCGGAACCACAGGCCGGACAGCAGCGCGAGCACCGCGTCCACGAGGACGATGATCGCGACGCTCGGCCACGGGAGCAGCCCGACGAGCACGAGCGACAGCACGATCGCGATGATCGCCAGGCGGTCGGCGATCGGGTCGAGGGCCTTGCCGAGCTTCGAGCCCTGGTCGAACCGTCGTGCGATGAAGCCGTCCGCCCAGTCGCTGACGCCGAGGACGACGAGCGTGACGAGCGCCCACCCGGGGTGCCCGGACACGACGAAGCCGATGAACACCGGGATGAGCAGGAAGCGCACCAGCGTGATCAGGTTCGGCCACGTCTGCCAGTCGGGTCGCTGCCGCGCGGTGTCAGTCATCGTCCCCAGGCTACCCGTCACCAGTGCGGGGGCACGTCGCGCAGGAGCTGGGCGTCGTTCTCGCCGTCGCGGTGGCGGGCCGGTTCCGGCGGCGCGGCCGGGTCGTAGCCCGGCACCGGCGCGGTGGTGACGCGCCTGGTGCGGCGGGGCGCGCCTCCCGGGCGACCGGTCGTGTCGGCGCCGGCAACAGCACCGGTGCCGGTTCCGGTTCCGGTTCCGGTTCCGGCAGCCTCATCCGCGGAGCGGACGGGAGGCTCGACCTCCGTCACGTCGTCGGCCCGCGTCCACGAGCCCACCAGCTGGTCCGTCCCCGCCGTCACCGGACCGGCCGCGCGGGACGCGCGCCGGGACCCGCTCACCGGCGCGCTGGGCCCGACGTGGGCACGCCGGGGCGGAGATCCGACGTGCTCACCGGCGGGCGGGGATCGGCGGGATCGAGATCTCCTGCGTGGCACCGCGGTCGACGCCGAGCACCGACGCCACCGTGTCCGCGACGCGGTCCGGGTCGGAGAACAGCTGGAAGGCGTGCACCCGCACGTAGTGCCAGCCGAGGCGACGCAGCACCTCGGGGCGGAGCCGCAGCGACTCGCGGAGCGAGCCACGGACGAGCGACGCGTCGGTCTCGATCGTCACGCAGACGCCGCCGTGCGCAGCCACCAGGCCGAGCTTGCCGCGGTGCCCGAGCGCGACGGGGATACCGCGCATCTCGAGTCGCCGGGCCAGGTCGACGAGCAGCGGGTCGGAGTCGTCGGGCACGTACTCGGCGGCGGTACGGGCGCGGACCTCGGCGAGGATCTCGGCCAGCGCGACGGTGCCGTGGCCCATCCGCTCGGCCTCGATGTCCGACGGCTGGAAGCACGTGACGATGACCATCGAACGGCGTGCCCGGGTCATCGCGACCGCGAGCAGGCGCTCCCCGCCGGGCTTGCCGAGCGGACCGAAGTCGCGCAGCACGCGCCCGTGCGGCGTCCGGCCGTAGCCGATCGAGAACACGACGCGGTCGCGGCTCTGCGCGACCGACTGCTCGAGCGTCGCGACGATGAACGGTTCGGCGCGGTCGCCGATGACGAACTCGGTGAGGTCCTTGTGGCCCTGCGCAGCGGTGAGGACGGCCTGCTCCACGCGGACCGCGTGCTTCGCCGACGCGGTGATCACCATGAGCGACTCGGTCGGCCGGGTGCGGGCGTGCTCGGTGACGAGCCGGACGACGCGGTCCACCTCGGCGTCGACGCTCTCGACCGCTCCCGAGTCGGGGTCCGGAACGGCCTTGCCGTCGCTGACGTAGTCGATCGCGATCGAGCCGTGCCCGAGGAACGAGCCGGCCCACGGGAGCGACTCGATGCGCCCGCCGTAGAAGCGACGGTTCACGAGCTCGGCGAGGTCCTCGCCGCCGGCGCGGTACGACCGCGTGAGCGACAGGGTCGGCAGGAGCGTCGAGAGCTTCGCGAGCGCGGAGTCGGCGTGCAGGGCGTCGAGGGTGCCCTCGTCCACCTGCAGTGCGCGGTGGTCGGGGTCGACGGCGGTCCGGAAGGGCGACGGCGTCTGCGTCACCGGGTCGCCGAAGACGACGGTCTGGCGGGCACGACGGACGGCGCCGACGGTCTCGGCGATGGTGACGGCACCGGCGTCGACGAGGATCACCGTGTCGAACGGCATCGTGTCGGCGATCTCGGGCACCTCGTACGGCGACGCGAGCCACACCGGGGCGATCGACCGGGACAGGTGCGGCGCGGAGTCCTGCAGCAGGCGCGAGGTGATCGCGCCCTCCTTGAGCTGCGTCTTCAGCGCCGTGGCCTCGTCCGGCCAGTCGACGAGTCCGACCTTCCAGTTCTCGGCGAGCTGCCACGCCAGGCCCTGGGAGACCCCGGCCGCGTGCGCGTCGTCGACGAGCCGGAAGTCGGCCTCGACCCGGTCGAGCATGTCGGTGTTGCCGCCGAGCAGCGCCCGGTCGGACTCCAGCATCGTCTCGAGCGCGGACTGCCACCAGGCGAGCTCGAGCTCGGCCGGCACCTGGGTGTCCGGCACGTGGCGGTTCGCGAGGTCGGTGATGAGCGGCTCGAGCTGCAGGTCCCGCAGGGTCTGCATGAGCTCGGTGCGCTCCTGCAGGTTGTGCAGGACGTCGGACTCCTCCGCCAGGCGGGCGACCGTCGGCACGAGTTCGTCGATCGGCAGGTTCGCCAGCTGCTCGTCGCGGGCGGTCCGGCCGAGGGGCTCGTCGAGCCGGGCCAGGTCCTGCACCACGTTCGAGAAGAGCACCTGCACGTCACCGATGCCGGTGGGCACCTCGGGGTTCACGCCGGCGGCGACGTACCGCTGCCAGAGCACGCGCTGCTGCTGCACACGGGTGAGCGCCTCGTGCAGGTCGGACACGTGCACGCCCGGGCGGACGTACTCACGGGCGAGCTTCTTCAGCCGGCGACGGTTGGTCGACGACATCGGCGCACCCTCACCGCGCGGGGCGGTCGCGGCGACGAGCTCCGACACCGACCGGTCGAACACGACGGGCAGGAAGCGGTCGAGGGTGTCCCGGATCTCGGTGAGCAGGCGGAGGTAGATGCCGAGCTCGTTGATCGTCGTGAACTGCCGCATGTGCGTCGACGCCACGAGGTCGTGCGCACGCCGCAGGAGCGTCGGCAGGCCGTCGGCGTCGAGGTCCTTCGCGGTCTTGTGCGCCCGCTGCGCGCCGTCGCTCGAACCGAACTTCGCGCCGTACCAGGGCGAGTCGTCCGGGCCGTAGCGGAACTCGCCCAGGTTGGCGGCGCTGACCATCGTCTCGGCGACGCGCGAACGCCCCGCGACCATGCTCGTCACGGACCGCTTGGACAGGCGCGCGGTCGTCGACGGCGGAACCGGCAGGAGCGAGAGGCGTGACAGCTCGACCAGGCAGTCGAGCACCGAGACGCCGAAGTCCGGGTCGACGCGGGTCAGCGAGCCGCGGTAGTCGGTCAGGACCTTGCGGAGCCGGACCAGTGCGTCGTCGACCTCGCGGAGGTTCGGGCGCGCGGCCTTCTCGTTCCGCGCGATGGCCCGGACGACGTCGCGGCGCAGGGTGCCGGGCGTCACGGCGACCCCGGGCAGCTGCACCTCGGCGAAGCGCGCGGCGATGCCCCGCAGGGTCGCCCGGCGCGGGCTCACCACGAGGACGCGCTTGTTCGCGGCGACCAGGCCACCGAGCGCGTTGACGATCGTCTGCGTGCCGCCGGTGCCCGGCAGGGTCTTCACGACGATCGAGTTGCCCGCCGTGATCTGCGCGATCACGTTCTCCTGCTCGTCGTCGGCGTCGAGCAGCAGCGTGTCGGTCTCCGGGCTGCGCTCGTCCGACGGGGTCTGCTCGACCGGGTGGTACGACTGCTCGACCTGCCACTTCGCGCTCGGGTTCCCGGCGAGGGCGTCGAGCACCGGGTGCGACAGGTCGCCGGTGTCCTCGACCATGCCGCTGGCCACCTCGGCGAAGGTCGAGACGACCAGGCGCGCGTGTACCGAGAACCCGGGGATGTGCGCGGTCAGGCCGCGGAGCCGGTCGATGACGGGGTTCGGCGTGAACGAGCCGTCCTGCTGCGCGAGCGCGACGAACGACTGGGCGTCGAGGATGACGCCGTACTGCTCGTGCAGTGCGTCGGCCAGCCCCGGGTTGAGCACGGGCTCGCCGAGCAGGCGGACCTCGAAGTCACGGCCGTGCCGACGGATCGCGAGCGGACGGAGCAGCACCGGGCCGCGGAAGTGCTCGTCGCCGTGCTGCCAGTCGGCCATGCCGATGCCGAGCTTCACCGCGTCGATGCCGCGCACGGTGGCGAGCTCGGTGCCCTTCGCCTCGACCTGGGCGGCGGCGACACGCGCGGCACGCAGGGCGACCTCGTCGCGGATCAGGCTCGACAGGAGGGTGGTCTTGCCGGTGATGAACTGTGCGAGTCCGCCGGGGTGCGTGGTGGAGAGCTCGATCCGGGCGCGCGGGTGGTCGCTGAAGTGCGTGAGCGGGCTGGTGCCGCCGACACCGGTCAGCTGCGTCCGCCAGGCGTCCCACGTCGGCTCGGCGGCGTTGCCGGCCTGGAGGCGCGGGTCACCCAGGCTGATCGCCTGCGGGCTCGTGAGCTGCAGTTCCGGCCGCAGGGTGCGGTCCGGCTCGTCGGGCCGGTCGCCCTCCCGCTGCTCGCGTCCGCCCGTGGGCGCGTCGGCGCCCTGGACGGGGACGTCGTCATCCGCGTCGTCCGCGCCGTCGGTCACCCTGTCTCGCCACACATCCGACACTGTAGGCGGAAGCGAGCGGCCTCCCTGGCAATGACCCGACGTTTCCGGCTTTCCGTGCGGGCCCGGCACCTCGTCCGACCAGCCGGTGTGGTACCAACGTGGGCATGGCCATCGACGACCGCACCGCCCCGTCCGCCCCTGCACCCTCGTCGGCCCGGCCGGACCGGCGCCGGTCGGTCCCCGCCGAGATCTCCCGGTCGTGGCTCCTCGTGCCCGGCACCGCCGCTGACCGCTTCGAGCGGGCCCAGCGGTCGCGCGCCGACCAGATCATCCTCGACGTGGAGGACGCCGTCGACCCCGCCGCGAAGCCGGGAGCCCGGACGACCGTGGCCTCGTGGCTCGCCGGCGGGGGCGAGGCCTGGGTGCGCATCAACGACGTGACGACGGACTTCTGGGCGGACGACGTCGAGGAGCTCCGCGGGCTCCCGGGCCTGCAGGGCGTGATGCTCGCGAAGACCGAGTCGCCGGCGCAGGTCACCGACACCTGGCACCGGCTCGGCGGCCACACCCCGGTGATCGCCCTGGTCGAGTCGGCGCTCGGGATCGAGGAGGCCACGTCGATCGCGAAGGCCCAGGGCGCGTTCCGCCTGGCGTTCGGCTCGGGCGACTACCGCCGCGACACCGGCACCTCGGCCGACACGCTCGCCATGGCCTACCCGCGCTCGCGGCTCGTCGTCGCCTCGCGCGTGGGCGACCTGCCCGGTCCGATCGACGGCCCCACGGTCGGCTCGGCGCACGCGATCCTCCGCGAGCAGTCGCAGGTGGCGGTGTCGCTCGGCCTGACCGGCAAGCTCTGCCTGGACACGGAGCAGCTGCCCGTCATCAACGAGGTCATCTCCCCCACGCCGACCGACGTCGCATGGGCGCAGGACTTCCTCGACGACTTCGAGGCCCGCGGGCAGGTCATCCGCGACGGCTCCGACCTGCCGCGGCTCGGCCGCGCGCAGAAGATCCAGCGGCTCGCCCGGGCCTTCGGCGTCGAGGCGCGGTAGACCGGACGCATGACCTGGTCGAACCCGTCCCCTCCGTCCGGTCCGCAGTCCGGCCCGTCGCAGTCCGGCGCGGGCAGCACCGAGCGCGCCGAGTGGGTCCGCGGCGGCACCACGCTGTTCCCGGCCGGTCGGATCGCCGACCGGGTGTCGACGGTCCTGCTGCTCGCAGCCGGTGCCCTGCTCACGATCCTCACCGTGGTCATCGGGATCATCGCGGTGGCGTCGGCCACCGCGGGCTGCGACGCGGCAACCGGGTGCTCGCCCGGCCGGTTCCTCGGCGGGGCGGCCATCGCCGCGGGCGGGTCGTTCGTGATCGGGGTCGCCACCGTCGTGCTCGCGATCGGCGCCTGGGTGCGTCGACGCTCGTCGTGGTGGATCGCCGCGCTCGGGTTCGTCCTGGCGATCGTGGTCGTCACCTGGGGTGGGGTCGTGTTCGCGCAGGCCACCGACCCGACGACGGGTGCCGGCCAGGTGACCGCCCTGCAGCTCCCCTAGCGGCGCACCTGACGGACGGGAGGCGCGTGGCGGGCCGCCACGCGCCTCCCGTCCGTCCGTCCTGTCCGGACGACGCACGCTGGGCGTCGGACCGGACGTGCGGCGCATGCTGGGCGCATGAAGCAACGAGTCATCGGAGACGTGTCGGTCAGCGCCATCGGACTGGGCGGGATGCCCATGTCGATCGAGGGGCGCCCCGACGAGCGACAGGCGATCGCGACCATCCACGCGGCCCTCGAGGCCGGCGTGACGCTCATCGACACCGCCGACGCCTACCACCAGGCGGCGAAGGACGAGGTCGGGCACAACGAGGAGCTCATCGCGAAGGCGATCCGCGAGTTCCACGGCGACACCGACGCGGTGCTCGTCGCGACGAAGGGCGGCCACCTGCGGCCGGAGCCGGGCGCCTGGGCGCAGGACGGTCGGCCGGAGTACCTCAAGGAGGCCGCGAAGGCCTCGGCGAAGCGGCTCGGCGTCGACGCCGTCGGCCTGTACCAGTTCCACCGGCCGGACCCGTCCGTGCCGTACGCCGAGTCGGTCGGGGCGCTCGCGGAGCTCCTCGACGAGGGCGTCATCCGGATGGCCGGCATCTCGAACGCCGACCCGGAGCAGATCCGCGAGGCGAACGAGGTCCTCGGCGGCCGACTGGCCTCGGTGCAGAACCAGTTCTCGCCGGCGTTCCGGTCGAGCGAGCCGGAGCTCGAGCTCTGCGACGAGCTCGGGATCGCGTTCCTGCCGTGGAGCCCCCTCGGCGGCATCGCGAAGGCGGCCGACCTGGGCACCGCGTACGAGGACTTCGCCGTCATCGCCCGCGAGCGCGACGTGTCCCCGCAGGTCGTGGCGCTGGCGTGGGAGCTGCAGAAGAGCGACGTGGTCATCCCGATCCCGGGAGCGTCGCGGCCGCAGTCGATCCTCGACTCGGTCGTCGCGGCGACGGTGAAGCTCCGCGACGAGGACGTCGCCCGCCTGGACGCTGCCCGTCCGGCGGTCTGATCCGCACCGGACCCCCGCACGACGACGCCCCGTCCACCGATCGGTGGGCGGGGCGTCGTCGTGCGCGTCCGGTCAGGACAGCGGGCAGACCGTGCGGAAGTCGTTGCTCGCGGCCTCGAGCCCCTGCACGGACGCCGAGAACGCCGTCGTGTCCGCCGAAGCCGGGTCCTGGGTGATCGCCTCGACCTGGGCGAGCAGGTCGCGGTACGCGGCCTGGAAGGCCTCCGCCTTGGGCTTGACCTCGGCGTTCTGCACCGACGAGACCCCCTCGGCCACGGACCGGTCGAGCTCGTCCAGCTTCGCCAGCGCGGCCGCCGGGTCCGCCTGCAACTCGGTCGACTGCTCCTGCAGGTCCTTCGCGGCGGCCTCGACCTTCGACTGGAACACGGTGCACGCCTCCTCCTTGCTCTGGGACGCGGCCTCGGGCGTCGCAGACTCCGGCGCAGCGCTCGCCGAGCTCGCCGACGGACCAGCCGCGGCGCCGTCGTCGTCCGAGGCCCCCGAGCCTCCGGCCGAGCAGCCGGCGAGCAGTGCGACGGCGAGCGCCGCGGTCGCGACGGCGATGGTCTTCCTGGGCATGTGTGTCCCCCTGTCCACGTCCGCGCTCCCGGACGGGCGCGGATCCGCTCCGACGCTACAGGTCGACCGTGCAGGGTGCCGCCGGGTCCGGCGTAGCGTCGAGGCATGCAGGCGATCACGGCACACGACGGCGGACTCCGACTCGACGAGCACCCGGACCCGGTGGCGGGCCCCGGCGAGGTCCTCGTCGAGGTGGCGGCGGCCGGGGTGAACAACGCCGACCTGCAGCAGGTCGCGGGCAACTACCCGCCGCCGCCCGGGGCGTCCGAGGTGCTCGGGCTCGAGGTCTCCGGGACGGTCCGCGCGCTCGGCGACGGCGTGGACGTGTTCGCGGTGGGCGACCGGGTGTGCGCGCTGCTCTCCGGCGGGGGCTACGCGACGCTCGTGGCCGTGCCCGCGGCGCAGGTGCTGCCCGTGCCCGACGGGGTGGACCTGGTCGAGGCCGCGGGCCTGCCCGAGGCGGCCTGCACCGTGTACTCGAACGTGGGGATGATCGCGGGGCTCCGACCCGGGCAGACCCTGCTCGTGCACGGCGGTACCGGCGGGATGGGCTCGCACGCCGTGGTGTGGGCCAAGGCGCTCGGCGCGCGGGTGATCGCGACGAGCGGTGGGGAGCGGAAGGTCCGCGCGTCCCGGGAGCTCGGGGCCGACCTGGTGGTGGACCACCGCACCGAGGACTTCGTCGAGCGGGCACTCGACTTCACCGACGGCCGCGGGGTCGACGTCGTGCTGGACGTCGTCGGGGCGGACTACCTGGCGAAGCACCTCGAGGTGCTCGCGCCGAACGGGCACATCGCCGTGATCGCGGCGGGCAGCGGGCAGAAGGGCGAACTGGACTTCGGGGCGATGATGCGGAAGCGCGCGACCATCAGCGCCACCACGCTCCGCGCACGCCCGCTCGACGAGAAGGCCGCGATCGTCGCTGCCGTCCGCGAGCACGTCTGGCCGCTCGTCGCCGACGGCAGCGTCCGACCGGTCGTCGACTCGGTGCTGCCGCTGGCGGAGGCCGCCGAGGCGCACCGCCGGGTCCGCGACGGCGAGGTCATCGGCAAGGTGCTGCTCGCCGTGTGACCCGGGTCAGGCGTGGACGCGGGACAGGAACTCGACGAGCGCCGGGTGCTGCGGTCGGTCGAGCACGTCGGCCGGTGCGCCCTGCTCGACCACCTCGCCGCGGTGCAGGAACACGATGCGGTCGGCGACGTTCCGCGCGAAGGACATCTCGTGCGTCGTCATCAGGATCGTGGCGCCCTGCTCCTTGAGCTCGCGGACGAGGTCGAGCACCTCGCCGACGAGCTGCGGGTCGAGGGCACTCGTCACCTCGTCGAGCAGGAGCAGCTCCGGCGAGGTCGCGATCGCCCGGACGACCGCGACGCGCTGCTGCTGCCCGCCGGAGAGCCGGTCCGGGTACGCGTCGGCGAACTCGGCGAGGCCGATGCGCTCGAGCAGCCGACGGGCGGTGGCCTCGGCCTCGCCCCGTGCGATGCCGTGCACCCGTCGGGACGCGAGCGTGACGTTGTCGAGCACACGCATGTGCGGGAACAGGTTGAACTGCTGGAACACCACACCGATCCGGGCGCGGGTGGCGTCGACGTCGGTGCGCGGGTCGGCGATGTCCGTCCCCTGGAGCAGGATCTCGCCGTCGTCGATGCCCTCGAGCAGGTTCACCGTCTTGAGCAGTGTCGACTTGCCGGAACCGGAGGCCCCGATGACGCAGATGACCTCGTGGCGGTGCACGGTCAGGTCGATCCCCCGCAGGACCTCGTGCTCGCCGAACGTCTTGCGCAGTCCGCGCAGTTCCAGGACCACCGACTCGCTCACACCGTCCCCCCGATCTGCTCACGACGCTGCTGCCGTCGCGCGATGGCGTCCGTCACCCGGATGAGCGGGAGGCTGATCACGACGAACAGCAGCCCCGCGACGAGGTACGGCGTGAAGTTGTAGGTCTCGGCCTGTGCGATCTGGGCGCTCCGCACCGCGTCGACGGCGCCGAGGATCGACACCAGGCCGACGTCCTTCTGCATCGAGACGAAGTCGTTCATGAGCGCCGGGGTGACCTTGCGGATCGCCTGCGGCAGCACGACCAGCCGCAGCGTCCCGGCGTGGGATAGGCCGAGCGACCGGGCGGCCAGGCGCTGGGACGGGTGCACGGCCTCCATGCCGGCCCGGAGCACCTCGGCGACGTAGGACGAGTAGGTCAGCACGATCGCGATGGTGCCCCAGACCTCCGGGGGCTGCCGCGGGAAGATGCCGAGCCCGGGGATGCCGAAGCCGACCAGGTACAGCACGATGATGAGCGGCAGCCCTCGGAACAGGTCGGTGTACGCGGTGGCGAGCATCCGCAGCGGGAAGAACACCGGGTTCCGCAGGCCGCGCACGACCGCCAGCAGGGTCCCGAGCACCCCGACGCCGATCGCGCTGAAGAACAGGATCCGGATGTTCAACCAGAGCCCGAGCAGGACGGCCGGGAAGGTGTCGATCGCGGTCTGCGGGTCGAAGAACGACTGCTGCACCGCAGCCCAGCCCGGGGTGTTCACGACACCGAGCCAGACGACCGCGATCACGACGAGGGTCGAGACGACCGAGACGACGACCGAGCGGCGGCCGCGCTGCCGACGGTAGAGCCGGCGTTCGAGCTCGACCTGGCTCGGCGCCGGGGCGGTCACCGGGGCGCCGGCACCTGCTGGGGCGGTCACCGGGTCACTTCAGGACGGGGGTGTTCGTCTCCGAGGAGAGCCACTTCGTCTGTAGGTCGGCGAGCGTGCCGTCGCTCTCCATGGCCTTGAGCGCCTCGTCGACCTTGCTCGTCAGCGCGGAGCCCTTCGGCAGCACGAAGCCGAACTGGTCGCCGGAGCCGTCCTCGGGGAACTGCGCCGACACCGTGCCGTCGTCGAGCTGCGCGGCGGCCATGAAGAAGGCGGTCGGCAGGTCGGTGACGATGGCGTCGATCTGACCCGACTTGAGCGCCAGCACGGCGTCGTCGTTCGAGTTGAACACCTGCGGGGTGACGCCGAGCACGTCCTTCACGGAGCTGATGCTCGTGGAGCCGGACGCGACGCCGATGGTGTCCCCCTGCAGCGCGGCGACGGTGGTGTCCTTCGCGGCCTTCGAGTCCTTCGTCGTCACGACGGCCTGCGTGGTCGTGTAGTACGGCGTGGACATGTCGACGGCCTTCTTGCGCTTCGCGTCGATCGAGAACTGCTGGACGTTGAGGTCCCAGTCCTTCGGGCCGGGGGCGATGGCGCTGTCGAAGGTGCTGCGCTTCCAGACGACGTCGCCCTTCGCGTAGCCCATCTCCTTCGCGACGGCGTATGCCACGGCGGACTCGAAGCCCTTGCCGGACTGCGGGTCGTCGTCCTCGACCCACGGCGAGTACGCCGGCTGGCCGGTCGCGATCGTGAGCTTGCCGTCGGTGACGGTGCCGTCGCTCCCGGTGCTGCCACCGGCGGAGCAGGCGGCGAGCGCGAGGGCGGCGACCGCGGCGGTGGCGACGGCGAGGGAGAGACGGCGGGTGCGGGTCACGGGGTGGCCTTCGTCAGGAGGGTCGGGGGCAGTCGCAGTGTACTTCGTACTGGGATACCAGCGCGAAGCGGATGAACGCTCGCTACTCGGGAGCGGAAGCGCCGTCCGCCATCGTGAAGTCGTCGAACGAGAAGCCCGGCGAGACCATGCAGCTCAGGAGCACCTCGCCGTCCCCGGGCAGCGTGCGCTGCCAGACGCCGCCGCGCACGAAGGCCTGGGCGTCGTGCAGCCGGTGTCGTCCGGCGTCCGGGCCGAGGGTGATGCGGTCGCCGGGCTCCGGACGGTCGCCGGACCCGCCGAGCTCGAGCACGACGGTGTCCGGCCCGTGCCACATCCAGATCTCGTCGCTCGTCACGCGGTGCCAGGCCGAGGCCTCGCCCGGGGGCAGCAGGAAGTGGATCAGGGTCGCGGCGGGGCGATCGCCCGCCGGAGTGTCGACGGCCGAGGGCGAGGTCCACGTGCGGACGTACCAGCCGCCCTCGGGGTGCGGCTCCATGCCGAGGGCGGCCGCGCGCTGCGGGACGTCGAGCCACTCGATCAGGTCGCCGCCGACCGTGCGGCGGGCGACCATGCCGGGGCGGGGTGCGGTGTCGGTCATCGTTCCTCCTGGGGACGGACGGGGTCGGGGACGGCAGCCGGCGCAGGCACGCCAGCAGGAGCAGGGACGGCAGCC
>NZ_RBLU01000077.1 GCF_003989515.1 Curtobacterium sp. HSID17257
GGTTGACAGAGAATCTATTATCTGAGAATGACAGCGACACGCGCGGAATGTCAACATAGCGGCACACGCTTTCCCGACACGACGCTCGTCCGATCTGCCGACGCCGTCGCCCCGACCGGCGCCCGCGGTGCAGCAGCACCGGCCACGTCCACCACTGCCGCCGCCGCACCGACCCGGTCGACGACCACGGGTGGGCGCGGGCACCGCCCGGGGCGGAAGGCCGGAGCGCTCGTGACCACCGTCGACGGCCGCCTCGCGGTGTACGTCGAGCGCGGGGGCAAGTCCGTCCTGACCTTCACCGACGACCCGGCGGACCTCGCGGTCGCGGCACGCTCCATCGCGGCGACCGTGCGGAGCGGCCTGCGGAAGCTCTCGGTCGAACGGGTGGACGGCGACTTCGTGTTGGAGACGCCGCTCGGGTCGGCGCTGCGCGAGGCGGGGTTCACGGCGACCCCGCAGGGACTGCGGCTGCGTGTCTGAGGCGACCAGGGCCTCCCGGCCGCGTCCCCGTGGCCGAGCCCGCGGCCGTGCCCGTGCCTGTGACCGGAACGCGGCACGGGCAGGCGGACGAACCGGAGCGGGAGCGGAGGTGCACCGTGCCCGAGGGTGACACCGTCTTCCGCGCCGCCCGGCGCCTGCACACCGCGCTCGCGGGCAAGGTCCTGACCCGCTCGGACTTCCGCGTCCCCGCGTTCGCGACGCTCGACCTGGTCGGCCGCACGGTCGACGAGGTCGTGCCACGCGGCAAGCACCTGCTGCACCGCATCGGCGACCTGACCGTGCACTCGCACCTGAAGATGGAGGGCCGCTGGGACGTCTACGCCCCCGGTGAGCGGTGGCGGCGACCGGCGCACCAGGCTCGCGTGGTGCTCGACGCCGCGGACGTCTCGACCGTCGGGTTCACCCTCGGGGTGCTCGAGGTCGTCCCGCGCGACCAGGAGTCCGAGGTGGTCGGGCACCTCGGCCCCGACCTGCTCGGCCCCGACTGGGACGCCGACCGGGCGCTCGAGAACCTGACGGCCGACCCGGAGCGGCCGATCGGACTCGCGCTGCTCGACCAGCGGGTGCTGGCCGGACTCGGCAACGTGTACCGGAACGAGCTCTGCTTCCTGCGCGGGGTGCTGCCGACGCGACCCGTGGGACAGGTACCCGACCCCGCGCGGGCGATCGCGCTGTCGCACCGGCTCATCACGATGAACCGTGACCGCAGCAACCGCGTCACGACCGGGGTCGACCGGCCCGGGCGTCGGTTCTGGGTCTACGGCCGTGCCGGCAAGCCCTGCCTGCGGTGCGGGACGCCCGTGCGGCGGGGTGAGCTCGGCGACTCGGAGCTCACGCTGCGGGACACCTACTGGTGCCCGCGCTGCCAGACCTGACGCGGGCGCGACTCAGCGGTCGGCGGCCTCGACGGCGCAGCTCTCGGCGCGCTTCGCGGCGTCGGAGTCCGCGCTGAACGAGCTCGGCGCCGGTGACGCCGACCGCGACTCGTCCGAGGTTGCGTCCTTCGCGGTCTGGTTGACGGCGTAGATCGTGCCGTCCCAGTCCTGGGCCGTCGGGTCGGTCTCCGTCGCCCAGATGGTCAGCTCGTCGTCGTTCGCGTCCTTGCTGTCCGACGGCACGATCGACGCCGCGAGGTACCAGCCGCCGTCGCCCTTCGCGACGTCGGCGAAGTCCGTGGTGTCGTGCGGGCCGACGGCGGTGCCGATGGCGTCCACGGCGTTGCTCGACGCGACGGCGCACTCGGCCGACTGCGACTTCTGCTCGTCGCCCGGGACCTTGCCGACCGGGTCGATGTTCTGGGCGCCGCCCGGGTCGCACGCCGTCAGGAGCAGGGCGAGGGTGGCAGCGCCGAGCAGCGCGGTGGCGGTCTTGGCTCGCGTGGTCATGGCGTGGACGGTAGGCCGCGGTCCCCGTGCAGGACCCCAGGGCGTCCGGGAAGCGAACGACGACGGGCGGCACCGCGGTCCGGAGACCGCCGTGTCGCCCGTCGAGGGGATGCGAGGACCGGCCGCTACGACCGGTCCCGCGTCATGATCCACGCGAGCAGGTACGACCGCGTGTTCGCCGAGTCGATGACCGCGTCCGGCAGCTGCTCGGCGTCGCGCAGTGCCGCCGCCGCGTCGGCCTTCCCGCCGAGGGCCCGGTACATGAGCAGGTAGTCGCCGAACTGCACGCCGTAGCGGCCGTCCGGCACGGCCTCGTCGAGCACCCGCTGGATCTGCTGCCGTCCGCCCGCGTCGACGTACTCGCCCGCCATCGCCGGCATCGGGATGAGTTCGATCCCCGCCGGTGCAGCGGCCGCCGCACTGAACCACGTGGCGTGGTCGCGCTTCCCGCCCCACGTCAGCGAGACGACCCGGTGCGTGAAGCCCGGGAACGCCGACAGGTCGGGATCGAGCACGTCACGCTGCGCCGAGGCGGCCTCGTTCGACAGCAGCCAGGTGCCGGTCGACTCGAGCGTCGACGACCCGGACACGGCACCCCAGCGGGCGAGGCCGTTCCACGCGGACACCGCCTCGGACGACGACTCCTGGTTGTTGCCGTCGGCGAAGGGCGAGTAGCCGGACGCCCAGGAGTGCTGCGCGTACGGGTCGTAGACACGGAGCGCGGGGAACGACGCGGTCGCGGTCGGCGAGGCGATGTCCGCCGCGACGAGGTCCGCGACGGTGCGCCACTTCCGGACGAGGGACGCGTCGCCGTCGGCCACCATCGCGGCGGCGGACAGCACGTACCCGTAGTGGAAGTGGTGGTCGTTGAACTCGTCGGACCCGAACGACGCCTGCTGCCCGACGAGCCCGTGGACCTCCGGGTCGTGGGCGAAGCACCGGGCGGTCCTGCCACCGCACCCGGCCGGGTCGAACCACTGGTCGAGCTCGGCGACGACGGACGTCTTCAGCGCTGCGGCCTGGTCGTCGAGCCCGAGTGCGACGGCGAGCCGGTACAGCGTCGCGACGCGGTACAGGTCCTTGCCGCCGCCGTACGAGTCCGCGGCGTACGACGACGCGTCCACACCGGCTGCGTCCTGCCGCACCTGGGCGGCGAGGGTGTCCCGCTGGCCGTCGGTCAGGCCGGACAGGTCGAGCCGGTCGGACGGCTCGACGGTGTCCACGCCGAAGCGCAGCGCCGTCCCGGTGCAGACGGGCGCCGGACCCATCAGGGTCGCCACGTGCATGTCGGAGCACGTCAGCCCCTGTGTCCCCTGCCCGGGCTGCGGGACGAGCACGCCGGCACCGCCGTCGAAGTCGTACGACAGCGTGGTGCGCTGGGACCCGCCGGTCGCGCTGCGCTCCAGCGAGGTGCCGGAGAGCGGCCGTGCGGCCTCGACGAGCCGGCTGACCTCGGACGACGACGCACCGTCGGGCGTCGGCAGGAGCACCACCGACCCGCCGCTGCGCAGGGTCACGCCAACCCGGGAGACCGAGCCGTCGCGCACGACGACCTGCCAGGTCCGGCCACCGCCGGACATCGTCGCCGTGCCGTCACCGGTCGGGTCGAGCGACGACGTGCCGGTCAGGGTCTGGTCGCGGTCCGCGGTGTAGGTCACGAGGGGCGAGCCCTCGGCGACGACCGAGTGCCCGAGCACGGTGTCGCCGTCGCGGTGCTCGACGGTCACCGAGACCGCGTCGTACGCCGACACGACCGTGCTCGTCGCCCCGAGGTCGAAGCCGACCTGCGGCACGGCACCGCCGGCGATCGTCTTCTCCGTCGCGGTCACGTCCGGCAGTCCGGCCGCGAAGCCGTGGTCCGTGACCTGCCACGAGATCGGCGTCGGGAACACCGGTTGCGGCGCGTCGCCGAACACCAGGCCGGAGAACCACCGGTTCGTCGGCGGGGTGAGTCCCTCCACCAGGCGCATCGTGCCGACCGTGGACGACGCGACGTCACCCAGGGCGGCGACCGCGCGCGCCTGGGCCGCCGAGTCGGTCGCGGTGGCCGACGGGGTCGGGTGGTCCGCGCCTCCCGTCCCGGTGCACGCGCTCAGCAGCAGGGCGACGGACGCCACCAGGGGGACGGCCAGGAGCAGCGGTCGGGAGGCCCGGCGTGCGCCCGAAGGGCGGCCGTCGGTGTGCAGGTGGTGCCGCACCGGCTACAGCCCGATCTGACGCGAGAAGTCGCGGACGGCGTCGGTGACGCCCGCCAGCGTGCCGTCGTCGCGCAGGTGCAGGGTCGCGTCGACCGGCGTTCCGGGGCTCGTGATGCCCGACGACGGCGAGGCCGACAGCTCGGGGCTCTCGACGTCGACGGTGGTCTTCGCCTTGCCGGCGTCGTTCGTCTCCACGCTCACGTTCTTCACGGTGCCGGTGATCGTGCGGTCGTCGGGCAGCCGGAGCTCGACCTCGGCGCCGTTCTGGATCCGGCCGTAGTCGCGCGGGGTGACCGTGAACTCCGACGTGACGAACAGGCTGTCCTGCTTGTGGATGGTGCCGAGCTCGGAACCCGCCTGCACGTACCCGCCGGTCTTCACGTCGACCTTCGCGACGGTGCCGGAGACCTCGGCCTTGAACGTGATGAACCCGTCCTCGCCGATGTCGTACGCGCTCGTCTGCGTGTCCGCGCCGACGACGCCCTTCCGGATGTCCTGGGCGAGCTGCAGGCTCTGCACCTGCAGGAGCTTCTCGCCCTTGGTGACGGAGTCGCCCTCCTGGACGTACTCCTCGGTGACCGTGCCGCCGTAGTCGGTGCCCACGGCGTACTCCTGCGCGGCGATCGCGGCCGAGGTGCTGGCCACGGCGCTCTGCCGCTGGTTGAAGACGAGCGTGCACGCGGCGACGATCACCAGGACGACGACGAGGCCGCCGAACAGTCGGAGTCGGTTGGTCCAGGTCATGCGCGGGGTCCGTCCTGCATCTGCATCGCGACGCCGGCGATCGCGACGCCGGCGATCGCGGCGCGCTGGGGTTCGAGGGTGTCGGGTCGGACGACGGTCGTCCGGACCGGGCTGGCCGGCGCCTGCGCGAGCAGTGCCGCCGGACGGGCCGGTTCGCCGCGGTCACGCGCACGGTCGGCCACGCGGTTCCGGGCCTGCTCGCGGAACGCCGCGACGATGAAGGCGAGGAAGACCAGGGTGTTCGTGATGTTCCAGGCCGTCGCGAGCGTGAACTGGCCGTTGCCGGTGTCGCGCCAGACCGCCACGACGCTCGTCAGGGCGAGGAACACGAAGACGAGCACCTGCGGGACGATGAAGTTGAACGGCGACGGTGTCCGGCCGCGGTCCGCACCCGTGACGTGCCAGGCCTGCTCCTTGCCGCACAGGACGTTCCAGAGCGCGCTCGCGTAGATCGGGAACGACACGGCGGCGAGCAGGAGCGTCTCGTAGCGGAAGGAGCCGAGCGCGTAGAAGGCCAGGACGACCTGCATGAGGTAGAAGCCGAGGTAGAACAGCACCCACTCACCGGCACCGATCGACAGGTTCATCGGGCGCAGGTCGAAGAAGATCTCGAGCGGCGGCACCAGGAGCAGCAGGCCCGGGACGATGCCCGTCAGGTAGAAGCTCGCGGTGACCAGGTACTGCAGTCGCTGGTCCATGGTCAGGCGGTGCTTCGGGTTGAACGGGAAGTGCGTCAGCAGGATCTCGAACCCGCCGGTCGCCCAGCGCAGCTGCTGCTTCGTGAAGCCCTCGATCGTCTCGGGAGCGTCGCCGACGGCCAGGGTCATCGGGATGAACACCGACTTCCAGCCGCGTTCGTGCAGCATCAGGCTGGTCCAGACGTCCTCGGACTTCGAGTCGGTGTGCATGCCGCCGATGTCGTCGATCGCGCTGCGGCGGAAGATGACGTTGGTACCGACGCAGAAGGCCGCGTTGAAGCGGTTCCGGCCGGGCTGGATGAACTTGTAGAACACCGTCTGCATGTAGCCGGCGCCGCGGGACACCAGGTTGTGCAGGTTGCCGTAGGTCTGCGGCGTCTGCACGAAGGCGATGGTGTCGTCCGCGAAGAACGGCACGGTCTCGAACAGGAACTCCGGCTCGGGGACGAAGTCGGCGTCGAACACGGCGTAGTAGTCGCCCTTGGCCAGGGTCAGGGCGTGGTTGATGTTGCCGGCCTTGGCGCCGTGCGACGACAGGCGGCGGACGTACCGCGCGCCGAGCTGGGCGGCGAGCGCCTGCACGTCGTCGTTCCGACCGTCGTCGAGCACCCAGGTCCGGTGCTCGCCGCGCATCGCGACCGCTGCCCGGACGGTGGCCGCGATCTTCGACAGCTCCTCGCCGTAGACCGTGATGAACACGTCGACCTCGACCCGGCGCCCACGCACGTGCATCGGCCAGCGGTGCGGCTGGTCGGTGAGCCCGTCGCGCTCGATCGTGTCCCGGTCGAACAGGGTGTCCTGCGTGTGGTGGAACGCGAAGTCCCGGGGGTCGGCGCCGCCGGACAGGATCGTCCACATCGACAGCAGCGCCTGGCCGACCAGCACGCTCTCCGCGATGATCACCAGGCCGTACGGCAGGAGGTCGCCGCGGTTCGCCGGGTCGAGGAGGAACACCGCGTAGGCCATCACGCCCAGGGTCGCGACGAGCACGATGAGCACCATGACGGGGCTGTGCGCGCGGCTCTCCGACCGGGGTCGCGCGTGCTGGACCTGCTCGGTCAGCCGGCCTCGGCGCGCAGGCTCCGGGTCACGGGGGGTGAGCTGCGGCGGGAGCAGCTGCGGCTGCGGTCGCTGCTGCTGGACGGGCCGGGCCACGTCGGAGGACTGCGGTGGCGCGCTCCGGCGGTGCTGCGGAGCACTGGCGTCCGGGCGCGAGCGACGGACGTCCGTGGGTGCGGACATGAGGATCTCCTGTCGGGTCGGGAGAGACTCACGGCCCACAGGCAGGGACGCCGACGGGTCGCGAGACGGGCGTCGGCGACTGTGGCGACATGGGCCGGACCGTTCGGGGGTCCGGCTCGGCGGCGGGACCAGGGATCCTGCGCCGGGGAGGTCGCGACCGAGGGTGCGGTCGCGGAGTTCGGTGTGTCGAGAGCGGTCGTGCGACGACGGCCCGTGCCGTCGGTCGTCAGCGACACTACGACCCGCTCGACGCGCTCGTGTGTCCGTCCCGTGAATCCCGCAGGACCCCGCCGCTTCTTGCGGTTTCCCGCATCTCGGCGGTGCGGGGTCGGGGTGACGACGGCTCCCCGGCCCGCTCCCCCTCCCGCCCTCCCGCTTCCGCGAAACGCAACGAAGGCGGCTGCTCGCAGCGGTACAGCGCTGCGAGCAACCGCCGGGGTTGCGTTCTGCGAGAGGGGTCGGGGGGATCAGGCGGCGGAGCGCTCGGCGGCCGGACGACGGCGGAGCTCGGGTCGCAGGAGCGCGGGCGGCTGGTACTGCTGGTCGAGCCGCGTGACGTCGGTGCCCGGCGGGACGATCGCGTCGATGCGGTCGAGCACCTCGTCGGAGAGCGCGACGTCGGCCGCCGCCAGCAGGTCGTCGAGCTGCTCCGTCGACCGCGGTCCGATCAGCGCACTGGTGACGCCGGGGTGCGCGATCGCGAAGGCGAGGGCGAGGTGGGTCGTGGGGATGCCGGTCTCCTCGGCCAGGGCGACGACCTGCTCCACGGCGTCGATCCGCCGGTCGTCCTGGTCGTGGCGGAACATGCCCGCCCGCGACAGGTCGTTCTGCTGTCCCCGACGGAAGCGCCCGGTCAGCATGCCGCCGGCGAGCGGACTCCACACCAGCGTTCCCATGCCGTAGCGCTGGGCGACCGGCAGGACCTCGCGCTCGATGCCGCGGCTGAGGATCGAGTAGGTCGGCTGCTCGGACCGGAAGCGCTCGAGGCCGCGGCGCTCGGAGGTCCACTGCGCCTCGACCTGCATCGATGCGGGGAAGTCCGACGAGCCGATGGCCCGGACCTTGCCGCTCCGGACGAGGTCGGTGAGTGCGGACAGGGTCTCCTCGAGGTCCACGGTGTCGTCGGGGCGGTGCGCCTGGTACAGGTCGATGTGGTCGGTCTGCAGGCGGCGGAGCGAGTCCTCCACCGCGCGCATGATCCACCGGCGGGAGTTGCCGCGGCGGTTCGGGTCGTCCCCCATCGGTCCGTTGAACTTCGTGGCGAGGACGACGTCGTCGCGCCGGCCCTTGATCGCCTTGCCGACGAGGACCTCGGACCCGCCCTGCGAGTAGCGGTCGGCGGTGTCGATGACGTTGATGCCGGCGTCGAGCGCGCGGTGCACGATGCGGATCGAGTCCTGCTCGTCGCCGTTGCCGATGCGACCGTCGGTGCCGAGCATCATGGCGCCGAGCGCGAAGGGGCTGACCTGGATGCCGGTGCGGCCGAGGGTGCGGTACTGCATGGTGGTGCCTCCTGTCGGTGGCGTCCCGCGGCCGGTCGTCGTAGGCTGGCGCGAAGCGGAACGCTCTTCCGCAACGATACGGAACGCCGTTCCGTTTCCGCAAGCCCCCACCGCGATCCCGTTCGGAGGAACCGTGCGCGCCGATGCCCGCCGCAATCTCGACGCCCTGGTCGACGCTGCCCGCCAGGTGTTCGCCGACCAGGGCGTCGACGCTCCCGCCAAGGTGATCGCCGACCTCGCCGGCGTCGGTGTCGGCACGCTCTACCGCCACTTCCCCCAGCGCTCCGACCTGGTGGTCGCGGTGTTCCAGCAGGCCGTCGAGGAGTGCGCCGACGCCGCCGCGGACCTCGCCGACCACCACGAGCCGGACGAGGCCCTCGCGCTCTGGCTCCAGCGGTTCACCGGGTTCGTCGCGACGAAGCGCGGGCTCGCCGCCGCGCTCCAGTCCGGTGATCCGGCGTTCGAGGGACTCCACCCCTGGTTCATCGGCCGACTCGGCGGGGCGCTGACCGGTCTGCTCGACGCGGCCTCGGCAGCAGGGACCATCCGTAACGACATCGACGCCACGCAGCTGCTCCGCGCGGTCGCCGACCTCTGCCACGGGGCGCCGACGACCGAGCAGAGCCAGCAGCTGGTCGGGCTGCTCGTCGACGGGCTGCGCTGGCGGGCGACCGTCTGACCCGGCACCGCCGGCGGGATCCGCGGCCCGCTGGGAGGGGCGGGGAGCGTCCGCGGTCAGCCCGGCTGGTGCAACCGCTCGCGCGCGGTGGCCCGCACGGCCTCGGTCACCCGTTCGAGCAGCGGTGACGCCAGGTTCCACCGCTGCCACCACAGCGCCACGTCGGCCCGGCGCCCGGGCGTCAGCTCGACGAGCGCACCGCTGCGCAGGCCGTCGAGGCACTGGGCCTCGGGCAGCATGCCCCACCCGAAGCCGAGCGACACCGCGCGCGCGAAGTCCGCCGAGGTCGGGACGAAGTGTCGCGGCCCACGAGGGGCGTGCCCGAGGACCCGGCGGAGGTACCCCTGCTGCAGGTCGTCGTCGCGGTCGTAGTCGACGAGCGGGACGGCGTCCAACCGCACCGTCATCTGCCGCTCCGACGCCGCTCCGGCCAGGTACCGGTCGACGAAGGCGGGCGAGGCGACGGCCCGGTAACGGTCGATGCCGAGCGGCACGGACGAGCAGCCCTGCACGGGGTCGGCCTCGGCGGTGACCGCGGCCATCACCGTGCCGGCGCGCAGGAGCTCGGCGGTGCGGTCCTGGTCCTCGCGGTGCAGGTCGAACACGACCTCGGTGTCCGCCCGGACGAGGGCGAGGGCGTCGAGGAACCACGTGCCGAGCGTGTCCGCGTTCACCGCGAGCGGGATCGACGGCACGACGGGGGCGTCGGCGTCCCCGCCCGTGCCGAGCGCCCGGGCTGTCTCGTCCTCGAGGAGCCTGACCTGCCGCGCGTGCCGGAGCACCACCGCGCCGTCGGCTGTCGGCGCGACGGGTGTCGTGCGCTGGAGCAGGACCCGTCCGAGCTGCTGCTCCATCGCCTTGATCCGTTGCGACACTGCGGACGGCGTGATCGCGAGCGCCCGGGCCGCTGCGTCGAGGGTGCCGTGGTCGACCGCGGCGAGGAGCGTCTCGAGGTGGTCCCGCTGCAGACGGAGCATGCAGCAGAGCTTACGGTGCTGCAGGAACGTGAGCTGGCCTGAACCCGGCGTGACTCCTAGCGTCGGGAGCGTGACCGCGCTCCTCCCCCTGCTCTCCGGCCTCGGCACCGGACTCGCCCTGATCGTCGCGATCGGCGTGCAGAACGCGTACCTGCTCCGCCTCGCGGTCACCGCGCCGGTGCGCGTCGTCGCCGCCGCGGTCGCCGTCTGCGCCGTGTCGGACGCGGTGCTCATCGTCGCCGGGGTGCTCGGCGTCGGGGTGGTCGTCGAACGGTTCCCCGTCGCGCTCGTGGTGGTGCGGTTCGTCGGCGCGGCGTTCCTCGTCGTGTACGGGGTGCTCGCGGCCCGACGGGCGTTCCTTCCCACCGGGGAGGCCATGGCGGTCGAGCAGGACGCGGCGGACGACGGTGTGGTGGTCCCGGCGACGGCTGCACCGGCGGGACGGGCGGAGGAGGAGCCTCCCGGCCGGAGCTCGACGCCCGCGGTCGCGACCCGGACCGCCTCCGCGGCACGCGCGGTCCCGACGCTCGGCGCGGCCGTCGCGACGATGCTCGTGTTCACGTGGGCGAACCCGCACGTGTACCTCGACACGCTCGTGTTCCTCGGCTCGGTGGCGAACCAGCAGGGCGTCGACGACCGCTGGTGGTGGACCGTGGGCGCGGTCGCCGCGAGCTGCCTCTGGTTCGGCGCACTCGGGTTCGGGGGACGGCTGCTCCGCCCGCTGTTCGCGAAGCCGCTCACGTGGCGGGTCTTCGACGGGCTCGTCGCCGTCGTGATGCTGTCCTTCGGTGTCGCACTCGCCGTCGGGGCCTAGCGGCGCGGTCCGTGCCGAACCAGGAAACCGACGTCGAACCAGCCCGCTGAGCTGGTTCGACGTCGGTTCCGTGGTTCCTCGGGAGCGGAGCCCGCCGCTACTGCAGGCCCTTGCCCACCCGGCTGTTGCGTCGGCTGTACCCGAAGTAGATCGCGAACCCGATCGCCAGCCACACGATGAAGCGCAGCCAGGTCTCGACCTCGAGGTTGAGCATCAGCCAGAAGCAGAGCACCGCCGAGAGGATCGGCAGCACCGGCACCCACGGCACCCGGAAGGCACGGGGTGCGTCCGGGCGGGTCTTGCGCAGCACCACGATGCCGATCGACACGAGCACGAACGCCGAGAGCGTGCCGATGTTGATCATGCCCTCGAGGCGCTCCACCGCGGTGAAGCCGGCGATGAACGCCACGACGACACCGGCGACGACCTGCACCCGCACGGGCGTCTGCGTCTTCGGGTTCGTCTTCGAGAACCAGCGCGGCAGCAGTCCGTCGCGGCTCATCGAGAACACGATGCGCGACAGGCCGAGCAGCAGGACCATGACGACCGTCGTCAGGCCGATCAGCGACCCGATGGCGATGATGCCGGCCGCCCACGGCAGCCCGACGATGTCGAACGCCGACGCGAGGGACGGCGCTTCCTCGTCGGCGAGGCGCTGGTACGACACCATGCCGGTGATGACGATGCTGACGCCGATGTAGAGCAGCGTGACGATGCCGAGTCCGATGAAGATGCCACGAGGCAGGGTCTTCTGCGGGTTCTCGGTCTCCTCGGCACTCGTCGCGACGACGTCGAACCCGATGAACGCGAAGAACACGAGCGAGGCCGCGGCGAGCAGGCCGAAGACGCCGTACTGTGCCGGTGCCTGACCGGTGACGAACGACACGAGCGACTGGGTCAGGACGCCGCCCTCGGCACCCTTGGACGGCTCCGCCGGCGGGACGAACGGCGCGAAGTTCGCCGCCTTGACGAAGAACGCACCGGCGACGATGACGAAGACGACGATCGCGACCTTGATGACCGTGATGACGGCCGAGACCCGCGACGACAGACGCGTCCCGAACGCGAGCAGCAGCGTGAAGACGCCGACGATGAGGACCGGGCCCCACGTGAAGCCGATCGGACCGAGCTGGATCGTGTCGGGGACGTCGATGCCGAAGACCCCGAACGCGGTGCTCAGGTAGATGCCCCAGTACTTCGCGATGACGGCGCTCGCGGTCAGGGTCTCGAGGATGAGGTCCCATCCGACGATCCACGCGAGCAGCTCGCCCATCGTGGCGTAGGTGAAGGTGTACGCGGAGCCGGCGACCGGGATGGTCGAGGCGAACTCGGCGTAGCACATGATGGCGAGGCCGCACGTGACGGCGGCGAGCAGGAACGAGATGATGACGCTCGGCCCGGCGAAGTTCGCAGCGGCGTTCGCGCCGACCGAGAAGATGCCGGCGCCGACGGCGACCGCGATGCCCATCGCGGCGATGTCGAACGTCTTGAGGGACCGCTTGAGCGAGCGGCCCTTCTCCTCGGAGTCGGCGAGGGAGGCCTCGATCGACTTGATGCGGAGCGGTGATGCCATGGGGGTTCCCGTCAAACGGCTGGCGGTGGACCCCGTGAGGGTACTGGTGTACCACCCCGGCTCGCAAACGGCGCCGCCCCGTCGTGCGTCCCAGCAGCACCAGCCGTCCGGACGGGAGGCACGGTGTCCGTCCGCCCCGGTCGTCGCCCGCGCAGCGGTGCGGGTCAGGCCCCGTGGCGCCAGTCGGCCAGGAAGCGCGCGCCCGCCTCGTCGTGGATGATCCCGTCGGGAGCGGTGAGCACCGGGTACGGCGTCGCCGGCACCCCGTCCGACGGCCGGACGTCCACGTGCGCGACGTCGTGCCCGTTGGCGTGCAGCCAGTCAGCCATCGCGTAGTCGCTCCGGGAGTCGCCGACGGTCCGCCAGGTCACCGGGAGCTCCCCGTCCTGCGCGAGCAGCTCGAGGGCACGCTCGGCCCCCATGTCCTTCCCGGACCGGTCCGACTCGACGTCGGTGGAGATGATCGTCGGGTCGACCCGCCACTGCACGGCACCGTCGGCGTCGGGCCGGACGTCGTCGAGCCGGCGGACACCGAGCCCGCGCCGCTCGAGCGCCGCCATCGCCTTCGCGTCGAACTCGGCCTGGCGGGCGAGGTACGCGGCGTTCGACACCTCCACGCGCTGCTCGATCGACACCATCGCGTGCTTCGTCTCGTCGAAGAACACCAGGTCGGCGTACTCGTCACGGACCAGGTCGCGCATCTCGTCGGCGAAGTCCCGCGGGAGCGCGAGGTCCTCGGCGATCACCAGGTCGCTCATCCCGCCGTCGTACTGCGGGCCGATCGAGCACCAGACGGCACCCTTCTCGCACACCGCGTGGACACGGCCACCCTCGGCGAGCCCTCCGGCGACGAGCGGACCGACGACCTGCTCGCGGATGAACGCGTCGCTGCGGCCCGTGTTGAAGACGATCGGGACGCCCTCGGCGGCGAGCGCGACGAGGTCGGCCACGATCGAGGGGATCGCGATCGTGCGGGTCACGGGGCTGGCGATGGGTCCGTCGACGTCGAGCAGCAGGCCGAGGCGGGGAGCAGTCACGTCCTCATCCTCTCGCATGCGCGCTGCCCGCCAGTCCGCTCGGGAATCGGGGCTCGGGCGGTCGGGTCACTCGGGCGCCGGGAGCCCGACGAACCGGTCGACCAGGTGACGGAGCACGCTGGGCTCCGGTACGTGCCCCTGACCCGGGACGACGAGGTGCCGCGCACCGGGCACCGCCTCGGCGAGTGCGACCGAGGCCTGCCGCATCCACTCCGCTCCGCGGTCGCCGGAGGCCACGAGCACCGGCACGCCGACCGATGCGGCCACCCGCTCGGGCACGGAGAGGCCGTTGAGCACCCGGACGTCCCGGGCGAGCACGTGGGCATCGGCCAGGAGCGACCGCCAGAGGCCGGGCTTGAGACGGGCCGCCGTGATGTGCGGGATCGGGACGCCGAGCACCCGCGACAGGAACGCCCGCACCGCCTGGGCGCGGCGTCCGGCTGCGACGTGTCCGTCGAGGAAGTCCGCGAACAGCACGTCGTCGCCCTGCGGGTCGACCGAGGCGCGGTACGGCGGCTCCCAGAGCACCGCGCGACCGAACGGCACGCCGGTTGCGAGGCCACGCAGCACCACGCCGGCACCGACGCACCACCCCACGGCGTCGACCGGGCCACCGACCGAGGCCGTGACCGCGGCCAGGTCCTCGACCTCGCGCTGGACCGACCACGGTGCCGTGTCCCCGCTCGCGCCCCGACCACGTCGGTCGTACGTGACGACCCGGTAGCGGTCGTGGAGCGCGGCGACGATCCGGTCGGTCGCCGGGCTGCCGTGGTGGTCCCACGCGCCGCCGACCAGCACCAGGGCGGGCCCGGAGCCGCTCTCGGCGACCGCGAGCACCGTGCCGTCCGCGGACACGACCGTGCGGTCGACGTGCCCGGGGTCGCGCCCGAGATCGTGCCCGGGACCTCCGGGTGGACGCTCGGGTGACCGCCGGGGCGGCTGTCCGGGCGGAGCGTGCTGGTCGGCGGGCATGGGTCCTTCCGAGGTGGGCGACGGCGCTGCGCCGGGTCCTGCGGACGGACCGTGCGGGTCGGTACCCAGAGCATGACAGTCCGGGCCGTGAGCGTCACCACCCGCAACCAGGGGGAGCGCTCCACGTTCCCTGTGCAACCTGCTCGGACAGCCCGGCTCGGTGCGGGTTGCCGGACCGACTCAGACCAGTGCGGTCACGCCGACCGACTCACGCTCCAGCAGGGACCGCTTGACGTCGAGGCCCCAGGCGAAGCCGCCGAGCGTCCCGTCGGACCGCAGCACCCGATGACAGGGCACGAACAGCGCCGGGGCGTTGCGGGCGCAGACGCTCGCTGCCGCGCGGACGGCCTCCGGTCGTCCCATGGCCGCCGCGAGCTCGGTGTACGTCAGGACGGTGCCGGCCGGGATCGCGCGGAGCTGCCGCCAGCCCTCCGTGAAGAGTTCGGTGCCGTGCTGGCGGACCGGGACCCGCATCGCCGCCTCGACCTCGCCCGCGTAGAAGGCCTCGACCGCCTCGGCAGCGCGCACCCGGCCGTCGGTCAGCCGACGGGGGCGGTGCCGATCGGCCAGCCGCGCGAGCAGCCGGGCGGAGTCGTCGGTCCACCCCGACGCGAGCACGTGACCCTCGACGTCCTCGAGCACGGTGAACGGGCCGTCGGGGGTGTCGAGCGTCTGGATGGTCGCAGCGGGCTCGGGCAGCCCGGGTCCGGACACTCCGGGGGCGGTCGCGGTCGCGTCGGATGCGACCACGTCGGGTCCGGTCGTCGTGGGGTCGGTCATGGGGTCTCCTCCTGGTGGTCCGTCGCGGCGGCCGCCTCCGCCGCCGCGCTCGCGCGGTCGACGATCGGACGCCAGCAGTGCATCGTCAGGTAGCTCCGCCACGGCGCCACCTGCTCCGACCGTAGGGACAGCTCGCGGGCGGCACCGGGCAGTCCGAGTTCCTGTGCACCGTTCCGCACGGCGAGGTCGCTGTGCAGGAACACGTCCGGGTGGTGTCGGACCCGGAGGGCCACGTAGTCGGCCGTCCAGGGTCCGATGCCCTTCACCGCCAGGAGCCCGGCGCGCAGCTCCGCGAGGGACTGTCCCGCGTCGACGACGAGCGACCCCTCGGCGAGCGCCACGGCGACGCGCAGGATCGTGTCCACCCGCGCCGCAGGTCCCCGCAGGACCTCGTGCCCGCGGGCCGCGATCGACGCGGCGGTCGGGAACAGCAGCCCGTCCTCGGCCAGGCCGGGGTCGACGGGCTCCCCCAGTGCCGCCACGAGCCGGGTCTGCGCGGTGCGGGCAGCGGCCACGGAGACCTGCTGCCCGATCAGGGTGCGGACGACGATCTCGTGCGCGTCCACGGCACCGGGCAGGCGGATGCCCGGGACCCGCGCCACCGCCGGGGCGAGCACCGGGTCCGCGGCGAGGACGGCGTCGACCGCCTCGGGGTCGGCGTCGAGGTCGAACAGGGCCCGCACCCGCGCCACCAGGGTCGGCAGGTCGGAGAGCGTCGTGAGCCGGACCCGCAGGGCGACCCCGACGCGCCCCGCG
>NZ_RBLU01000006.1 GCF_003989515.1 Curtobacterium sp. HSID17257
CTCACCGGGCGCTCCCCTGCGACCGGGTACCGGCGACCGGCACGACGAGGGTCCGCCAGCCGGCGCGGTCGAGGATGCCGCGCACCACGGGGTCCGGCGGCACGATCGTGGCGAGGATGCCGCGGCTCGATCCGCTCGTCGCGGCGACGAGCTCGGCGGCCTGCTCGGCGGTGCACCGGCCGGTGACGACGGCGGTCATGCCGTGGACGTCGCGGCCGTGGACCTCGGGCAGGACCTCGGTGACGGGACGGGCGTCCGAGCGGACCCGGACGTCGGCGAGCCCGACCAGCACGTCGGTCAGGCTGCCCACGTCGCCGGTGTGCCGATCGGCCCGCGGGGTGTCGTCGCTCACGAGCACCACGCGCGAGGTCCGCGCACTGAGTGCCCGGGCGACGCTCGCGGCGACGACGACCGCGTGTTCGAACGCGGCGTCGCCACCGAGGTCGCTGAGCTCGGCGAGGTCGTCGCGGCCGAGCGCCTGGTAGGACTCGCGTCGGACGTCGATCGCGATGACGGCCTCCGGCGGTTGCGCCTGGGTGGTCTGGCGGACGTGGAGCTCACCGCGTCGGGCGCTCTGGGCCCAGTGCACGCGACGGATCGGGTCGCCCTGCCGGTAGGGCCGGAGCTCACTGTCGTCGGCGGAGCCGCCCTGGCCGACACGCCCCTCGTCCGCCGACACGGCACCCGCGAGCGCCCCGGTGTCGATCGCGCCGAGCGTGGTGGAGGCGGGCACGACCACGAGCTCCTCGGCGGGGACGACCGGGCGGTCGATGCGCAGCAGCCCGAACGGGTCCTCGACGCGGATGGTCACCGGGCCGACCAGGGTGCGCCCGCGGTGCATCGCCAGGGCCTCGACGTCGAGCACCGCCGGCGGCTCGTTCGGACCGACCAACGCGTACGTCTCGGCGTCGGACACGCTGGCGAGGGCGTCCTCGAGCTGCTCGCGCACGAGCAGCGTCGTCCGCGGGCCGATCGGCAACGAGGTCCCCCGCAGCGTGATCCGTTCACGGTGGACCTCACCGACCTGCACGACCGCACGGGCCGTCGACCGGGTGGCCCGCAGCGGCGCGGCGACGACGAGCGCCATCACGATCCCGAGCACGAGCAGCACGAGCAGCAGGAGCCCGGCGGAGACGGCGATGCTCGTGGTGGCGACGAGACCGCCGCCGACCAGGGCGACGCCCGACCCGAGCACCGTCCACCCCCGGGCGGTCGGCCGCGGGAACGGCGTGCGCCGGAGCATCGCTGCACCGCGTCGGCCGGTCCGGAGCACCCACGACCGAACCGCTCCGGCGCGCAGCGCGGTCGTCGAGGGCCCTCCGCCGTCGGGCATCAGGAGCGGACGGCGGCCGAGGCGAAGGGCACGGCGGTGTCGGACACGATCCGCACGACCACGTCGCGCGCGGTGTCCTCGGCGCCCCCACCGAGTCCGCGGGCGACCGGGACGAGCCGGTGGGACAGGATCAGCGGGGCGAGGTGGGCGACGTCGTCGGGCGTGACGAACGGGCGGCCGAGCAGCGCGGCGTGGGCACGGGCGGCCTGGGCCAGGTGGAGGGTCGCGCGGGGGCTCGCGCCGAGCACGAGGTCCGGGTGCGACCGGGTCGCACGGACGATCGCGACGATGTAGGCCTCGACGTCGGGGGCCAGGTGCACCCCGCGCACCGCGTGCACGATCGCCCGCAGCGTCTGGACGTCGACGATCGGTCGGAGCGACGACAGCGGGTCACGGGTCCCGCGCGCGGCGAGCATCCGGCGCTCGGCGTCGGCGCTCGGGTACCCCATCGCGATGCGGGCCATGAAGCGGTCGCGCTGGGCCTCGGGCAGCGGGTAGGTGCCCTCCATGTCGATCGGGTTCTGCGTGGCCACGATCATGAACGGCGACTCGAGCGGCCGCGTCACGCCGTCGACGGTGACCTGCGCCTCGGCCATCGCCTCGAGCAGGGCCGACTGGGTCTTCGGGCTCGTGCGGTTGATCTCGTCGCCGATGACGACGTTGGCGAACACCGGTCCGGGCGAGAACCGGAAGGTGCCCGACGACTGGTCGTAGATGTTCACGCCGGTGACGTCGGAGGGCAGCATGTCCGACGTGAACTGGATGCGGTTCACCGTCCCGCCGACCGTGGCACCGAGCGCCTTCGCGAGCACGGTCTTGCCCACGCCCGGGACGTCCTCGACGAGCAGGTGCCCCTCGGCGAGCATCACCGTGAAGGCCGTGCGGATCGCGTCGACCTTGCCGTCCACCACGGTGGAGACGGCCGCGACGACATCGTCGCCCACCGCCCGCACGTGCTCGATCGGGAAGGCTCGGTCGGTCTGGTCCGGCACGCAGGCCTCCTCGTCTCGGGACAGGTGTCGTGCATGCTACAACGGCGCGGTGACAGGCACCGGAGGATGCGTCACCGATCATCCGGAAGGCACACACGGGCGCTGTCTCGCGGCGGACGGGAGGCGCGTAGGGGCTCCGTCGGGGATCCCGCTCTCGTCACGCACTGCGCAGGACCCTGACCACCGGCTCCGATCCGGTGCGTTGCGTCGCCACCCGTTGCCCAGGCGCACTCCGCTCCCGCCGCGGCCGCGTTCCCGGTCAGGCGCGCTCGAGAACAAGCGGAAGGATGAGCACGACGCAGTAGACGGCGAGACACGTCCAGGACAGAGCCGCAACGATCCTGAGCCGCATCGGGTGCTCGTCCCCGTCACCACCCGCCTTCGCCACCCTGAGCAGCAGCTGCGGCACGACCGGCAGCCAGAAGAACCAGGCTGCCACCAGCGACGGGGATGCGGTTCTCCGTGGACTGACCTCTCCGAGCGCTTCATCTGCCCGCTCGACTGCGCGATCGAGACGACGAGCAGCGAACACGATGACCACTCCGACCACTCCGTCCCCCTGCCCGCGCACGGAGACGAGCGCGATCAGGGCCGGCGGGCCGAGGAACACGACGATGCATCCGACCAACTGTCCGTACGCATCGCCGAGGTCAGCGGCGTCTCTCGACGTCGCGAGTGCCAACCAGGTCGTCCCGCCGTACACCACGAGGATCAGCACCGGCATGACGATCACCATCACGCCGTCGAGCACCTGTCTGCGGGCCACGGCCACGACCGCGGAGATCGTGGTGAAGAAGCAGCCGATCGTCACGGAGAGTGCGACCAGTGCGAACCCGATGATGAGTCGCGGGCGCTCCTGTCCGGCGACCAGCCACCAGACGAGCCAACACGCCACACTGACCAAGCCGATGAGCAGGACCGCCCGAAGGTATGCCGCACGTTCCCCACCGGAGGGAAGCCGTCCCCGTGCTTCGACCGCCGCTGTCAGGTTCCGCTGCTGGACAGCACGCCGGAGAATCGGGTCGTCTGGGAGCTCGGCAGCGACGAAGGTCTCTGCTGACACGACCGCGAGCACGATGCTCGCGCCTACCGGCCCGAGGATCCGGAGCAGATCGATCTCGTCGCCGGGGCGAGCGAACCACCACAAGCAGAGGTAGCACAGCCAGAACGCGGACATGCCCGCAACGACCGCCAGGAATGCGACGGTCCGCCGACGACCAGCTTCAGCCGCGTCGATCTGCTCGGTGAGATCGCTCTCCTTGTTGAGCGACCGAACACTGACCTGCAACGCGAAGAGCAAACCGCTCAACAGAGCGTATGCGGCCATGACGTTCGCACCCGAGGTCGGTTCGGTCCGCACCGCACCTCCGATCGGACCCTGCGCTGCCCCGGCGCTGAACTCGTTGAAAGCGAGCAGCAGTCCGATGAACAACGCCACGCCGAGCGAGATCACGGCTTGCTTGACCACGACCGATCTGACGCGAGCCGCATGATCGTCCGCACCCCTGACGAGATCGGCTGCGGCGCCGTCTCGGTCAGGGCGTGACCTCTCCGAGCCGAGCAGTCGACGTGCAGTCCCCAGCATGCGCACGGGTCGATGCTAACCGGCTGCCACCGAAGGGGGATGAGACCACGAAGGACCGGCCGCGGGCTCGGCCGTCCGCATCTCCTCCCGACTCACCGAGGGAGTGGCCCCGTCGTCAGCGACCAGAGCGCCACGCCGTGCAGTCCGAGTCGCTGTGCCAGCGTGACGCGCGCCCGGTAGGAGCGCGCGTCCGACCAGTGCAGCTCGCGGCCGTCACCGAGGGTCGCCGACCACTCCCCTGCCTGCTCCGACCACCGCGCGGCACGGCCGGCCAGGGCTCGGGCGTGCGCCGGCGACACCTGCCCGGCGTCCGGTCCGCCCCACAGGTACCCGTACCCGGCGGCGCCGAGGTCGATGCGGTCGGCGTCCAGCCCCTCGTGCTCGGCCGCCTCGACGACCCGCTGTGCCCACGGCAGGGCCCCGATCGTGCCGGGCGCGCTCCAGGGACCGTGCTGGTCGTAGGTCATCAGCACGAACCGGTCGACGTGCTCCGCGAGCCGACCGAGGTCGTACCCGGTGTCCCGGAAGCCCGCCGCCGAGGTGGACGCCATCACCGCCATCGACACCGGGGCTCCGGCGCCGAGCTCGTCGTGCACCGCGTCGTCGAGTGCAGCCGCGAAGGCGACGAGTCCCGCGCGGTCACGGTCGCGCAGCGATTCGAGGTCGATCTGCACGCCGGCGCAGTCGTGGTCGTGCGCCAGCGCCGCCAGCTCCCGGGCGACCCGTTCGCGGGCGACCGGGTCGGCCAGCAGCGCCGAGGCGGTCTCCGGCGAGAAGTCCGCGAGCGTCTCGGAGTAGTTGCTGACGAGGAGCTCCGGTCGAGCACCCCCGCGGGCCGCAGCACGGGCGAGTCGGTCGACGCCGTCGGGCAGTGGTGCGAGACCCTGCCCGTCCGCGGTGAGCGTGACACCGTCGATGCCGATCGTGCCCGCCCGCTCGGCGGCGGCGCGCACCCGCGTGGCGGCCGTCGGCGATCCCGGCTCGACGTACGCCTCGACCGCGGGACCGTGGGCAGCGGACGTGTCGGCGCAGCCGGTGAGCGCGGTGGCGGTCACGACCAGGGCGACGACGACGACGGAGCGGGCGGACGAGCGGAGCACGGGCCAACGGTAACGGGCAGACCGAGACGCCGCCGAGGCACCGCGCTCGCCGGGAGCTCGGGCGCACCGTGCCGGAACGACAGAACCCCCGCCGGTGGCGGGGGTTCTGTGTGGTGCGGAGACGGAGGGATTTGAACCCTCGGTCCCCTCAAAGGGGACTCCACCTTAGCAGGGTGGTGCACTCGGCCGGACTATGCGACGTCTCCGTGCGCTCTCTCGAGCGCGTGTCCCACCATACAGGAGGACGAGCGTCCTCTCGACCTCACGCGACGACACGGTCACGTCGGCTCGATCGCCGGGTCCCCTGAAGTGGGGACAGGTGGGGGTTGTCGGGTCGTACCCCGACGCCTAGCATCGACGGGACGCGGACATCACGTTCCGGGGGCATCACCTCCCCTGTCGCCGCGACACAGCACCAGACACCATCCCCCCTTCTGCCGAGCCCGACGCACTCGATCGCGGCGGCCCGGACGGGGACGGTCGAGGGGCGCGGACCCGGTCCGCGCCCCCGCTCTGGGTGCTCGTCACCGTGTGCTGCCCTCGCCACACCTCAGGCAGCCGAGCGGAACCGGTCCGGCAACGCGATGAGGTCCTCGGCCAACCCCAGGAGCTCGGACGCGCACAGGTCGAGCTGTCCTCGCTCCGCCGCAGCGGCAGCCCGCTCGACCTGCTGCACCCGAGCGCGCCGCCCGACGACGGCGTCGATCCCGTTCGCCACGGCGACGTCGTCGGTGAAGAACGTGTCGAGTACGGCCCGCTGCGCCGCGAGCCAGTCGGCACTGACGATCGCACCACGCCGTCGCAGGTACCAGGCGCCGAGCTCGACGAGCGCCCCGGCCTCGGTCAGGCAGGACCGGAGCACGTGCGCATCGAAGGGCTCGTCGACACCCTGGCACCCGGGCGCGGGATCGGCGATCATCGCCCGAGCGACCCGGAGCCGCTCGACCATCTGACCGACGGACCAAGGCGCGACGACGACCCCGACGTAGCGCTGCACGCTGACGAGCCGCAGCGACTCGAGCGGGACGAGCGCTTCGCGCACAGGTGTCCGCGAGACCTGCATGTCGCGGGCGATGTCGTCGAGCCGGAGCCGCTGCCCCCGCCGGTAGACCCCGCGCAGGACGTTCTCGAGCAGCTTGAGGAAGACGGCGTCCCGCAGCAGGCTGCGCCGGATGCCGTTCGGGTCGGGGACCCGGTCGTTCCCCGAGGACGATGACCGATCCATCGCCCCAGGGTCACGCACGACGACCACCGGGGGTTCCGGGGGTGGGCGACCGGTGGAACGATCCGGTCGGTGTCGGGATGTGGAGGAGTGACATGCCGAGACCCTCCCAGCGGGAGGGTCTCGGCGCTAAACATCACGTATACGAAATCTTACTTCTTGGACTCGCCGGTGAGCACGGACAGCGGTTGGGTGATGTCCTCGAGTCCCTTGCGCGCCGCGTCGACCCCGAAGATCAACGCCACGATCCCGCCGGCGATCATCACCGCCGAACCGAGCAGGTACCCCCAGAAGAGCGGTTCGCGCGACGACCCGTCCCCGATGAACGCGCCGTAGATCGCGGGCGCGACCGCACCGAAGATCTGCGCCAGCGCGAAGAAGTACGAGATCGCCTGCGACCGCAGCTCGAGCGGGAAGATCTCGCTCACGGTGAGGTACGCGCTCGACGCCCCGGCCGAGGCGAAGAAGAAGGAGACGCACCAGAACACGACCTGCACGGTGGCGCTGATCGCATCCGCACGGAACAGGAACGCCGAGGTCGCCAGGACGAGCCCGGACACCAGGTACGTCAGGAAGATCATCTGCCGCCGACCCCAGGTGTCGAAGAAGCGGCCGAGCAGGATCGGCCCCAGCAGGTTGCCGATGGCGAACGGGAAGAAGTAGACGGCCGTCTCGGCGGTCTTCAGGCCGAAGAAGTTCGTGAGCACCAGGGCGTACGTGAAGAAGATCGCGTTGTAGAGGAACGCCTGCGTGATCATCATCGTCGCGCCCACCAGGGTGCGGGTCGGGTACTGCTTGAGCAGCACCTTGGCGATCGTCAGGAACCCGACCTTGTCGAGCGGCGTGACGGTCATGGCCTTCGACTGGTCGACGTCGGGCAGCCGGTGCCCGGTCGACTTCTCGACCGAGGCCTCGATCTCGGAGACCGTGCGCTCGGCCTCCTCCTCGCGCCCGTGCGTCATGAGCCACCGTGGGCTCTCCGGGATGTGCCGCCGCAGGAAGATGATCGCGATGCCGAGCACCGGGCCGAGGAAGAACCCGATGCGCCACCCGATGTTCTCGGCGAAGATCGACGTGTCGAGCAGGTAGATGTTGGCGAAGGCGCCGAGCGCGGCACCACCCCAGTACGTGCCGTTGATCGCGATGTCCACGTGACCGCGGTACTTCGACGGGATGAGCTCGTCGATCGCCGAGTTGATCGCCGCGTACTCACCGCCGATGCCGAGGCCCGCGACGAACCGGAACGCCGCGAGGAACCAGAAGTCCTGCGCCAGGCCCGCGATGCCCGAGCCGATCAGGTAGATCGCCAGTGTGAGGATGAAGAGCTTCCGACGCCCGAGGCGGTCCGACATGCGCCCGAAGACGAGCGCTCCGACGACCTGTCCGACCAGGTAGATGGTCCCGAGCAGGGTGACCTGCTGCGTCGACAGGTCGAGGTCTGCCTGGAAGCCGGCGTTCGACACGATCTGAATCTCGAGTCCGTCGAGGATCCACGAGACCCCCAACCCGACCACGACGCTCCAGTGGAACCGCGTCCACGGCAGTCTGTCCATCCTGGCGGGGACCAGGCTCTTGATCGCCCCGTTCGTCGTACTGCTCACGAGAGCGGACCGTACTCCGGAGATTCCAGGCTGGTTCCCAGTGCCAGCGCAGCTTTACGTCCTCACAGATTCAGGAAGTCGTGCAAGGCGGACGGGAGGCGCGGGACGGGCCCGAACCGCGCCTCCCGTCCGCCCCGTGCCGGGTGACGCGCGGCGTCACGTCCGCACCCGTCGCGCGTCCGCCTCGGTACCGTGGCCGACGTGCCGCTGCAGAACTCGACCGACCGCATCCTGACCACGCACACCGGGTCCCTCCCGCGGACGCCCGAGCTGACCGCGCTGCTCGTCGCCCGCGACCAGGGGAAGCCGTACGACGAACAGGCGCTCCGTGACGAGACCGCCGCCGTCCTCGCGCGGACCGTCGACGCGCAGCTCGACGCCGGGATCGACGTCGTGAACGACGGCGAGGTCCCGCGCGTCGGCTTCTCCACGTACATCCGCGAGCGGCTGTCCGGCTTCGGCGGGTCAGGGCACCGCAAGCCCACGCTCGACAGCGTGAAGTTCCCGGAGTACGCGGCGTTCCAGGCCCGGCAGATCGACGAGGGCGCCGAGTTCGCGCGGGTGTGGGACACCCCGCTCGCCCAGGGCCTGCTCGAGTACGACCAGGAGCGCGCCGGCATCCGCGAGGACCTCGACGGCTTCGAGCGCGAACTCGCCCGCAACGCCGCCGCCGGGCGCATCCCGGCGGGCACCTTCATCTCGGCCGCGACACCCGGCATCGTCGCGACGACCCTGCTGCTCGACGACGAGAACCCGCACTACCGCGACCACCGCGAGTACGTCTTCGCCCTGGCCGAACAGCTCCGCGTCGAGTACGAGGAGATCGTCGCGCGGGGGCACGTCCTGCAGCTCGACGCCCCCGACCTCGCCATGGAGCGGGTCATCCACTTCGGCGACGCGTCGCTCGACGAGTTCCTCGCCGCCGTGGACCTGCACGTCGACGCGCTCAACCACGCGCTGCGGAACATCCCGAAGGAACGGACGCGACTGCACGTCTGCTACGGCAACTGGCAGGGCCCGCACCAGGACGACGTGCCGGTCGACGTGCTGCTCCCCCACCTGTACCGGGCGGAGGTCGGGTCCTTCAGCATCCCGTTCGGCAACCCTCGGCACGCGCACGAGTTCCCGGCGTTCAGCGACCTGCCGCTGCCCGACGGCGCGGTGCTCGTGCCCGGCGTGATCGACGTGACGACGAACTACCTGGAACACCCGCAGCTCGTCGCGAACCGGATCGTCGAGGCCGCGGAGGCCGTCGGCGACCCCACGCGGATCGTCGCGGGGACGGACTGCGGCCTGGCCACGTTCGCGAGCTACGAGTTCGTCGCTTCGGACGTCGCCTGGGCGAAGCTGCGCGTGCTCGCCGAGGGCGCCGAGATCGCGTCGCGCCGCCTGTTCGGCTGACGCTCCCGCCGCCCGTCCCGGCACGTTCGACAGCGAGACGCCGGCGTCGGCACGAGACGCACCCGACGCGGTGAGACGCCGCCGGATCCGGGGGCGTCTCACGTGGTCGAGGGCGTCTCGCAGTACAGGGACGCGGTCGTCAGCTGACACGAGGCGGACGGGAGGCGCGTGGTGGGTCCGTCTCGCGGCTGACGTCCGCATGTCGGTGCGCGGGCGTAGCGTGCGGACCGTGACCCGACCTGACATCCACACGGTCGGCGAGCTCCGCGCTGCTGGGCACGTCCAGAAGTCGGTCCGCGCCGAGATCCGCGACAACCTCCTCCGGGCCCTGCGCGAGGGCCGCGACCCCTGGCCCGGTCTGCACGGGTTCGAGACGACCGTCATCCCCCAGCTCGAACGCGCGCTCATCGCCGGGCACGACGTCGTGCTGCTCGGCGAACGCGGGCAGGGGAAGACCCGTCTGCTCCGCACCCTGCAGGGACTGCTCGACGAGTGGACCCCGGTGATCACCGGGTCCGAGCTCGGCGAGCACCCGTTCGAACCGATCACGACGGCGAGCATCCGTCGTACCGAGGAGCTCGGCGACGCCCTGCCGGTCTCGTGGGTCCACCGCGACGAGCGCTACGTCGAGAAGCTCGCGACCCCGGACACCAGCGTCGCCGACCTGATCGGCGACGTCGACCCGATGAAGGTCGCGGAAGGGCGCAGCCTCGGCGACCCCGAGACCATCCACTTCGGCCTGATCCCCCGCGGCCACCGCGGCATCGTCGCGATCAACGAGCTCCCCGACCTCGCGGAGCGCATCCAGGTCGCGATGCTCAACGTGATGGAGGAGCGCGACGTGCAGATCCGCGGCTACGTGCTGCGCCTGCCCCTCGACGTCCTGGTCGTGGCCAGCGCGAATCCCGAGGACTACACGAACCGTGGCCGGATCATCACGCCGCTGAAGGACCGCTTCGGCGCCGAGATCCGCACGCACTACCCGATCGAGCTCGCGGACGAGGTCGCGGTCATCCGGCAGGAGGCCCAGCTCACCGCGGAGGTCCCCGACGCCCTGATCGAGATCCTCGCCCGCTTCACCCGCGCCCTCCGGCAGTCCAGCGCCGTCGACCAGCGCAGCGGCGTCAGCGCGCGCTTCGCCATCGCCGGGGCCGAGACGATCTCCGCCGCAGCCGTGCACCGCGCGGCGCGGCAGGGCGAGGAGCACCCCGTCGCCCGGCCGATCGACCTCGAGACCGCGGTCGACGTCCTCGGCGGCAAGATCGAGTTCGAGAACGGCGAAGAGGACCGTGCCGACGAGGTCCTCGAGCACCTGCTCCGCACCGCGACCGCCGAGACCGTCCGCTCGCGGTTCCGCGGCATCGACTTCAGCGTCCTCGTCGAGGCGCTCGACGGCGGCACGATGGTGACCACCGGCGAGCAGGTCAGCGCCCGCGCGTTCCTCGAGGGACTGCCCTCGATCGGCGAGTCGGACGTCTACGACCAGGTCTGCGAGCGGCTCGGTGCGACGGACGACGGCGAGCGGGCAGGCGCGATCGAGCTCGCACTCGAGGGGCTCTTCCTCGCTCGACGCATCAGCAAGGAGTCGGGGGGCGGCGAGGCCGTCTATGGCTAGTCGGCAGAACCGCCGCCTGACCCGCGACGCCCGGTACGGGAAGACTGCCTCCTACGGGAAGTACGGGGGCGGGCCGGATCCGCTCGCTCCCCCGGTCGACCTGTCCGAGGCGCTCGACGCCATCGGCGAGGACGTCATGGGCGGCACCTCGCCCGAGCGCGCCCTCCGCGAGTTCCTCCGGCGCGGCGGCCAGACCCAGCGCGGACTCGACGACCTGATGCGTCGCGTCGCCGAACGACGGCGCGAGCTCACCAGCCGGAACAACCTCGACGGCACCCTGCAGCAGGTCAAGGAGCTCCTCGACGAGGCCCTGCTCGCCGAGCGCGGTGAGCTCGCCCGGAACGTCGACCTCGACGACGGCGACCGCGCCCTGGCCGAGATGCAGCTCGACAGCCTGCCGCCGTCGCCCGCGAGCGCCGTGCGGGAGCTGAACGGTTACGAGTGGAAGAGCCCGACCGCCCGGCAGAAGTACGACGAGATCAAGGACCTGCTCGGACGCGAGGTGCTCGACCAGCGGTTCGCCGGCATGAAGCAGGCGCTCGAGAACGCGAGCGACGAGGACCGCGCGGCCGTGTCCGACATGATGCGCGACCTCAACCAGCTGCTCGAGGACCACCGACGGGGTACCGACACGCAGGAGCAGTTCGACGCCTTCATGGCGCAGCACGGGCAGCACTTCCCGTCCGACCCGGAGAACGTCGAGGAGCTGCTCGACGACCTCGCCGCACGAGCCGCTGCCGCCCAGCGGATGCGGAACTCGATGACGCAGGAGCAGCGCGACGAGCTCGATGCCCTGGCACAGCAGGCGTTCGGTTCGCCGGACCTGATGAGCCAGCTCGGGCAGCTCGACGACAACCTCCGTGCGCTCCGTCCCGGCGAGGACTGGGGCGGCTCGGAGCGGATGGACGGCGAGCAGGGCCTCGGGCTCGGCGACGGCACCGGCGTCTTCCAGGACATCGCCGACCTCGATGCCCTGGCCGAGCAGCTCGCGCAGTCCGGTCCGGGATCCGACCTGGCCGACCTCGACCTCGATGCCCTGCAGCGCCAGCTCGGGGACGAGGCAACGGTCGACGCCCGGACCCTGCAGCGGTTGGAGCAGGCCCTCCGGGACTCCGGGGCCCTGAAGCGCGGCTCGGACGGGCAGCTCCGCCTGAGCCCGAAGGCGATGCGGCAGCTCGGCAAGAGCCTGCTCAAGGACGTCGCCGAGCGGATGTCGGGGCGCCAGGGTGCCCGCGACCTCCGTCGGTCCGGCGCGTCCGGTGAGCCCTCCGGTGCGACGCGTCCGTGGGCGTTCGGCGACACCGAACCGTGGGACCTCCCCCGGTCGATCACGAACGCCCTGGTCCGGACGGCGGCCGACGGACGGACCGGCGCGGGCGTCCGCCTGACGATCGACGATGTCGAGGTGCAGGAGACCGAGGCCCGGACGCAGGCCTGTGTCGCGCTGCTCGTCGACACGTCGTTCTCGATGGCGATGGAGGACCGCTGGGTCCCGATGAAGCGCACCGCCCTCGCGCTCCACACCCTCGTCAGCACCCGGTTCCGCGGGGACGACCTGCAGCTCGTCGCCTTCGGTCGCGAAGCCGAGGTGATGGACGTCGACCAGCTCGTCGGCCTGGACGCGCAGTGGGACAAGGGCACGAACCTGCACCACGCCCTGCTGCTGGCGAACCGGCACTTCCGGAAGCACCCGACGGCCCAGCCCGTGCTGCTGGTCGTGACCGACGGCGAGCCGACGTCGCACCTCGAGCCGAACGGGCAGGTCTGGTTCGGCTACCCACCCGACCCGGTGACGATCGCGCTGACCGTCCGCGAGCTCGAGAACGCCGGCCGGCTCGGCGCGCAGACGACGTTCTTCCGGCTCGGTGACGACCCCGGGTTGGCGCGGTTCGTCGACGCGATGGCTCGGCGGGTGGACGGCTCGGTCGTCGCACCGGAGAACGACGACCTCGGGGCCGCCGTGGTCGGGTCGTACCTCGGAGCCCGGCGCGGAGGCACGTCCCTGTTCGGCGACGACTGGACGGGCTGAACGCCACCACCCGCCGGACGGGAGGCGCGGTGCCGGCCGGTGCCGCGCCTCCCGTCCGTCAGAAGAGCGGCCAGGGGACGGCGGGGCCGTTCCCGGGCGGCGGCGGGAACATCCCGACCGCGCGCAGCGCCGCGCAACGGGCCCGCAGGTTGTCGATCTCCCCGCGGGTCAGGTGCTCGGCCAGCGCGACGCCGAGGTCGCCCCGGAGCGCCTCGGACACGCGGTCGAGCCCCTCGAGCTCGTCCGGGTCGAGCGGTTCCCCGATCCAGCCCCACAGGACCGTGCGGAGCTTGTGGTCCACGTGGAAGGTCAGCCCGTGGTCGACGCCGTAACGGTGCCCGTCGGGCATGGCGAGCACGTGCCCGCCCTTGCGGTCGGCGTTGTTCACCACCACGTCGAACACGGCCATCCGGCGGAGCGCCGCGGTGTCCTCGTGCACGAGCGTGACCGGCTGGTCGTGCTCGTCGATCGCCTCGAGCACGGGCAGCCACGGGGTGCCCTCGGCGTCGGCCTCGTCGGTCGGCACCAGGTCGACGGCGTCCTGCTCCGGGTCGACGTCCTGCCAGCGCTGGACCATGCCGAGGCCGAACGGGCCGTCGCCCAGCCACGTGGGCGGCACGACGCCCCACCCGAAGGCCTCCGAGACCAGGTGTGCGGCCACCTCACGGCCGGCGAGGGTGCCGTCGGGGAAGTCCCACAGCGGACGCTCCCCCTCGATCGGCTTGTACACGACGGACTCACCGTCGAGCTCGGCGAGGAAGGTGGCGTTCGACGCCTCGCGGATGCGCGCCCGGATCGTCAGCGGGCCGTCGTACCGGGGTGCAGCGTCGCTCATGCGGCGGGGCTCATTCCTCGGGGCTCACGCGTCGCCGGGGCGTCGACCTGCCGCGACGACCTCGCGCGTGCGTTCGACGAAGGCCCGGGCGCTGCCGACGGGGATCTTCACCTGGAAGACCTCGGCTGGCTCGGGCATCTCGACGACGGCCTCGACCTCGTCACCGTCCTCGTTCGTCTCGGTGACGATCTCGAGTTCGTCCTCGATCGGGTACGCCTCGATGACCACCTGCGCGGTCGCCGGGTCGAACCCCAGGCTCAGGGCACCCGCACGGAACTCGGGCTCCACCGGCTGGTCGAGCGGGGCGGCGTCGCGGAGCTCGGACGGCGCCGCCGGCGGGACGCTGAAGCGGTTGTCCTCGACCGTCGCGACCTCGTCGAGGAGCTCGGCGACCTTGTCCGCGAGCACCGCCGACTGCTCCTTCTCGAGGGCGACGCTGGTCACCCGCTTGCCGTCGCGCGCCTGCAGGTAGAAGGCGCGCTCGCCCGGGCGGCCGACCGTCCCGACGACGAGACGTTCCGGCCAGTCGAAGCCGTGCACGATGGTGGGCATGACCCGATTGTAGGAGCGTGCGGCTCCGTCCGTTCAGGGTCGAGCAGTCCCCGGCCGACCGTCGCCCGCCCCGTCGGACGAGCGCGTCCCGTCGTGCCCGGCTCCGCCGCCGACCGCGGTGTCGCCCGAGGGGGCCGGCGCCGCAGCGAGCCACGACAGGTCGCCCGAGTCGGTGTTCGTCGCGACGACCTCGGGCCGGTGCTCGCCGTAGCGGACGACCGACACCGACGCCGGGCCGACGGCGATCCGCTGGAACAGGTCGAGGTGCATGCCGAGGGCGTCGGCGAGGACGGACTTCACGATGTCGCCGTGGCTCACCGCGACCCAGACGGCGGTCGGACCGTGCTCGGCCTCGACCTCGGCGTCGATGCGGCGGATCGCGGCGACGGCACGGGACTGCATGGTCTGCATGGACTCGCCACCGGGGAACACCACGGCGCTCGGGTTCGCCTGGACCGTTCGCCACAGCGGCTCCTTCGCCAGGTCCGTGAGCTTGCGGCCCTGCCAGTCGCCGTAGTCGGCCTCCGTGATCGCCCGTTCGACGCGCACGTCGGGGCTGCCCTGCTGGCGGGCGAGCAGGGCACGGGCGGTCTGCCGGCAGCGCTCGAGCGGGCTCGTGACCAGCGCGGCGAGGGGGATCGGTGCGATGCGCTCGGCGGCACGGTCGGCCTGCTCGCGGCCGACCCGGTCGAGGACGACCCCGGCGGTGCGACCCGCCAGGACGCCGGTCGCGTTCGCGGTGGTGCGTCCGTGCCGGACGAGGAGGACGGTCGCCATGCGGTCGATCCTAGGCACCCGGGCCGACGGTGCGCGAAGCGGATGGCGGACAGTGGTCGGCGCCACGCCGGTCATGCACGAAGATGGTCCGGTGCTCGTCTCCATCGTCTACATGAGCCGCTCCGCGGTGCCCTTCGACGACGATGCACTCGCCGAGCTCCTGCGCGAGTCACGGCTGCGGAACGAGGCGCTCGGGGTGTCCGGGCTGCTCGTGGCGAAGGGCGGGCGGTTCATGCAGCTGCTCGAGGGCCCGGCGTGGAGCGTGGACGACCGCTTCGGTGCGATCGCGCGCGACCCCCGTCACGACGGCGTCAAGTCGCTGGTCCGCGAGGACATCGAGCGCCGACGGTTCGACGGCTGGTCGATGGCCTACCGGTCGCTCGACGACACCGACGTCGCGACCGAGGACGGCTTCAGCCCGTTCCTGTCCGGCACGATGGACTTCACCCCCGAGTTCGACGGCACGAGCGCCGCGTGGCTGCTCAAGTGGTTCCGCGACCGCGAGCTCACCGACCGCTGACGCCGCCCGCCGACGCCGGACGCCGACTCCGACCGCTGACGCCGGCCGCCCGCCCGGCGGCTGACCCGGTTCAGACCGTCGTGACGAACGTGTCCGCGACCACCCCGAGCAACCGCGCCCGGTGCGCCGGGGCGGCGGTCGCCTGCACGACCACCCGCCACATCACCGCGACGGCGGGGTCGAGGTCCGCGCGGCCGCTCCGCACCTCGGCGACCAGCTGCACGCCGGTGAAGTACGGCACGACCGATCCGCCGAGCTCCTCCGGGGTGAGGTCGGTCTCCAGCTCCCCGCTGCCGATCGCGAACCGGAACACGTCGACGATCCCGCCGATCCACTGCTCGTAGAACGACGACGTCGCGCCGGAGAACTCGCCGCGTTCGAGCGACAGCCGGATGCCGGCGCGGACGATCGGGTCGGTGCGGAGCAGGTCCGCGATCTGCTTCGACGCACCGATCAGCGCGGCCGTCGGCGAGGTGGCGTCGTGGCTCACCTCGGCGAAGGTCCGCGCGTTCTGCTCGTCGATCACGCCGAGGGCGAGTGCGAGCTTCGTGGGGAAGTGGAAGTGCAGCGTCCCCTGCGCGACGCCGGCGCGCCGTGCGACGGCGGCGATCGACGTGGCGGCGAAGCCGACACGGTCGAACTCCTCCGCCGTGGCCACCAAGATCTGCTCACGTTTCCCCACGTGACCAGTGTCACGGACGGGAGGCACGGTGCGGGCCTGCACCGTGCCTCCAGTCCGAGGGTGGTCGCGCTGGGGCGTCGGGAACGACGACTAGGCGGCGTGACGGGCCAGGGTCATCCGCTCCTCGGGCACGTCCTGCAGGTCGCGCCCGCGGAACCAGCGGAGCAGCCAGTCGGCCGGCGAGCCGGCCAGGTCGGCCGGCAGGCCGGAGCGCTCGGTGAGGAAGGTGTTGAAGCCGGGCTCGTCGCGGACCTCGAGGTCCGAGGGGTTGCCGAAGGCCATCGACCAGCCGTCGAAGCGGCGGGTGTCGATGTCCTCGCGGGAGAGCGACTTGACGTCGTGGTGGCGGGTGTCGCGCTCGATCGCGGCGAAGCGGTCCTCGACGCTCCAGGACGGACCCTCGAGCACCTGCATGAAGCGGCCGCCCTTCGCGAGCAGGAGCCCGGAGACACCGAGCGCGTCGTTGCGCAGGCGGGCTTCACGGAGCATGGCGACCAGCTGGTCGTCGGTCATCTCGTCGACGGCGACGGACATGTACACGAGTGAGGTGAGTTGCGTCATCGGCGCCAGTCTGTGTCCTGCTCGGGCGGAGGGTCAACGCGGTCGTCCGCACACCGCAGTCGGGTGCGGTGTGCGGACGACCGCGTCGGTGGGCGGCAGGGCACGCCGGTGTGCGGCGCACGGCCGGAGCCACCGCTCAGGTCAGCGCGAGGAGCGTGTTGACCTGCTCGTTCACGCCGGTCAGCGTCGAGACGGGCCTGCCGTTCGCGTAGATGCCGTCGAACGCAGGCTGCACGAGCGCCTGCACGTCGGCGGGGTTCCGGGTGACGGGGAACAGGAACGTCGTGCCGTCCGCCACCTGCTCGGTGAACGCGGAGACGTCGAGCCCGCGCTCCCGGAACGCGGCGACCGCGGCGTCGGTGCCCGACCGGCGGGCCGGGAAGACGATGCCTGCGCGGCCGACGATCTCCTGCGCCGCGGCGCTGCCGAGGAACGCCACCCACTTCGCTGCGGCCTCGGGGTTCCTGGCCTGCTTGGTGATCGAGTCACCCAGGCCGTTGAACATCGACGCGCGGTGCCCGATCGGCCCCTTCGGTGTCGGTGCGATGGCGACGTCGACGCCCTGCAGGTTGGCGTAGGCGCCGATCATCCACGACCCGTTGAACGACAGCGCGACCTTCTTCGACCCGAGCTGCACGTCCGGACCGGTCGTCGTGGAGAACACCCCGTACTTCGGCATGTAGCCCTTCTCGGCGAGCCCGAAGTACCAGGAGATCGTCTTCTGGAACGCGGGGTCGTCGTAGCGGAACGCGTTCCCCCAGGGGTTCCTGTTCGTGTAGAACCAATCGATCGAGCCGGTGAACGGCGACCACTGCGTCTGCCCGAACCCGTCGCCACCGCTGCCGTTGGCGCTGATGCCGTAGACCGCCACGTCCGACTTGTCGAACCCGGGCTCGTCGCCGCGGCGCCCCTTGCCGTCGATCGTCAGGTGCGCGACCGCCCGTTCGAAGCTCCCGCCGTCGTCCGGGTTCCACTCGAGGGCGGCGAGGTCCTCGGCGGTGTAGCCGGCCTTCGCGATCACGTTCCGGTCGTAGAACATCGCGACCGTGTCCCAGTCCTTCGGTGACCCGTAGCGGTGCCCGTCCCGACCCTTCCAGAGCTGCGCGAGACCGGACTGGTAGTCGTCGTCGCGGATCGCGCTCGTCGCCTCGAGCTCGTCCAGCTCGTAGAGCACGTCGAGGTCGGCGAACTGCGGGAACTTCGACAGGTGGTCGGTGAAGACGTCGGGCGCGGTACCGGCGATGAACCCGGCGGTGAGCTTCGTCCAGTAGTCGCTCCACCCGAGCTGGGTGATGCGGATCCGGATGTCGGGCTCCTCACGCTCGAAGGCCTTCGCGACGGCCTGGTAGGCGGGGAGCTGGTTCGCGTCCCACAGCCAGTAGGACACCGTGCCGGTCGCGCCGCTGCGCGGGTTCGGGTTGCTCGGTGACGAGCAGGCGGCGAGGGCGCCGAGCGCCAGGGCCGAGGCACCGCCGGCGAACAGTGCGCGTCGGGAGATGGAGTGCGTCATGTGCTGGGGTTCCCTACTTGATCCCGGAGAAGCCGATGGAGTTGACGATGCGCTTGGCGAAGACGCCGAACAGCACGATCATCGGGAGCGCGGCGACCAGGGTCGCCGCCATGAGGCCCGCCCAGTCGGTGCCGGACTGCGGGGTCTGCGACTTGAAGACGCCCAGCGCGACCGTGAGCACCCGGGAGCTGTCCGTGTACGACACCATGAGCGGCCAGAAGTAGTCGTTCCACGCGGTGATGTAGGTGAGGACCGCCAGCGTCGCGATCGGCGCGGAGGCCATCGGCAGGACGAGCCGGAAGAACACCCGGACCTTCCCGGCGCCGTCGATGAGCGCGGCCTCCTCGACCTCGCGGGAGATGCCGAGGAAGAACTGCCGCAGGAAGAACACCGCGAAGGGGGTCATCAGCATCGAGGGCAGCGCGATCCCGAGCAGGGTGTCGACCAGACCGAGTGACTTGATCAGGGTGAAGTTCGGCAGGAGCGTGAAGATCGTGGGGACCATGAGCCCGGCGAGGAACACCCCGAAGACCTTGTCGCGTCCGGGCCACCGCAGCCGGGCGAAGGCGTAGGCGGCGCCGGCGGAGAAGAACACCTGTCCGACCGTGATCATCGTCGCGGTGACGACCGAGTTGAGCAGGTACTGCCAGAAGTTGATCGCCGCGCCGGAGCCGCCCTGCGCCAGGGCCTCCTCGGTGGACTGCAGGCCGAACACCCGCTCGAACCCGCCCAGGCTGAAGCCGGTCGGGAGCAGTGAGGTCGGGTCGGTGGAGATCGCCCCGTTCGACGACAGCGCCGTGCGGAGGATCCAGTAGAAGGGGAACAGGGTCACGGCGATCACGGCGATCATCGCGGTCCAGGCGAGCACCCGTCCGACCGAGGGCTTCGGGCGCGGGGGCTTCGCGCCGCGTGTGGTGAGGGCGCGCGTGGTGGTGGGTTCGACCACCGGGGGCAGGGTGCTGGTCATCGTCGACTCGCTTCCGGTTGCTTCGATGGCCGTCAGTCCAGGTCGCTCTCGCCGGAACGCGAGAGCCGGTACTGGACGACCGTGATGATGCTCAGGACGACGAGGAGTGCCACCGAGACGGCGGACGCGTACCCGAACTGGAACCGGCCGAAGGCCAGGTTGTAGATGTAGTTCTGCACGACGTTCGTCGCGTTGGCGGGCCCGCCCTGGGTGGTGATCGCCACCGTGTCGAACACCTGGAACGACCCGATGATCGTGATGATCAGGACGAGCGACAGGATCGGGCGGAGCAGCGGCACTGTGATGCGCCAGAACATCTTCCACTCGCTCGCCCCGTCGATGCGGCCCGCCTCGTAGACGCTCTCGGGCAGTGCCTGCAGGCCGGCGAAGATGAGGAGCGCGGTGTAGCCGACGTTCCGCCAGACGTTGATGAAGGCGATGGTCGGGATGCCCCAGACGTCGCTCTGCAGGAACGGGATGCGACCGACGCCGATCGCCGACAGGACCTCGTTGCCGATGCCGAGCTGCGTGTCGAGGATCCAGAGCCAGATGAGCGCCGCGACGACGTTCGACACGAGGTAGGGCGCCAGCACGATGCCCCGCACGAAGGTCGACTGCGTGAGCCGGTGCATCATGACGGCGATGAAGAGCGCCAGGACCGTCTGGAAGCCGATGTTCAGCACCACGTACTCGACCGTGACGGCCATCGAGTTCCAGAAGATCGAGTCCTGGACCAGGCGCTCGTAGTTCTGCAGGCCCGTGAAGACCGGCGGGGTGAGCAGGTTGTACGTGGTGAAGCTGAGCCAGATCCCCCGGATCGTCGGCCAGAGCAGGAAGACCGCGAAGCCGATCGACGCCGGGGCGATGAACACGAGCGCGAGCCACAGGTCGTTCCGTCGGCGGCGGCGTGGCGTGGTGGTCCGGGCACGTGCCGGGTCGGCGCTCCGTCCGGTCCGTGGTGGTGCCGTCACCAGGGGTGGTGACAAGGGGCTCTCGGTGGCCATCGCGACTCCTTCGTCTGCGGTGGACTGACGTCGGCAGTCCGTGGCCGGGAATCTACACGTGGGGACTCCCCCTCACAAGCATGGAGTCTTTGCGCGCTCCAAGGGGTTGTCACGTGTAGAACGCTGTGCCATGCTGGGCCGCGATCGTGACGGAGCGGCCTGCTCGGCGACACGTCCCCCCCACCTCGGAAGGTCACTGATGATCAGCATCGGAATGGTCGGAGCCGGCCAGTTCGCGCCCCAGTTCGCCAAGCTCTTCAAGATCCACCCGGACGTCGACCGGGTGTTCGTCACCGACGTCGTCGAGGGGCGTGCCGAGGACCTCGTCGCCGCCCAGCACCTCGACGGCACGCTCGAGGACTTCGATGCCGTCCTCGCCTCGGACGTCGACGCCGTCGCGATCTTCACGCAGCGCTGGACGCACGGCCCGCTCGTCGTCCGCGCACTCCGGGCCGGCAAGCACGTCTACTCCGCCGTGCCGATGGCGATCACGGAGGACGAGATCGCCGCGATCATCGAGGCCGTCCGCGAGACCGGGCTGACCTACATGATGGGTGAGACGAGCCACTACAACCCGGCCACCGTCTTCGCGCGGAAGCGGGTCGCCGAGGGCGCCTTCGGCCGGGTGTTCTACGCCGAGGGCGACTACGTCCACGACATGGACCTCGGCTTCTACGCCGCCTACCAGTACAGCGGCGGCGAGCAGTGGAAGCGCACCGCGAGCTACCCGCCCATGCTCTACCCGACGCACTCGGTCGGTGGTGTCCTCGGCGCGATCCCCGGGCACGCGGTCAGCGTCAGCTGCATCGGCGTCAAGGACGACCGCGACGACGGGGTCTTCGACAAGGAGGTCAGCCAGTTCGACAACGACTTCTCGAACGCGACCGCCCTCTTCGAGCTCGACAACGGCGGCGTCGTCCGGATCAACGAGATGCGCCGGGTCGGCTACCCGTCGCACCTCCGCGAGTCCCGCTTCCGGTACTTCGGCACCGAGGCCAGCTTCGAGCAGCTCGCCACCGTCAGCGTGTGGCAGGACAAGGAGGCCGTGCACGACGTCAGCGACCAGATCGACACCCGCCCGACGATGGAGCTCGACGACCCGCGTCTCGCCGACGTCGATCCGGCCCTCCGCGACGCGTTCGTGTCCGGCTACGCCCCCGTGCACGACGTCGACCGGCTGCCGGACGAGTTCGACGGGGTGCCGACCGGACACGAGGGCAGTCACCACTTCCTGGTCGACGACTTCGTCCGCGCGGTCGTCGACGGGACGCTGCCCCCGGTGAACGCCTGGGTCGCCGCGCGGTACACGCTGCCCGGCATCGTCGCGCACCGCTCGGCCCTGCAGGGCGGCGTCCGGCTCCCGGTGCCGGACCACGGGGACGCACCCGAACCCGTCACCAGCACCGTCTCGTCTAGGATCGCGAGCGAGTAACCCGCCTCGTGCGGCCCGGCCCGGCCCCGTCCCGCGACGGAGCCGGGCCGCTCCTGTCGGCCGCGAGCGGTCGACCGACCGACCGACGAAGGTGATCCAGTGAGCCTGCCGACCAACCCGAGGGCGGTCACCCGCGCGGACGTCGCCCGGTACGCGGGCGTGAGCACCTCGGTCGTCAGCTACGTCGTGCACGACGGGCCGCGCCCGGTCGCTGCCGCGACGGCTGCACGGGTGCGCGAGGCGATCCGGGTCCTCGGCTACCGACCGAACGCGAGCGCTCAGGCGCTCCGGACCGGCTCGTCGAAGATGCTCGGCCTGATCGTGCCCGAGCTCGACAACCCCTTCTGGTCGGAGCTCGCGGTGGCCGTCACGCACGCCGCGGCCGCCCGGGGGTACGACCTCCTGATCGCGAACAGCGACGGCGACGCCCAGCAGGAGCGGGAGCGACTCCGCACCCTGTCCGCCCGCCAGGTCGACGGCATCATCGTGACGAGCATCATGACGCACCCGGACCTGTCGTCGACGACCGACCCCGGCATCCCGATGGTGCTGCTCAACACCTTCTTCGAGGTGCCCGAGTACGCGAGCATCGGCGTGGACGCCCTGCGCGGCGCCCGCGAGGGCACGCAGCACCTCATCGACCACGGCTACCGGGAGATCGGGCTCGTCATGGGGCACACCGGCTCGATGGAACTCCGCGAGCAGGGGTGGATGCAGGCCCTCCGAGCCGCCGGGCTGCCGGACGGTCCGATCGTCCGCTGCTCGTTCGACCGTGCCGGCGGCTACGAGGCCGGCCTGCGGATGTTCGACGGCGGCACCGGACCACGGGCGGTGTTCGTCAGCTCCGACCTCCAGGCCGTCGGGCTCCTGCGCGCCCTGTACGAACTCGGGCTCCGCGCCCCCGACGACGTGGCCGTGGTGTCGTTCGACGGCGTGGCCGAGGCGGACTACACGAACCCGCAGCTCACCGTCGTGCGGCAGCCCGTCGAGACGATGGCCGCGGCCGCGGTCGACCGGGTGCTCGCGCGGGAGGACCCCGACGACCACCACCTCGACCTGGTGCCGGCGGAACTCGTGCTCGGCGCGAGCTGCGGCTGCGACGTGCGCCGCTGACGCTCTACGTCTTGTAGAGTGAGCGCTCGTGCGGCGCCGTGCCGCACTCCCGCCCGACAGCCCGCCAGCCCGCCAGCCCGACAGGACCCCGCGCTCCGATGCCCGTCACCGCCCCGCCCCCGTCCCGCGGCTGGTTCGCCCAGCTCCTCCTCCGTCTGCACTTCACCGCCGGGCTCTTCGTCGGCCCCTTCGTCCTGGTGGCCGCGCTCTCCGGTGCCGTCTACGCCCTCGCACCGTCGATCGAGCAGGGCGCGTACCGACAGGAGCTCACGGCGCCGTCGACGGCGGCGGCGCTCCCCCTCGCCGACCAGGTCGCCGCCGCCGAGCGGTACGTCGCCCGCCACCACCCGGACGACACCGTCGCCGAGGTCCGACCGGCCCCGGAGCCCGGCACCACCACGCGCGTGATGTTCACCGAGGAGGGCCTGCTCGAGTCCCAGACCCGCGCGGTGTTCGTCGACCCCGGTGACGCCGCGGTGCGCGGAGACCTCCCGGTGTACGGCACGTCGGGCTCGCTCCCCTTCCGCACCTGGATCAGCACCCTGCACCGCAGCCTGTTCCTCGGCGACGTCGGGCGGCTCTACAGCGAGACCGCGGCGTCGTGGCTCGGCATCGTGTCGCTCGCCGGCATCGGCCTCTGGGCGTTCCGCATCCGCCGAGCCCGTCGGAAGCGCGACCTCGTGCTGCCGGACAACCGGGTGACCGGGTACCGACGGACGTTCTCGTGGCACGCGGCGACGGGCGCATGGGTGCTCCTCGGCGCACTGTTCCTGTCGGCCACGGGCATCACCTGGTCGCACTTCGCGGGCGACAACGTCAGCACGCTCCGCTCGGCGCTCAGCTGGCAGGCACCGACGGTCGACACCGCGCTCGGCGGCCCGTCGTCGGCAGCGTCGGCTCCGGGCGGCGAGCACGCCGGACACCACGGCGGCGGTGCGATGTCGATGCGCTCGACGACGACCACGCCCGAGCAGTTCGACGAGGTGCTCGCGGTGGCCCGCGACTCCGGCGTCCGGGCAGCCGAGGTCCGGATCCGCCCGCCGGCGACGGCCGGCACCGCGTGGACGGTCGAGGAGATCAAGCTCAGCTGGCCGGTGGCGATGAACGCGGTCGCCGTGGACCCGAGCACGATGACGGCGGTGTCCGAGGTCACCTGGGCCGACTACCCGCTCATGGCGAAGGCCGCGAAGCTCGGCATCAACACGCACATGGGGGCGCTGTTCGGGCTGGCGAACCAGGTCGTGCTGCTCCTGGCGGCACTCGGGATCGCAGCGATGGTCGTGTTCGGGTACGTCATGTGGTGGCAGCGCCGGCCCGCGGGTGCGCGGGTCGGTCGCGCCCCGGCCGCGGGAGCGCTGGCCCGGGCCCCGTGGTGGGGCACCGCCGCGGTGGTCGTCGTCGCCGTCGGCCTCGCACTGCTGCTGCCGGTCGTCGGGGTCACCCTGCTCGGGTTCCTGCTGGTCGACGCCCTCCTCGTCACCTCCGGTCGGCGCAGGGCCCGGCGGTAGCCTGACGGGGTGACCGGGGCGAGCACACAGGATCAGCGGGGCTGGCGATCGACGGGTCGGGCAGCCGTGTACTGGGTCCTGGCGGGACTCGGGGTGCTGGGCGGTGCGGCCACCTGGCTGTTCCTCTACCTCATGACGGAGGAAGCGACGCGCGGTGCGACCCCGGACCGCTCCGGCCCGAACCCGAACACCGGCCTCGCGTTCGGCGGCCTCCTGGTGGGGCACGTCGTCGGACTCGTCGTGCTCGTCCTCGCAGCGCAGTGGGCCCGGCGCGACCCGCGGTCCGCGGCGCGGTTCGCCGCCGTCGCGTTCCTCGCCGACTCACTGCTCGGGCTCGTGCTGTCGCTCCTGACGACGGGAGGCGCGCTCGTGGCCCCGTGGCCGCAGCGGCCGTACCAGCCCTGAGGACGGTCCGGTCAGGACCGGTGACGGACGGGAGGCCCGTGGCGGTGTCGCCACGGGCCTCCCGTCCGTCAGGTGGTGCGGATCAGGCGGAAGCGGGCTCCGAGATCGCGTCGCGCAGCGCGGACGCGGCGGCAGCCACGTCGTCGGCGCTGTAGATCGCGCTGCCGGCGACCGCGATGCGGGCGCCGGACGCCTGCACGGCCTCGATCGTGTCGGTGGTGATGCCGCCGGCGACCGAGAACGAGACGCCCGAGGCCTCGCCGTCGCGCAGCAGGGTCTCGAAGGTGAAGCCCTCCTCGGCCTGCTCGTCGAGGCCGGCGTGCATCTCGACGAACTCGGCACCGAGCGCGACGACCTCCTTCGCGCGGGCGGCCTTGTCCGGCACACCGATCAGGTCGACGACGATGCCCTTGCCGTGCGCCTTCGCGGCCTTGACGGCACCGGCGATGGTGGAGTCGCCCGCGACACCGAGCACGGTGACCAGGTCGGCCCCGGCCGAGAAGGCGATGTCGGCCTCGAGCTCGCCGGCGTCCATCGTCTTGAGGTCGGCGAAGACGACCTTGTCCGGGTGCGCCTCCTTGATCGCGGTGATCGCGGAGAGGCCGGCGCTCTTGATCAGCGGGGTGCCGAGCTCGATGACGTCGACGTAGGGCGCGGCCTTGCCGGCGAGGTCGAGGGCGGCCTCGGTGGTGAGGGTGTCCATGGCGAACTGGAGCTGCATGGTGGTGTCCTTCCGGTGGTGGTTCGTGGGGGTGTCGACGGCGCGCTCGGGTGGCGTCACGCTCGATTCACTCGAGGTTGGCGTGCCGCGGCCACAGGTCGTCGGCGGAGTGCCCGCTGCGCTGCCAGAGCGCGTGGAACAGGGCGTCCCCGAGCAGCGCGACGCCCTGCTCGAACAGGCTGCCGGCGTACTGCGCCGAGGCCGTGCCCGAGCGGTCGGTCTTCGTCGCCGCGGGGAGCACGAGCGTGGCGTCCGCGACCTCGGACAGCGGCGAGTCGTCCGTCGTGCTCACGGCGAGCACCCGCGCGCCGACGTCCGACGCGGTCCGTGCCGCCTGCACGATGCCACCCGTCGTGCCCGAGCCGCTCGCGACGAGCAGCAGGTCGCCCTGCCGGATCGCGGGCGTCGTGACCTCGCCGACCACGTGCACGTCGAGCCCGAGGTGCATCAGGCGCATCGCGGTCATCCGCAGCGCCAGGCCCGAGCGGCCGGCACCGTGGACGAAGACGCGCTCGGTGCCCGTCAGCAGGTCGAGGGCGCGCTCGAACGGCGCCTGGTCGGCACCGCGGACGGCGGCGATCAGGTCCTGGAGCTCGTCGCCGATCAGCCCGAGGGCGTCGGCGGTCGTCGTGGTGGCCATGGCTCCGATGCTCCTCGCGCGGGGTCGATCGCGCCGCTGCCCGGGCAGGCGGTCTGCCCACCCGATCGGGTGGGACCGTCCGTCCGGGTGGGACGGGTAGGTTCGGTCCTCGTGGAGACGGGACCGGACGCACCAGCCAGCCGGATCGCGGCGTCGGAGCACGCGCGGACGGTCGCGGAGCAGGCCGACCGCCACGCGCTGACCCTCGAGTCGGTCCTCGCCGCCCTGCGCGCGAACCGCCTGTCCGACGCCGCTGCCCGCGCCGAGGCAGTCGAGATCGCCTCGGCTGCACTCGTCGAACTCCGGACCGTGACCGACCGGCAGCGGAGCACGCTGCTCGAGCCCGTCACCGGCGCGTTCTCACGGTTGCGGGCCGACCTCCGCCCGCTCGTCCGGTTCGGGGACCTCGACGTGCAGTTCGTCGAGCCGCCGGCGACCGGCAGGGCCCTGCCCGGGGACGTCGCACACAGCGCCCGGGCCATCGTCCGGACGGCCGTGCTCGCCCTGGTCGACGACGGGGTCGCCCGACGGGTCCGCATCCAGTGGGACTGCGACGGGCGCAACCTGCTCATGCAGCTGCGGGACGACGGCGCCGGCACGCTCGACACCCACGACGACGCCGTCCGGCCGATCGCCGAGCGGGTCGTCGCCCTCGACGGCACGATGCACGTCGACTCCACGCCGGGATGGGGCTCGACGCTCGACATCTCACTCCCCCTCGATCCCGCACCCGGGGCGGTGGACCTGCCCGACGACAGCGGGCTGACCGACCGGGAGCGCGACGTGCTGCGCCTCGTGGTGACCGGCGTCGGGAACCGGGAGATCGCCGAGGGGCTCGGGATCAGCCCGAACACGGTGAAGTACCACGTGGCGAACCTGCTCCGGAAGCACGGCGCCCGCACCCGAGCGGAGCTCGCCGCCCTCGGCGCCCGGCTCTGAGCCGGGCCGCTGTCGGGGACTCTGAGCGACGATCAGGGCGTGTAAGGAAATGCTTTATACGTCCTGATACTCTCCGATCATGCCGGAGCCGATCGTCGTCAACCCGTTCAAGCCCGGAGCTGGCCGAGTCCCGCCGGTGCTCGCCGGTCGCGACGCGCTCCTGAAGAGCATCGAGCGGACGCTCGCCGAGACCCTCGTCACCGGCGAGGGCGGTCGGCCCGTCGTGATCTCGGGCCTCCGTGGGGTCGGCAAGACCGTTCTCCTCAACGAGATCGGCCGACGTGCCTCAGAGACGCGGCGGTGGTCCGTCGTCAAGCTCGAAGCGTCACGGAACCGCAGCCTCCAGCAGGGGTTGGTCCGTCAACTGCACGCAGCACTCAGGGGAACCCTCTCCCTCGGTGCGACGGTGGTCGAGCACTTCCGTGCTGCGCTCGGCGCCTTCCGCTCCTTCCAGGTGACCGTGGACCCGACCGGTACGTACAACTTCGGGATCAGCGTCGAGCCTTCGCCTGGTGTCGCCGACAGCGGCGACCTCGAGCGGGACCTCGAAGACCTCCTGCGCGAGGTCGGGATGGCCTTCCGGGCGATCGGCCACGGCTTGGCGATCACGGTCGATGAACTGCAGGAGGCGCCGAAGCACGATCTCAACGCCCTCAACCTCGCGCTGCACGCGCTCGGCCAGGACACGCTTCCTGTCCCGGTGTACTTCGTCGGCACCGGATTGCCGTCGCTCCCAGCAGTCCTCGCAGACGCGACGAGCTACGCGGAACGGCTGTACGACTACCGACGCCTCGACCTGCTCACCGACGACGAGACGCGCTTCGCGCTCACGGACCCGACCGAACGCGCTGGCGTGTACTGGGACCCGACCGCCCTCGAGCTCGCAGTGCGGTCGATCCAGGGCTACCCGTACTTCGCTCAAGCGTGCGGGAAGCACGTCTGGGACGCGCGCGCCGTCGAGGACTCCATCGATGCTCTCTCCGCGGAGACCGGGGTCCTCGCCGCGCGGGACGAGGTCGACCAGGGCCTGTACCAGTCGAGGTGGGACCGGGCCACACCGAAACAACGCGAGTTGATGCAGGCCATGGCAGCCGACGGCGAAGGACCTTCGGCGATCCAGGACCTGGTGGCCCGTACGGGCAAGACCCGCACCAGTGACCTCTCCGTCTCGCGGAACGAACTGATCAAGAACGGGCACATCTACGCGCCCGACCGCGGCTACCTCGCGTTCACCGTGCCGGGCATGGCTGACTTCATCCACCGGAAGGCCAGGGGTTGACCTGCAGCAGCCCGTTCGTCACTCACGCGTCCGGCGCGAGCACCTGGAACATGACGTGGTCGCGCCACTCCCCCGCGATGCGGATGTACTCCGGTGCGAACCCGTACCGCTCGAAGCCGTTCCGCTCGAGCGCCCGCTGCGACGCCGTGTTCTCCGGCAGCGTCTCGGCCTGCACCCGGTGCAGCCCGAGCTCCCCGAATGCGTGGTCCACCGCGAGTCCGACCGCACGGGTCGCGTGCCCCTGCCGGGTGCGGTCGGCGCGGACCCAGTACCCGAGCGCACACGACTGCAGGGCTCCGCGGGTCACTCCGCTCAGGGTGATCCGTCCGAGCAACTCGTCGTCGTCTCCCACGATCACGAAGGGCACCGAGCCGCCCTTCTGCGCGGCGGCGAGCAGGACACCGATGGTCGCGCGCTGCCCTGTTTCGGTGAAGTAGCTGTGCGGACGCGTCGGCTCGAACGGTCGCAGGTGATCGGCGCTCGCGCGGACGATCCCGGCGAGCTCGGCCGCATCGGACAGCTCGATCGGTCGGAGGCGGGTCCCGGTGCTCATGTGGGGGGTTTGCGGTTTTTGATACTGCCGCTCAGGTGCTGGCCTCTGCTCGAGCGCAGCGGAAGCTTTGCATACCGCGATGGGGTGCTCTTGCATACGGCCAGGCTAGTGAGCGACCATTCCGCGACGACGGTACCTCCCGCGAGTGCAATGGCCGACCTCTTTCGGGCTTCGGTGGGGGCCGGGGTGTCGGTGTCGCGGTTGGGGCTCCCGCGCAACGAGGGTGTCTGCGATCCTTCGACGATGGGAACGCACGCTTGGACCAACTGGAACGCTCATGCCGCAGGTGACGTCGAGCAGGAGTGGATGGAGGATGACCTGTACTTAGACCGCTACTTCGTTGGCGGCCCGACGCAGCACGGCCCCTACGCGCTTACCAACGTCGTGGGTTTCGAGCAGGAGAACGCTCCGAGCGTTCGCCTAGCCTTGAAGCTCAGGTCTGGTGCTCACGCTGATCTCACACCGCGACTCGTCGTGGATGGCGAGTTAGCCCCCTCCGACTCGAAGTCGTACCACGGCGGGACTCCCAGTGACGAGATAGCGGCACTCGTTGCGCTGACGTTGGGCGTCCGGCTAAGAGCAGCTGGGACGAGTCGGCTTTCCGGCTTCCATAAACCAGGCGTTGCGCCCGCCGATACTGCTGGAGGTTCCCGCGCTGGCTACACCGGGACGTTCCGGAAAGGAGTTCATCCCGGCCACGATGTCAAGAACGGTCGATCTCAGCCTGTTGGAGCGCCTGTCGAGCTTCCCGCGTATTGGCGATGAGGACCAGGTTGAGCTTGTTCGCGCAGCGCGAGCGTACGCGAGCGGCCTTTGGTGGTCGAATGAGGATCCAAACCAGTCCTGGCTGTACCTTCTGACGGCGGTAGAAATCGCGGCCAACCACCGTCAGAAGATCTCAGCTTTTCCGGAGGAACTTATCGAGTTCCTGTGGCCGGAGCTGTGGGCGGTTTTGGCTTCCCTCGAATCGGCGCGGAGGGCGGAGGCGTCAAAGCTGATGGCGTCACAGATCCGGGCGACGAAGAAGTTCGTCGACAGATTCGAGAGTCTGGTCCGCCGAAGCCCAAGGTTCCCAGGCTCGTAGGCGCGACAGCTCGTTGAGGGTCAGGCTATGCATCACTTCGACCGTCGAACCCTCACGCAGAGCGCGGCCGTATCCATCGCCGAGGGCATGAGGCAAACGCATAAAATGACGTTACTGCAACTCCACACTCCGAGCCGAGGAACGACTCCTGTGACGGGCTGCCCGGTCGCCAACCCTCGTCAGCGTCCGATAGCCGATCCGCTACCGGTCGGACGGGACACCGTCGAGCGCCGCCGGCACGCGCACCTTCGCGAAACCAAGTGTCATGTCAGCCGCAAGGAGGACCCGACCGAGTGAGTTGCTTTGGGCGACAAGCCAGACGGCGCCAACGGTCAAAAACAACGCCAGGAGCACCAGCGCTAGTGAGATCGCCGCCCAAGGCATGCTCCGGAGTGTACGAGAAGTGCGTGCTCTTCAACTGAGCGGGGCTGCTTCTGGCGGTTGTAGGAGCGTGTATTGGTAGCCGTTGCGCGCCATCGGTCGGTGCAGGCGATGATGCGTGGCTGCCCAGAGCCGCCCGTTGTACTGCAACCTTTCCGGGGCGGTTCCCCGCAGGGTCAGGGTGATATCAGGACCGGCGGGCTCTTGGAGGACGAGGGTCCGCAGCACTCCTGCGGGGTCGAGCGTGATGTGGGTTACTGAGTCCGACATGGTGTTTTTCTCGATCTCTGCGGTCAGCCGGTTGATGCCAGCGCGCGAGGACGAAGGCAAGTCGACCGGTCGGCGTGCCGTGCTGTGTCGGCGGTGAGCATGACTCCTTACGGCGCCTCAGACCGGCGTTCTGTGACGCTGTCTGGTACGCCGGCCGTCGCATCGTCGGAGGTGTCCGGGGTGAAGTGAATTCTTTCGGCGGCGCGGGTGATGTCTTGGGCGCGAGCTATCTGAGCATCTTGCGCGGTCTGCGCGTCAGCACGTGACTGGCGCATGGCCGTCAGGGCGTCGGTGCTGATCTCGTGGACGATGTTTGCGATGGCGGTGGCGAGACCGCGTTCGAGCTGGCCGAGGTTGGTGTTGCCGATGATCAAGCGCCGGTCGTGGACGGCCAGGGTCACATCCCGGTAGCCGGCACGCTGCAGCGAGTGGTGACTCGCTGAGCCTTCCAGTGCCGCAATCTCCTGCGGGTTGGGTCGCCGATTGAAGACGGCGGGAACGTCGTAGAATCGCTCGGCTGTGTCGGTGCCAAGAGACGTCGGAAGGCCGGACGCAACGACGCTCGTCAGTGCGAGGTGCTGGTCAGCAGTGGTGGATGAGCCGGTCATGGTGACTGCTTCCGTCGACGGTGGTGACCGCCAGAGTGCGTGCGCCGCTGCGAGCATCGTGGTCGGAACCGTCTGAAGGAAGTCTCCTCCTCGCCGCTGGTGACGGCGTGCAGCTTCCAAACAGCCGTGACTAGGGACCCCTTCGTTGCTCATCATCCGGGGACGAGGAGGGTGGTGACATGAGGACACGACTGCAAGCCCGCGGGCAATGGGGCTGGCCCGTCGTCGCTCTCGAGGGGCACTCGATCGGTCGGATTCGGCCGCAGCGCGACGGGTTCCGAGCGCTGGCGCACCAGCAGGACGGTGTCGTCCGTGTGCTCGGCCTGTTCGATAGCAGGAGCCGCGCGCTCCTCGCCGTGGAAGCGGCGGACAGCGACCGCACGGCATTCGAAGCCAGATGTTCACGGGTGGAACGCATCCGTAGGCCGTAGCGTTGCATCAAGCGCGGATGCGTCAACTCTCCGGATCGGTCGAAGGATCGCTCACCACAGAAGGTCGGTCCTCGATGACGACCACCCCGCTCGCCCCCGGTTTCACCCGGACCCGTCCCGGTCCCGGCAGCCGCAACGGCACGTCGACCTACTCCGCGCTGCTGGCGCAGGTGAAGGAGAACGGCCTGCTCCGACGGCGCACCTGCTTCTACTGGTCCCTGTTCGGCAGCCTGGTCGCCGGCCTCGCACTCGCCTGGGTGGCGTTCGCGTTCCTCGGTGACTCGTGGCTCCAGCTGATCGTGGCGGGAGCGCTCGGCGTGATCTTCACGCAGTTCGCGTTCCTGTCGCACGAGGCTGCGCACCGTCAGGTCTTCGCGTCGCAGAAGTGGAACGACCATGCCGGCCGGTGGCTCGGGACGTTCCTGGTGGGCTTGAGCTACTCGTGGTGGATGAACAAGCACACCCGCCACCACGGCAACCCGAACACCGTCGGAAAGGACCCCGACATCGCATCAGGTGTCCTCCGCTTCACCCCCGAGGACGCCGCCAACGCACCCCGCGGCCTGCACAGCTTCACGGGGCACCAGGGCTGGTTGTTCTTCCCCCTCCTCACGCTCGAGGGCCTCAATCTGCACTGGAACGCCGCCCGAGCCATTGCCGTCGGGGCGAACACGAAGGCCGATCGTCGCGGCCGCACCGTCGAGGGGACGCTGCTCGTCGCTCGCTTCGGCATCTACCTGACGGTGGTGTTCTGGTTCCTGCCGTTCGGGATGGCGTGCGCGTTCCTCGGCGTGCAGCTGGCGGTGTTCGGCGTGATGATGGGTGCGTCGTTCGCGCCGAACCACAAGGGCATGCCGACGATCGCGCACGATGCGAAGGTCGACTTCTTCTCGCGGCAGGTGCGGACCTCGCGCAACATCCGGGGCGGCTGGTGGGTGTCCTTCCTGATGGGTGGGCTGAACTACCAGGTGGAGCACCACCTGTTCCCGTCGATGCCGCGTCCGGCGCTGAAGCAGGCCCGCCTGCTGGTGCGGGACCACTGCGACACCCTCGACGTGCCGTACACCGAGACGACGCTGCTGCGGTCGTACGGGATCGTCGTGCGGTACCTCAACCGGGTCGGGCTCGCCGCCCGCGACCCCTTCGCCTGCCCGCTCGTCACCGAGCTCCGGATCCACTGACCACCACCCGTGACAGGAAGTACCTCCATGAAGACCGTCATCGTCCTCCTCACCCTCTGGGTCATCCTCGCGATCGTGGGCTTCGCGCTGAAGGGGCTGCTCTGGCTCGCGATCATCGGCATCGTCCTGTTCGTCGGAACCGTGGTCTTCGGGGCCGTCCGACGCTCCGGACGCAAGGCCAGGCGCGTCAACTGAGCCCGGCAGCCCCCTCACACGCATCGGTTCGCACGGTCGCGGTCGTCCTCAACCCAACTAAAACCGACCAACACCGACTGCAGGGAGCATCCGGCGCGGCTGCCGTCCGGTACGGGTGGAGATCGATGCGCTGGTACCCGACAGCAGCTAACGACGGCGGCCGCGCCGCCGCACGAGCAGCCGCTGACAACGCCCCGGACGTCATCCTCGCTCGTGCGTTCCACTCAGCCCAAACGGGTGCACTGACGAGCGTCGTCGCATCCGGACTCCCCGTGGACCTCGGAGAGTCGACGACCGATCGGTTCTACGACGTCCCAGCAGTGTTCGACCGCCGCCCCCGCAACATGGAGGTGGACGCGCTACGCGGCTCCTCCGGGCATCGACGGCTCATGGAGTACGGCTACTCCGAGGTCACGATGAACGTCAGCGACCGCCGGCTCATCATCGGCCACACCAGCCTCGGCCAACTCGAGCGCGGCCTGGCGACCGTGATCGCCACGATCGTCGACAACACCAGCCGTGAGTCCCTCGCGGAGAACGAGCGACTGCGGCAGCTTGCCCGCAGCGACCATGACCAGCGAGCCGACCGCGCGCACGACGTCGCGATCGCGGCCGAACGCATCCGTTTCATCCCCATGCGCGGCGCGGTACCGGCTTCGACACCCGAATCGGTGTCCAAGCGGCACAGCCTGTCGCGGCCGGCTGGACACGCAGTGAAGCCACCAAGCTGGGATAACGCCACTCGCGTCCAGGGCCCGAACAGTCCAAGTGGAAGCGGTGAAGTGGGTGCGGGCGACGGCGCAACGGCACGCCGATGAGCCCGGGTTTCCCCGCCATGAGCTTCTCCATCCCAGAATGTTTCAATTTGGTGAACCGGTAGCGCACAGATCACTGGCGGGGTATGGTTACTCTCAAGTGACCCCGAACCCTGGCCGCTGGATTGAAATCTTCGTCCCGCCATCGCAGGAGTCCTCATCGAGAAGCGAATGATTCGGCGAGCCCGCCGCGACGCTTCCGGAAAACGCGCTGGTTGGACGAGCAAGGCCGCGAAACCTTGGACATTGCTAGCGCTTTCCGATCAGGGTTTCGCGTGGCGGAGCGTGCCGTGCAGGGGTGGATGCGCGGCGCGTTCATGGCCGGTGGGACTTTGACCCGAACAGAGTCTCACCGGCCTTTGTCAGAGCGTCTGCTCCTGGCAACTTCTCCGCATGCGGCCGTCTGATGTGGGAGAATTTCCCCGGCAAAGCGCGACAATCTCAAAGTCTACGTTCAGACGCCCCGGAAGAGTAAGGTCGTTATCACTTCGGTTTCCGTTCGGGTCGGAACCGAAGAGGGATGCATGTGGTCCCCGCGAGCCGGGCTGCCCACAGCACCCGGCTCGTGCCACACCAGGTCAGGGATGTGCTTCCAGAAGCGTCATCACGGGAATCTCTCCCCGCACGACAGCGTCGCCGATGTCCACCAAACGGCGTTGTGTGCTGCGCGCATGGCGTCTGAGCAGCTCCCGCGCGGTCTCGATGTCGACCTCGAGCGCGCGGGCAACGAACCCTTTGGCCTGCTCGATCGCGGCTCGGCTAGCCAGAGCGCGCTGCATCTGGTCCGCGGCGGACAGCGCTGTCGTGATCGTGCGCTGTTGCAAAACGCTGATTGTCGCCACGTCGGCCAACGCCTGCGCCCCTCTTGCGTCAGTGGCGTTCAAGGCGCCCTCGGTTTCCCGGAACAGGTTCAACGAGCCGATGACCTCCGCGCGCAGCCGCAGGGGAATCGCGTGCACTCCGGCGTAGCCGTGCTCCCGCGAAGCTTCTCCGAATCGCGGCCAGCGTCGTCGAAGCGCTTCGGCAGATTCAGATGTAACCAACTTGCCGCTCGTGACGGCATCGATGCAAGGCCCCTCGCCCGCGTCGAGTTGCAGCAGGCCGATAAAACCGCTTCGATCACTTGTCGAGGCGACCACTCGGAGCGCGCCGGACTCATCGAGGAGATGGATCGCGCCGGCTTCGGCATCGAACAGTTCGACCGCGCTATCGACAAGGGTCTGCAAGACTTCTACGACGTCGTAGTCCGCCACCAGACTGTCGGTGAGCGTAACGAACGTCTCGACGAGGCGCCTTTCTCGTGCCCGATTCATCAAATTCCCCTCCCAATTTCTCTTCAACCATATTGCATCGAGTGATCCACCTGAAGCATGATGACGCCGAGACAGCGGTCAGCAAAGCGCCGCGGTGATCCGCGTTACCTGCCGTGCCCAGCTCTCCCATGCTGGATCAGCCATGGGCGTTGCTGGCGCCGTCTCGATCGTCGTGGAGCGCGCTGGCGAGGTCCGCTTCTGACGGCAGCGCTGCCCGTACCGCAGGGGGCAGAAGGTCGTAGCTCGCCACCCCTATCGGGTTTTGCTGGCCTGAGAGGGAGTACCGCACGACCGCGTCGTTCTTGTCCGCGACCAGGAGCAGGCCAACAGTGTCGACATGCTGAGTGCGGCGGAGGCGGTCGTCGACGAGGGACACGTAGGAGCCGAGCTGACCGAGGTACTCCGGCTTGAACTTCCCGGTTTTGAGTTCGAAGACGACGTAGCGCAGCTGCTCGACGTGGAAGAAGAGCAAGTCAACGCAGAAGTCGTCGCCGTCGACATCGAAGTGCACCTGCCGGCCCACGAACGCGAATCCTTCTCCGAGTTCGCGGAGCGTGTCGATGATCCGGTCGACCAGTGCCTGCTCGAGGTGGCGTTCCTTCGCGTCCCCGTCGAGGGCGAGGAAGTCCAGCACGTACGGGTCCTTGGTCAGCTGCTGCGCAAGGTCAGAGTCTCCCGCCGGTAGCGCCGCCGGGAAGTTCGAGAGTGCCGCTTTTAGCCGGGTGTGGGCATTGGTCTTGATCTGGTGCTTGAGGACGTTCCGCGACCAGCCATGAGTAGCTGCTTCGTGGGCAGACCAGTCGCGGAGGTGGTGATCATCCAGCCAGTCAAGGAGCGCGGTGATGTGCCCTCAGGGCAGTTGTCCAACAGCCTGTTGAACGATCGCGCCCGCTGGCCACTCCCCCGCCAGGCGGCGCATGTAGAACAGGTTCGCCCGAGAGAAGCCCTTCATGTCGGGGAACTCGGCCCGCAGGTCCGTCGCGAGCCAACCGATGACGTCACTTCCCCAGCCTTCTGCCTCCTGGCGCTGCAGGATGGTGGCCCCGTTTCCCCAGTACAACCGCACGAGTTCTTAGTTCACGCGTCGTCACGCGGCGAAGCGTGCATTCCTCACCTGCTGCTTGAGCTCGGCAAGGGCTGCGGCATAGCCGGACGGGATCGGCGTGGTCTCGGTCATCGCTCCCATTCTGCCCCGCAGGGCCTTCTTCGACCGCTGCCGTCATGACGCAGAGTTCGGAGCAATTTGTATGCCACAGTAGAAACGCAACCCCTCGAATGAAAGGCGGCTTTCCTATGGCGCAGAGAGTCACCACCCACTTGGTCGATGACCTGACCGGCGACACCATCGACGAGGGCAAGGGCCGCACCGTGTCCTTCTCGTTCGACGGCAACCACTACGAAATTGACCTCTCGGACGACAACGCCGATGCGCTCCGCGGGGCGTTCTCCGACTACGTCGCCGCCGCCCGCAAGGTCAGCGGCCGCCAGAACCGCACCAGCGGTGGCACCGCCGCGAAGCGCGGCAACTCGGACGAGCTCGCCAAGATCCGCGAATGGGCGAACGCGAACGGCCACGAGGTCTCCAGCCGCGGACGTATCAGCCAAGCCGTCCGCGACGCGTACGACGCCGCACAATGACACTCCCTCACCACGGCAACGGCCGGCACCCCTTGTGGGCGCCGGCCGTTGTCGTTCTCGCCGATAGGGGCCTCTTATGTCAGAAGATCGGCCTTAGGCGTGAACACGTCTCCCAACTCACACTTATTCGACAAAGCGTCCACCAAGATAGCTTGAAGCCGTATCAACCCGATCTAGCGCTTTGATGAACAAGTCATCCCAAAGCTTGGTTCCCGGAGCTTGATCACTTACCTCCACCAGCTTTTCGACTGCTTCCTTGAGGGCGTTGACAACCATGTCAATAACTTGCGAATGTGCGGTACTTTCACGGACCCGCGGAATGAAATTATTGATGCGCACAATTACTGCATAGACGGCATCTCTCACGTCCCGCGGCTCTTCACTGGACGCTGCAAGGGACTGAAGGTGATGCATGTCCGCTACGACATCATCCAGCTCGGTGACCTGACTCATGCCGCTACGGTACCGTGGATGAGCACTTGAGACGCTTTGACACCGCGAAAGACAGCAGGATGCCTAGTGCAATCGGGTGCTGCTACCAGCATTACCGTCTCGGCGATGCCAGCGAACGCATTGGCCGTTCCGGCCGGAGCGGCCGTATCTGAGAGCGCCGATGTGCCTAAGTTCGAAACTGTTTACGAGCCCGCCTGCTGCGCGCCAGCGCAGACCTGAGCCCCCGCTGCCGCGAACCGACTGCTCGCCGAGGCCGGGGCGAGGGACCTTCAACTCACCCTGACGTACCCAAATATTCAAGCGTCGACAACCAGCGACGCGCTCAAGTCGCAGTTCGCGGACGTCGACATCACGCCGAGGGTCCAGCGCGTTGACTTCGCTACGTGACTGTTTCAGGTATTCGAAAAGCACGACTTCGTCCTGTCGTCGACCCCGGCTTTCACGGGAGCGACCATCGCCAAACCCGCCGGCTGATGCTTGTCGCCTGAGCGCCGCGGCCAGCCAAGGGATGTCCTAGGTCTGGTGATGGCAAGCAAAAGCGGGGGTCAAGCAGAACGCTCGACCCCCGCTTGTCGTGTTCGTGCCTACATCAGGACCAGTTCACGGACCTGGTTCCGCTCCGGGTCCACCGTCTGAATCCGGTGGCCCTCCTGCGTCTCATCGTCGATGAACTTGTAGACAGAGATCGCGCGTCGGACTGCTTCCGTGAAGGAGATGCCACGCTGTTCAGCGATCTCCTTCAGTGCTTCGGCAGTCTCAGCGTTGAGATTGACGTTGAGGCGAACGATCTGCTCGTTTGAGCCCTTGGGGCGAGCCTTACGACGTGCCGCGGCGGTAGGTGTGGACGTTTCGGAACCCATTGCCTAGTCCCTCTCCAGGCGGGGTGTTCTCATCGTGTGGTGGATTCGAGCTTTCGGGTAGCCCGGCGGGTGGGGCTCCTAGGACAGCCCCGTGCTCGGCAAGTTGGGCAGGTGTCCATACCCTGACCGGTGTGCCGATGTCCCCGTCGGCGGGGGCCGACGGTTCCCTACGGTCGAACGAAGGGAATATCCCCAAAGCTGATGGAACTTCAGCTCAAGCGGCTGCCGTCCAATCTGCCGCTATACGACGACCGCTTCCCTGAGCAAACATTAAGCCCGCGGCGGTACTACCGTCCCTGATCTGCTGTTTTGCTCGATGCCCCCGAACAGGGGTCAAGCAGCCCCGGTCGGCGTTCTCCTATGCTGCGCTAGCTGACAGCAATTCGTGCTGTCGACATGACATAGGGGGATTCGTGCGCTCGTCGCTGCACGCTCCGCGCACGAGGAAGCGCAGCCTCATGGCTGGCACTCTCGGTGCGTTGGCACTGATTGGTTCTCTGCTGGTTGCAACACCAGCACAAGCACTCAACGACACCGGCACCGGTGGCGTGTTCGTCCCGTCTACCGGCCGCATCCTCGATACGAAGGTCGGCACGGGCGGATTTAGCACTCCCATGGAGGCTGGGAAGTACCGGACGATCAAGGTGACCGGCCTCGCCGGCTTGCCCGACGATGGCTCGGTGGGCGCTGTCTCGCTGAACGCGACGGTCGGTGCTTCGACGGGCGCTGGCACGCTCTTCGGCCGTCCGAACACTGACACCGGCCGCACCACGATGCTGATTTACAGCGGCGTTTCCGGGCAGTACTCGTCTAACACCGGCACAGTCGCGGTCGGCGCCGACGGAACAATCCAGGTCATGACGGAGACCGCCTCCCGACTAATCCTTGACGTGCAGGGCTACTACACGGTCAACACCGACGGCACCGCCGCCGGGGGATTCGTCCCGGTCGCGAAGCGCATCGTCGACACCCGCTCGGGCCTCGGCGCCCCGAAGGCAGCAGTTGCGCCAGGGAAAAGCATCGACGTGCAGATCACGGGTGCGAACGGCATCCCTGCCGGAGCATCTGCGGTCGTTGTCAACCTCATTGCCATTAACGGCACAGACGCTGACGGATATCTCACCCCGTATGCGACCGGTGGCACAAAGCCGGCGAACGCGCTGCACTATGCCCCGTCCGAATCAACGTCGATCCAAGCGCAGGTGCCGCTGTCAGCGGACGGCAAGATCACGATCGCGAATGGCTCGACGACCGCAAACGTGCTGGTCGACCTGCAGGGCTATTTCACCGCCGCAGGCAAGGGCGGCGCTGTCTTCACCCCCGCCTACGGCCGCGCGTATGACTCACGCGCGACTGGCAACACGGCGCTGGCAGAGAACGAGACTCGTTCGATTCAGATCGCCGGTACCGCCGGCGTGCCTGTCATGGGTTCCGGTGTCACGGCTGTCGTGCTCACCCTGATCGTCGCGCACGGTGGGAGCAACGGCTACGCGGACGCCTGGGCCGACGGCACGACCAAGCCGAACACAAGCGCAATCAACTTCCAGACCAGCGAGATCCAGACCAACACCATCACGGTGCCGCTCGGCGCAAACGGGAAGATCTCCCTGCGCAACGCCGCAAAGGCCACCAATTACGTTGTGGACGTACAGGGCTGGTACATCAACCCTGTAGCGCCGAAGATCTCCTGCCCGAAGGCGTATGCGGCAGGCACCTGGACCAACGTCCTGCCATCGTCGGACATCACGTGCACGGTGTCGATGCCTGCAACTGGTGACGGATCGGGGACGTTGGCCGCGGACGTCAATGGTCACGACACCGTCGAGCAGGACATGTCCGCAACCGGAGCATCGACCCTTGCATTCGTCGTGCACCCGGCACCCGGCTGGTACGACATCAGCGCAACGTCCAGCTACTCCGGCGGCATTGGCGGTGAAACCCACTACGCGTTCGGTCTCAACAATGGAGAGCCGAGCGGCCTTGTGAAGGCCGTTCAAACGGCAAATCCGGAAGGATTTGAGGACCTCGCCAACGACTCGACCACCAGAGCGGGCGTAGCTGCAAGCACCCCAACCTCTTCCACCACCGAAGACTCAGCAGTCATTTCGACCGCGCCGAGCGAAGGCGTAACCCTTTCCGCCCCCGCGCAGTCGACCACTGACCCCGAGACAGGCAGCGTATCTACTGTTCCTGCTTCAACGGTCGCGCTGAGCCTTCCCTTCGCCGCACAAGCAACGGCCGGATTCGTCGAATCCGCCGGTGTCGTTTCCTACGACAACGGCAACCGATCGTCGACCGTCGCTGTACTGAAGTCAGACAGTTCCGTGCAGGTGAACACGGTAATGGCTGACGCTACCGCACCAACCAGGTACGCGTATCCGCTCGCGGTGCCCCAGGGAGCGACAGTGGCCCAGCAGTCCGATGGTTCGGTTGCAGTCACCGATGCAAACGGCTACCCGCTGGGCGGTATCGCGGCGGCATGGGCGAAAGATGCCGCCGGGCTGGACGTTCCTACGCACTACGAGCTCGACGGAAGCCTCCTGACCCAGGTGATCACTCCGGACGCTGCAACCACGTTCCCGGTGGTGGCCGACCCCTATCTGGGCATCAATGTCATTGATAAAGTCAAGTGGGTCAGCCGCGACAAGCGAGGAAAGACGCTCTACGTCTACCCCACGGTTTGGGGTCGCTCGATGGCAGGTTTGAAGTACGCAGACAAGGCCGGCTGGGCAGAGGTGGTGAAAAAGGCACCAAGTGCGAACACCACTAACATGTGGTGGCAGTACAAGTGCCATGCGCAAGTTGCCTACTGGAAGCCGTCATGGAACTTGGATTCCTTCCTGCGCCGTTCCAGCTACGAAGCTTATACTTCCCATCTTTGCAACTAGATCGGAGCTGACAATGAAGGTCGCATACCGTATCAGTTTGGCGGCGCTGATCGCTAGCGGCGTTGGTTTCCTGGCTGGGATTGCAATCTTCGTCATTGCTTTCGACGAGGCGGATGCGCACCCCAAAAATCAGGGTGCAGCTGGCGCGATAGTCGTACTAGCAGTGAGTACTGCGTTCGGAGTGCTCGCTTTAATTAGCACTATCGTCACCGCGCTCAACAGGCGCGACAACTAACGCACTCACTAATGGAGGGGGAGCGGGCAGCGACAGCTGCCGCTCCCCCTCCATTATGTTTGGTGCTGCCGAAGCTCGGGTGTCTCGGTTGATCTTGAGGCGCGGTCACCCTTTTATCTTTGCAATCGATGCGTAGTGCGGGAAGAATGAAGACTCCGCAGGGTCGGCGTCGGTCTGCCGCACACGAGCAGTTGTGACACCAGTAGCAGTCGCGTCGAGCTTGTATCCCGTCGACTCGTGCTTGGCGCACGGAATCGCGGCGCAGCTCGGCAGCATGCTGTTGTAGCGCACGGGCCTCTTGCTCCGCGAGTCGTGCGCGAGGGGCGGACCCCTCGCCCGCCCGCTTGCGGACGTCTGGGCGGTTTTCATCGCGCGGTGACGGTGGAACTGGTGACATCTACCTGGTCGTGGTCGTGGTCGCACTCCCAGAAGTTCGAGGGCACATCGGCCGCGATGCGGTCGGCGTCGACACCGGTTGCAGCCGTCTCAGGAAACGTCACGGTCCCTGTGACGGTGTGCACGGGCTCAGGAGAGGACGGACCGTAACCGGCCCCTCCGTGCTCGTACTGCCAGGCGAACACGACCGCGCCCGCGGGGCCGCATGCGCCGCGAGCAGCACGGCATTGAGGACTCAAGGCACGCCGACCTGGGCTGGGTCGACGGCTACCAGTACGCGATGCTCGACCGCGAGTGGACCGCCGCCCGGACCGTCCGATAGCCGATTGGCTGCCGAGACCTGCTTCGTCGCGCTCACGCTCGAATGGGGACTACCCGCGGGAGGGAGACCACATCATGATCGAGGTGCGGCGTAGAGGCGCTGCATCCGACGAGGAGGAACTCTTGGCAGGCCGAGCACGATCGGGGCGACCGAGCGCGCCGCTGGCATTCATCCTGGCCGGGCCGGCAATCAGGGGGTGGGAACCCGGACGCGGCCTGATGAAGGTCCTCAATCCGTTGCATTGAGAGCGGGCAGGGCTCAAATTTGAGCTGTCGATCGACGGTGCGACGCTGCGCTCACGCTGGGTCGGACGTCGAGAGTTGGAGTACGCCTCGATGGACGTCGTCACCGGGATCGAGACAGTTGGCCCTGAGCTCCCGAGGCACATCGAGCCGTTCCACGGCATCGGTAACCAGGAACTTTGGGTAGAGCACAAGGCCGGGCCCAGCGGTTGGCCTGCCGAGACGACCTACCGCATCCGCCTCCGCCCAGGAGACCCGGTGCCGTCATTTCGGGACCCCGACGTGGTCGTGAAAGACGGCTGGATAACACTCCCCACGCGAGACCTGCTGAGCCGCAGTCTTGACGGTCAGATGCTCCAGTACTCCGCAGACGGACGCCATGTCGTCATCAGCCAGTACTGGCCGCGCAACCCCGTTGGTCGCGCCGTCGTCGTGAATATTGACACCGGCACCTGGGATTCGCTGCTGTTCGGATTCACCATCGCCGGGTCAGCGGTGTGGAGCCCCGACAACCGGTACCTGCTCGGCCACCAGGTCAACCTCGGGAGCCGGTACACCGGAAGCCACCGAACCGCCGTCTACGACCTCTTAAACGACGAGATCGTGCCCGTCCCCGTCGCTCCGGAGATCGAAGACGCCATCTGCGCGGGCTGGTACACGAGCAAGCAGATCCTGATGTACACCGAGCGAAAACGCGTCCTCACGTTCCATGCCATCAACATCACCACTGGCGAACGACACAAAGTGAACGCCATCCACCTGCCCGCGGCACCTGGATTCCAAGCCCGGGTGCGCCTTGCCGCCGGCGTCCTTACATCACGCGCAGACGCCATCACCCCGGTCTAGCTCTCACCGCCCAGCACCCCGGCCTTTTCAGGCCACGCGATGAGGCGTCTCAATACCGATCGGCTACCGGACATGGAGGTCTTGGCTTGGGTCAGCGTCGTCGTGCGGCCCGCCGGCGCCGGATCATCACCAAGCCCGCGCCGACGGCGGCTAGGAGCGCTGCGATCGAGGCCACTACCTGCAGGCCGGCCCCGTTGACGCCCGTGAACGCGAGCTCGCCGGCGCCGGGTCGGGCCGATGCGATCGGTGAACGCGTCGCGGACGGCGACACACCGACGGGCGTCGAGGCGGATGCGGCGACGGTGAACGTCCGCACCGTCGACGGCGCCGACGTGTTCGTGACAGCCCCGGCGGCGTCACGGGCGAATGCCACAGCGAAGACGCTCGTCTCTCCCGGGTCAAGGGTCCGCGTGACCGTCCAGTTCCCGTCTGCTCCCACCCGAACCGGGTCGGTCGCTGCGAACGCTTCGTCGACGGGCTGCGAGGACTGCGGCGGCGTTCCCGCGGGGTAAGCGATTAGCGCGATGAAGTCACCCGGTGTCCCGGTTCCGGTGAAGGTCACCGGGTTCGTGATCTGCTCGCCCGCGGTCGGCGACGTGAGGGTCGGCGTCTCCAGCGGCTGAACTGCCGGCTGGACGGTGATCGTGATCGGGTCGGTGGTCGTCGTGCCCGCGGTGTTCGATGCGACCACACGGAACGTGATGGTTCCGGTGGTGGTCGGTGTGCCCGAGAGCTCCCCGGACGCAGCATCCAGGGTCAGACCCGCCGGCAACGCATCACCGGACGCGAGCGCGAAGCTCGGCGTAGGCACCCCCGAGGCGGTGAACGTGTACGAGTACGCGGAACCGACCGTGGCCGACGCGGCCGGCGACGATGCCGTGAACACCGGCGCCACCGGCGCCGGCTGGACGGTGATCGTGATCGGGTCCGTCGTCGCGCTTCCGTATGTGTTCGCCGCGACGAGGCGGAAGCGCGTCGTGCCGGGTGTGGTCGGGGTACCCGAGAGCATCCCGGTCGTGGCGTCCAGGGTGAGGCCGGCGGGGAGCGTGTCCCCGGGCGCAAGGGTGAACCGTGCTGTCGTGCGGACGGACGTGTTCGGACCGGCGGTGAACGTGTACGAGTACGCCGACCCCACCGTCGCGGTGCTCGGAGGTGTCGCTGCGGTGAACTCGGGCGATCGTGGGGTGAAGGCGGCGGGGGCGAGACGTGTCACCGTGTCGTCGCGGTTCGCCGTGTACACGGTGCCGTCGCCCGTGACGGCCACGTCGATCGGGGAGGAGGTGACGGCCGCCGCTGTCACGACTCGTGAGTTCGAAGCAGGGTTCGTGATCCGCAGGACTTCGTTCAGACTGCTCGCCTGGTAGAGGGAGCCGTCGAGGCCGGCAGTGAGCGAGTAGGACACATTGGTCGTCCGGAACGTCGAGATGGTCGGCGCGGCCGATGTCGGGTCGGAGACCTGGATGAGGCCGGCCTGTGTCTGGTAGGTCAGGAAGACCGTCCCCTCCGGTGTCACCGCGATCGCCGGGAGCGAGGGCACGCGGTTGACGAGGCGCGTGTCGATCACCGTCACACGCTGGTCCGGCGTCCCGGAGCCCGTGAGTCGAACGATCTTGGCGGTGCCTCCGTAGTCGCAAGGTGCCGCGTAGACGGTGCCGTCCGAGCCCACTGCGATCGCGCAGAGGCGCCCAGCGACTGTCGCGGCCGTGACCGTAGACACGCTCTGGTTCGGTGTCCCAGGAGCCGCGATCCGGGTGATCGTGTTGTTCCCGTTGGCGGTGTAGACGGTTCCGTCGGGCGCGACCGCGATCGCGACCGGAGTCTGTCCCAGCGGGATGCTGGTCATGCTCTGGTCTGCGGCGCCGGGGTCGCCGATCTGTGTCACCGTGTTGTCAGAGTTCGCCGTGTAGATCGTGCCGTCCGGTGCGACTGCTACCGATCTGGGTGCGCGCCCCACGGGGATGGAGGTGACGGTCTGCGCGCTCGTTCCGGCGCCGGTGATCCGCGTCACCGCGTTGCCGGCGTCCGCCGTGTAGACAGTACCGTCCGGCGCAGCCGCGATCGCGTACACGTCCGCACCAATCGGGATGCTGCTCGATGTCCCATCGGCGGCACCGGCCATCGACGGAGATGCGAGCGCACCGACGACGACCGCGAGCGTCGCGGCAACCGACAGAACGACGCTTCGGACGCTCCGAGATCGAGCCGCCGACTGTCCCTGAAGGACATGCTCGAGCGAGGCCTGGTGGACGTTGCGCATCGGTGACTCCGGGGCATGCGTTCGCAGAGCACCCCGACGGCTCGAGCGTTGACGGACCAGCAACCAGATCGATGCGGCGGCCTTCGGGTCGCCACCACATCACCAGTGGCAACACTTGCGCCGCCTGCAACAGCCTAGGCGACACGGACGTCGTTCCCGGCTCGATCGGCGTCAGATTGAGTCGACCACGTCAGCGGTGGCGGCCGCGGCGTCCCAGTCGATGTGCGTGTCGGTGGCGGCTGCGTGGAAGCTCACGCGCCCCCGGACGGCTCGCTCGGTCGCGGCATACAGGGCGTTGCCCTGGGCCTCGACGAGGGCACTACCGACCGTTGGCGAGCGGACGCACGGTACCTCGTCTCATTCCCCCAAGATCGCCTGCAGGTACGACACCCCACCCTGGTTGATGCAGTCCAGCGCTAGGTCACGCATCTGGCTCCGAAACGCGTCCTCGTCCGCGCCCGCGTCGATGGTGACCTCCACGGGCACGTAGCGATGCACTGGAGTCGAAACACCGTCGTACGTCTGCCCGAAGCCGTCCCTGGTCAGGATCTCCAGAGGACCGGTACCGGCCCACTCAATACCGACCATCACGTCGTACTCGGACCCGTTCCCACGCTTGGCGAGCACACGAACAAGCGCGAGGAGGTCAGCCACTGCATTCTCGATCGCGGTCGATTCGACCTGCGTCGGCTCGAAGTAGCCGTCGATGGACTTTCGGTGCCCACCGACCGCGCACGCCAACCCGGCAGCGCCAGACCGATAAACACTCGCCCAGGTCTCATTCCATGCTTGCGCGCCCTGGCCGCGATTCGGCGCTATCCAGCTACGCAGGCCCGGCCGAGGGTTGTACCACTCAACGGCCGTCAGCGGGCGCACGCCGATCCCGTTCGTCCAGCCCTGCGCGAGGGTGAATGCCGCCTCGAAGACGTCGCGAGCGTCATCACGGTCCATCCCGAATGTCACGTTCGGAACACGTGGCGACGCCACCGCATAGAGCCATGCATGCGGAACCGTCGCCCGCCGATCACTCACCTGTGCATACAGGTTGGTCAAGGCTTCTCGAGCGTGCCGCTGCTCATCAAAACGAGCACGGTAGGCGTTCGCGACCTCGCGCTCCTTCATCCAGACCGTATCGGCGTCGTTCCGCGCAGGTGCGCCGAAGTAGTCATTGCGGTAGATCAAGTGCGGCCCATCGACGCTCGCCGGCACCTCGACGACCACTGCCAGTGCGTCGTCGCCAACAAGGACATGCACGCCCAACGCGAATACCGGTGGGGAAATCGCCGTTACCGCCGCACTGCGCAGGGCTCGCTCGTACCCCTCATCGAACTCGACGATGTGCACGCGCTCGGTGGCGGCCTTCTGCGCCTCGCGCACCCCGTACACGATCACGCCGCCGCCGCTGTTGGCCATCGCAGCGACGTCTTTCGGGAAGTCTGTCTGTGTGATGTTCTTACGCGGCGGTAGCTCTGACTTCCAGTCAAGGTCCCGTGTCTCACGAACTCCCGCGGCGACGGCATCGTTCAGCAGCTCGTCAGTGATGGGCCCAGGGGCAGCACCCGTCGTTCGGTGCAGCGCGGTGAAACTCATCTCGCCAGCCTAATTTGGCCGCGCCGCCCCTCTACGAAGCTGTCTCGATAGACGATCGGTCAGCGAGACCGCCGCTCGGTATCAGCGGGACCCGTTTTCCGGGACCAGCGGCTGGCTTGCCAGACAGTGTTCCCGCCCACGAGTGCGAGCATGACGACGAGGACCAGGACGAACACGGCGGGGTGCCACTCGTTATGCTCCGCGAGTTCCCACGTCTCCTTGATCGCGATGAACGAGCCGCCGACTGCGACGACGAACCAACCAGTTGCCTTACGGATGAACCGTTCACTGTGCTCACACTGCTGCGGTGTCAGCACCGCGAGGATCGTGCGGTGGTAGGCGACGCTCCGGCGGCGTCGGAGGACCAGCATCACCGGGGGCAGCAACCACCACCACGGCGACGGCGGTGGTGGTGGTGCGATCGGCGACGCCGGGTCGGCTCCGGTCTGATCGACGTCTTCCTCACGGAGTTCGAGGACGCATTGGTAGAGCGGGCCGGCGACCAGGAGCCACGCCCCCAGGAAGCCGCTCCATGCGATCAGCGTTTCCATCAGGACCCCTCCCCGCGAAGCGCGGCGATGCCGGTGAGGATGATCTCGATCCCTGCGTGGAACTGCTGGCGGTCGTCGTGCTCGACGAGCTGCTGCTCGATCCGCACCAGGAACGGGTACCGGCTACTGTCCGGCGTGACCAGCGGTGATGCCGAGGACTCAATGAACCCCGGTCGGTCAGCCTCGGCCTGGTCGAGGTGCTGGCCGGCGTCGTACTGGCTCGCAACGCCGAGGATGTGGTGCACAAGCGCGGAGGCGGAGTCGAACTGCGCCGCTTCGGGCACGCCGAGCGCGGTGACCTCGGAGCCGATGCGGTCGAAGAGTTGCAGCACCGCGGGCTGCCAGGGTGCTGCGACCAGCTGCGACCCCAACCACGGGTGCGTGGTGATGGCGTCGAAGACGCCGGTGGTCACCGCGCGGATGCTCGCGGCCGGGTCCGCGTGTCCAGCGTTGGCGAGGACCGCCGTCATCATCTCGGCCGCTGCGGCCGAGAGCAGCTCACCCTTGTTCGCGACGTGGTGGTAGAGCGCGCCGGCGCCGGTCGATAGGTCGGCGGCGAGAGCGCGGAAGGTCAGCGCGTCTGCCCCGCCGGCGTCGAGGATCGCGATCGCCGCATCGACGATCCGGGCCTTGGTCAGCGCATCGGACCTGCGCTCGGGTCTCGGTCCTAGATCAGTCACAGAACCATCCTCACACATATTGGAACAGTGTTCCATACTTCTGGAACACGGTTCCAACAACGGAAGGAAGCCCTTATGGCCTTCAAGGACCAGCCCTCGTACATCATCAAGATGCGCGCCAAGCCCGGCATGGCAGATCGCCTGTTCCACCTCGCGACGGTCGGTATGGAGAAGTCCGGCTCCTCGGACCGGTTCATCATGCTGCGCGAAGACAACGACCCCGACGTGCTGTGGAACATCGAGGTCTTCCGGTCCGTCGAGGCCAAAAACGGCTACGAGAACAGCCCGATGGCCGACGAGCTCCGGGACGAGATCATCGACCTCCTCGCCGAGCCGCCGGTGCGCATCGAAGCGCACCCCTACTCCGCGATCCCCGCCCTGCCCGGCGACGCCGAGTAGCCACCCCACCCCCGCCGCGCTCGAAAGAAGACCTGTCATGCCGCTCAACCCCAGCCAGCCCGGCACGGTGCTGAAGTTCACGGCCAAGCCCGGCAAGGGTGACCGTCTGTTCCAGCTCACGAACGACCTGCACTTCACCGGCGACCCCGACGGCCCCACCGACTGGGTGCTCTGCCGCGACGATGAGGACCCCGACACGCTCTGGGCGTTCGAGTTCTACAAGGACGACGCTTCCTTCGAGCGGCACTTCGCGAACCCGGTCATCGACGCCAACCACGACGAGGTGATCGACCTGCTCGCCGAGCAGCCGATGCGCGTCACCGTCCGCCCCATCTTCTCCGGGTTCTCGAGCTGACGCACCGATCACACACCACCCACGACGCGGCCCCGGCATCTACCCGGGGCCGCGTCGTCTCGCACCGACACCCGCATCCCGAAGGTGCAGCGCAATTGGTGTGGTCAGATTGCAGCGAGGGCAGCGGCGGTTCTCGCGGCAGCGTCCCAGTCGATGTGAGCGTCAGCCGCGGCAGCGTGGAAGATCACGCGGCCTCGCACTGCTCGCTCTGTTGCCGCGTATAGGGCGTTCCCTTGTGCGGCTATGAGCGCACCGACCGTGTCAAGCAAGGTCCGGTAGGCAGCAAGGTCGTGCGCTGCGAGCGAGTCCGCTACCTCGCCACCGGCCGTAGCCGCGACCTTCCGCGTGTGTGCCGAAGCTGTGTCAGCGCGTGCAATCGCCGACGAGTGCAATGCGTCAAGGAGGTCGGCGGCTTCGTCGTGCGCGGCACCGGAGAGGCCCGCGACACGGGTGTACCGGTTGGCGGCCATCTCGACGAGCCCCTCCGACTCGAGCCGTGCAATCGCTTCCCGGACGGGCGTCCGCGACACACCGAGCCATGCGGTGAGCTGGTCATCGTTCAGCCGCTCACCGGGCTCAAGCGTGCCGTCCTGGATGGCGTCGAGCATCTTGGCGTACACGACGTCGCGCAGGAGCGCACGAGGAGACGCGGTTATAGCAGGCTTCGGGACTGGCATGCATACATAGTATTACAGTTTTGCCCGGTCGTCAAGTTGCAGACCTAGAGAGCGTTGTGTAAAACAGTGTACTCGATACATCACACAACTCACACTGATAATGGAAGGACGCTCGTGCCGCACTCACCTACCCACTGCCGCGTTGACCCTGCTGACATGCACGGGACTGCTGCAGGTTCGGTTGACTCGTTCGTTTAGGCCGCGAGTGCGACCGTTGGGTTGATGATCGTCTCGTACTCGATAGGGGTCAACTTCCCCAGACCTCGTTGCCGTCGTTTCCGGTGATAGGTCGCCTCGATCCAGGTAATGATCGCCAGCCGGAGCTCTTCCCGGGTCGCCCAACGTTTCCGGTTCAGGACGTTCTTCTGCAGGAGCGCGAAGAACGATTCCATCGCCGCGTTGTCCGCGCACGCACCGACGCGGCCCATCGATCCGAGCAGCCCGGCGTCGCTGAGCGCGCGGACGAACTTCTTCGACCGGAACTGGCTGCCCCGGTCCGAGTGCACAACAGTCCCGGCCGGGTTCCGGCGGTGCACCGCCATATGCAGGGCCGCGACGGCGAGCGAGGACCGCATCGGTCACTGATCGAGTAGCCGACGATGCGCCGCGAGCAGGCGCCCTTGACCGCGCAGAGGTAAAGCTTGCCCTCGCCGGTCGGGTGCTCGGTGATGTCCGTCAGCCACAGCCGGTCCAGGTCTGGTGCCGTGAATGCCCGTCGGACCCGGTCGTCGTGCACCGGTGGCCCGGCCTTGTGGTTCAGGCCGCGCTTCTTCGCATGCAACGACCAGAGCCGCTGCTGTGAGCACAGCCGCCACACCCGCCGTTCCGAAACCCGGAGGCCGGCCGCGTGGAGGTCGTCGGCGATAAACCGATACCCGAACGTCGGGTCGTCGCGGTGCGCGTCGATCGCTGCGTTGGTCAGGTGCGCGTCGTCCCAGTCCCGCTTTGACACAGGGCTGGCACGCCACCGATAGAACGCCTGCTTCGTGAAGCCCAGCACCCGGCAGGCCACCGCGACCGGGATCCGGTCTGCGGCGAGTTCGAGGACCAGCGGGTAGATCATTTTGGGAGCTGGGACTGGGCGAAGTACGCCGCTGCCCGGCGGAGGATCTCGTTCTCCTGCTCGAGCAGCCGGATCCGTTTCTGCGCGTCCCGCAGCTCCACTTGCTCCATCGCTTTCGCCGACGGCGCCGCTCCAACACTGATGCCGTCGTCGCGGTCCGCGAGCCGCAACCAGCGGGCCAGGCAGGACTCGGAGACGCCGAAGTCCTTCGCGACCTGCCGCACCGACGTCTCGCCCTTCCGGGCGACCGCGATCACGTCACGGCGGAACTCTTCCGGATACGCCTTCACCATGGCGCACATCCTTCCAGCAGGAGCCAACGCCCTACCTGTCAGGAGTCAACCGAACCTGCAGCAGTCCCAAACGGTCGTCCGGCCGCCACGACGGCTTGAAGCGGCAGCTAGATACGCGACTGCGTCGAACTCGAAGAGTTGCCTTCGAATTCTGCCTCGCGCGCGCGTTTGATCCACAACGCGACGGATGAGGGGTTCTCGTCGATCAGCTCGGCAATCTGGCGGATCGAGAGGCCGAACTCCGTCGCCGCGACCATGAGATGGCGGCGATCAACCTCGCTCCTCCGGTACGTCTCGTTCGTCGATTGCAGCCGACGTACCACGTCATCGCGCGCGGCACGAGCGCGCGTTCGAATCTCGAGTGCCTCACGGTGTGGATTGGCCATGACGATCCTTCCAAAGTGACGACAGGCGCAGTTGAACGCGCGACCGACGTCGTGCGAAGATTGCTCCGCCGTCCTTTCATTGGAAGGGTGGCCACATCTCATATCAGCGCTACCGTTGCGATCATTCGGCCACTTTCCAGGGCTGCCGACGACCGCGCGGATCGAGCCGGACGCAATCGCGCTCCGGCTCGCGCTGTTCTGGCACAGCGTACCGTCGCCTGGCGCACCAGCGCGCGACGCTGAAAAAGTTCACGACGAATATTGTGACGGCGCGGACGCAGGCTTCTTGCGCCAATCGCAAGCTGCTTCAGTCAGCTGCCGCGCCCCCGTCCGGCCTGCTAACGACATATGAGACAAATGCGCGAACAGCAGTTACTGTAAGCAATTCTCCGGCCGGTCGTCTGACTATTGCGCAGTCGGAGGATCGCGTGTTGAGTTCGTCCACGCAATGGACAGAACGACGGGCCGGGAGGCTGAGATGACGACACCGCCGAGGCTGGACGAGCCTGCCGCTCAACGCGTGCAAGAGGACCGTGCCGCTCAACGGCGGCGAATCCGTGCTGCAGCTGCGGCGCTCCGCATGGATCCCATGTCATTCGCCTGCTGGATGCTCAACCATGCGCACCAGCAGCAGGCTCCGTCCGAGTATCGGCCCAAGCCGTGGCTCATCAGCGTGATCTCGGCGACGCGGCTGCACCGTGACGAGCAGGTCGTTGTCCGGCTCCGTCAAGGCTGGCGTTTCATCCTCACCTTCCACGGCAAGCCCTTCGCCATGATCGTCCCGCTCGAAGCGCCAACGAAGCCAACCTCGACGTCGAACGTCGGGCCGGAATGATGCCGGCGGAGGGCCCCGGACGCCAGCACGGCATGGACCGGCTCCGACTCAACGGTGCCGAGCGCCGACGGTGGCCGACCGGGACCGGCCGCATGGGCGACGACTTCACCATCCACGGTGAGACCTCCGTCGCCGTCTCCGGCGACTGGGAATCCCGGGGGGAAGCCGTGTTCCCGCTGATCCGCCGCCTCGCTCGGCAGCACCCGTCGGTGCGCACCATGCTTCACCTCGGCGACCTGCGATGGGTGCCCGCGCGCCGCGTGGGAAAGCAGCGGCTGCATCTCTACGACGGATTCCTGCCGAAACTCGACGCGGAACTAGGCCGCGCTCGGCTACGGCTCCTCCTCACACCCGGCAACCACGACGACTGGTCGTCGCTTCAACCGGCGTTCCTTGCGCATCCCGAGCGGCCGCGACGACTCACTCCCCACATCTGGGCGTTGCCGCGAGGGCTCCGGTTTCACATCGGCGGTCGAACGTTCCTGTCGTTCGGCGGTGCCGTCTCACTGGACGCGGACCGCGGCACGGCGGAGATTCCCACGGACGACGACATGCGACGGGCCGCGGCCGGGGGCCGCGTCGACGTCCTGCTAACTCACGAGCCGCCGAACGCCGGTATCGCAGCTGTCGAGAGGACCCTCGAGGCGCACCAGCGGTGGAACGCGGATCGTCTGAACCTCTCGGCTTCGAGTCGAAGCCGCATCGATCACCTCGTGGACCAGGTCCAGCCGAGTCTCAGCTTCCACGGCCACATGCACGTGGGCGGCCGCGTCGACTCGGGGGGTCGGAGGACCGTGGCGCTATCTGTGATCGGCATGCCCGGGAACACGGTGATCCTGCGACTCGGGACGCTCGAGGTCGACGCTCTTAAAACGGCCGAGACCGAGTCGAACTAATGAGGGTCCGCTCCGCGGAGAACAGCCGCAGTGGACGATCCTGGCGAAACGAGACACTCGAACCAGTCGACCGCATCCGGAAGCGCGTCATCGAGCTTGCCGTCAGCCAGGGCGGACTGGTGACGCTGCCGCAGATCGCCCCTGCACGCGCTGCGCGGGAGGGGCGACGAGCCATGGCGACGTTATCTCGTATGGGCGAGGTCGAACGCGTCGGAACGGACGTGTGGGTGCATCGCGTGGCCGACCGGTCGGCCTTCGACTCCGCGCTGCGCGCGGAAGCGGCCTGGGTCCTCCTCGACCCCACCCGTCCCGCATGGGCGCGTGCACGACGAGCGCGTGCCGGCGGACAATCCGTTGCCGTGATCGGCGGCGGGGCCGCTTATCAGCGGTGGGGGTTCGGTCCGACCACATGGCCTGCCGAACTGCACACCCCGGACGGCAACGCTGTCCGCTTCGCAAGCCTGGACGTCGAGGTGCGCCGGAAGGAAGTCGAGCCCGACGACATCGTCTGGTTCGGCCCGTTCCCCTACCTCGGCGTTGAGGCGACCCTCGCCGGATCGTTCGCGTGGGACGGCGACCTCGACTCCGTCGCCGCCAATCTCGCTGACGCCCTGTGGCGCTTGCATCCCGTCGACGGAGGACGACTGCGAAAACATCTGGCGACCCTCCACCGGACCGATGACGAGCGGGCAGCAACCGTCGAAGCCGACAATCGGTGGGACGAGTTGCTTCGTCGAACGGGGCGACGGCACCCTCAACCTGTCGGCGGTGCAGGATCCGCGTGGCGGCAGAACCGCCCGCCCTCGGACGCGGCAATTGCACGCTACCGCGCAGCACTCGACCCGGAACGGCGCGCGCAGCTCTGGACGAGCGTCGTGCAAGAGTTCCACGGGTCCTGAACGTCGACCTCGAGCGGTCCGATGCTCCGGCTATCGCTGGGCCGCGGGGCCTCACCCTCTTGAGCGCAGTGGGGGCCACGCTGCGGCGCGGTTGGGGATGTCGACGACGTTCCCGTCCCCAACCGCGCCGATGCAGCAGAATCTATAATCTCTATAATCGGCCGTCTGGTGGGCACCGGACTGTTGCCGACCGACGCTGGGAAGGCTCGGCAGGGTGTGATCCCCCGATTCGCCCCGACGACGCTCTCCTCGCTGCAGGCGATCGTGCTGTCACCGGGTGCCTTCGTGCTGCGACGGCACGTATCCGCTCTTGCGCGGCGGCCGGGTCTTGGGTCCCTTCTGCCGGTGCGCAGGGGTTGGGCGCTGCGAGCGGCGGCGCTTCCCGACGGAAACGGTGCGGACGTCGGTTGATGTGAGGGTGACCTCGTCGCCGTACGCAGAGTGTCGCAGAGCGGTGTTGATGGCGATGCACCGGATGGCGAAGAGGACGGCGTTGGCGGTGGTACCCGTGACGGTGCTGCTGGCCCGTCGCATCGTGCCGAAGTTCTTCTTCAGGTCGGCCATCTTCGCCTCGCTGGCGTTACGCATCCCGTAGAAGGCCAGCCACTTGCTGGTGCCGTAGATGTACTTCTGCCGGATACGAATGTGTTCGTCAGCTTCGAGTGTCGGCGTCTTGTCGCACCAGCAGCCCCCGCCGGGCACACAGTTTGTGGGTGGGGCGCCGCGCTGTATTGCACGGTGGGGATCGACGTTGGGGCAGTCGATGTGGCCGAGGTAGGCGGGGCCGCGGTATTGCCACTTGCCGTCGGGCTTGGGGTCACCGTTTGGCACGAACGCGTACTTGGCACGTGCGTCGTACTTGGCGGTCAGCTCACCGCGTTCGGCTTTGGACATGCCTGGGTGGTAAGCGGGCAGCTCGCGGAGCGCCTGCGGCAGCGCTTTTGTGAACAGCGTCCCGTCAATGATCACGACATGCTTGAACATCTTGTGCTTCATCAGCCCTCGCTCGGTCCGTTGGTTGGGATGCAGATCGTGGACCCAGGTGATGCGCCGTCGGAGGAGCGGCAGGGCCCAGCGGTATGCCACGGAGTAGCTGTATCCCCGGTCTGAGCACAACGTGTCGACGGCGAAACGGTCGTCGATGCTGTCTAGGAGCGCGATTCCGGCGTCGCCCTTGTGCGATCCGGCAGGTCGGAGCACCATGCCTCGGATGAATTGCACGTAGTGCTCGGCGCCGTACCATCCGGCATCGACTAGGACGTGGGCGTCCCAGCCGACGAAGTTGGTGGACCGGTTGCCATTGACGACGGTGCGATATCCGCAGCGGGCGTCGATGTCGTCGCTGAGGATGAAGCGTCCGTCGGTGCCTCTGAGGAGCTGGCCGATCGGCAGACCCCACTTTTTTTCGTCCTTGGCGTGGTCGGGTACGTATTCGTCGTCGCCGTCGGGGCGCGCCAGTTGGGCACGGAGAGCAGCTGAGGTTTCGATGTCTGTGGAGTCCATCGCCGCGACTTTCGTCGCAGGGCACGAGTCGGGGATCGATGCTGCGATCAGCGTATTCAGGATCCTGTCGCGGGTGCTCAGCTCGGGGATGCGTTCCCGGATGACTCCGGCCTGGGCGACGCGGTGCGGGGAGTCTTCGTCGTCGATTAGTTCGACGAAGCCGTGGAACGCGCCGATCATCTTGTAGTAGTGCCACTTTTCGTGTGTCAGGCCCGCGCGGATGCGGTCCTGGTTACTCAGCTCCCAGAGCGCCCACTTCGCCAGGTCGAGGAACACCATGTCCCGGTCGGGCCGCTGCACCTGGTACGCGATCATGAGGATCAGCATGGTGCGAAGCGTGACGTGCCGTTTGGGGCCGGGTCGACGCTCGTCCCACCAGAGGACGCTTCGTTGGATGTCGGATCGGTCAATGATCTTGATCGCGAGAGTGATCGCGCGGCGGCAGCTCAGCGGCCTGGCGGCCGAGGCGGTGGTGGGGAGTCGGCCGTCCGCGGTGAGCCACGCGACGGCGTATCGGAGCCGGTCGAGGGTGCTCGTGCGGGTCAGCTCGCCATCGCCGTGGCTGGCGATACGGCCGAGCTTGCTGGCGTTCACGCGGCGTCTTCGGCGTCGTGGTCGGCGAGCAGCATGCCAGTTGGGTCGAACATGTCCAACCACTGTGGCTGAGATCGGGCTTTAGATGCGATCGACCCTCCGAAGTCCTGCGTTGTCAAGACGATGGAGGCCGTCGCGCCGCATCCGACGATGCGGCGCCGTCGGCGGGTGCGATCGAGGGCGTGCGCACCGCCGGCGAGCCAGCGACCGCGCAAACGAGGATGGGGGCGAGACCCGCTAGGGGTGGGAGTGGTTTTCATGCGTCGTACCCGGCGGCGCGTCGGAGGTCGGCGCGCGCCATGTCCTTTCGTTCATCGAGGTAGGGGATGGTGCTGTCGAATCGGTACGAGGCTTGACCGCCGTACTCGAGGATCCGGTTGAGAGGGAACCCGTCGTCAAGGAGTCGGACCAGCCACGTCGAGCGGAATCGTTCTGTGTCGGGCTTTGACACCGAATCCGGGATGACGAGACGGCTGCGCGGACGGAGGAGCGGATCGCGTTGATCGGGCCGGAACGGGCCCGCGAGAGGTTCCTCAGGATGGGCGGCCATGAGTGCGCGGACTCGGTCGGCGTACTCTCGGCGCAGCGGGACAATTCGCTCGCGTGGAGATCGAATGTGCACGAGCAACATGCCGTCGTCCTCGGTGATGTCGGAGCGGGCAATGAAGCGCAGCTCGGTGTTGCGGACTCCCGCTCCGACGCAAAAGCACACCCACGAGTCGAAGAACCGGGTGCGCAGCCGCGTGGTCTGGAGCAGGACGGCTGCGTCGATCTCGGCTAGCTCGTCGGGCGTGTACGGCGGCGCGATGCCGCGGTGGTTCCAGGTGGGGTGCTTGCGCTCCTGGGGTACTTTGCGGAGGGTTCCGCGTGCGACGCGGCGCAGACTGGTGCGGTACGCCTTCCGGGTGTTGTTCGAGATCGAACCGAGACCCGTCGCCACGAACGCGTTGATGTGCCGCTCGCTCAGCAACACCTCCGGTGTGAGGTCCAGACCGAGTTCGTGCGCCCAGAAGATCTGTCTCGACAGTGCCTGTTGCACGGCCAGGAACGTGGGCATCGTGGTGATGTCCGTCTGTAGGATCCACTCGCGCAGCAAGTGTTTGCCAGTCGTCTCCCAGAACGGACTCCACCGCGACGGGGTGTAGCGGCCGAGCAGGGTAGCCGCGTCGATCTCAAGCGGGCCGCCCTTCACGCGAGACAACAGCACCGGCGCATTCTCGTCGTCGTCGATCACGATGCCTCCACCGCGATGACGGGCTGCGGCCGGTTCGGCGGTACTGGCGGCCGAGGCGGCTGCATTGCGGCGCCTGGTGGACGCCTCGTCGGTCGATGTCCGTTGCGGCAACGCCGCAGCGGTCTCGGCGCAGGACTTCGGTGTGGCTCGTGGGTGCGGGTGGGGCCGTGTGAGGAGCGGGCATGCGGAACACGTCGCGATCCTTGACCGTGGTCAGTGGGCGCGTTAGTGTCGCAGACGACTTCCAGAGAGATGTCACTGCGAGGGCCGTCCGCTGCGTGAACAGCTTGGGCGGCCTTCCGCATGTTCCGCGCGGGAAGCGCGTGCATGCGGCGTTCAGGTCTCCTTGCGTTGGACCGTCTGCATCAGGCGCGAGCAGTCGGTGTCGGGGTGCCGGGAGCTGTGGTGGTGGTGACGATGGCCCGTGAAAGCCGTCGCCCAAATCAGCTGGACGGCACCGGCTGAGAGGATCCCTGCCGGTGGTAACAACCATGGCGATTCGGTGCGCGCCGCACCAGACCCTCCACCGGGCACCCTCGCTCAGGGCACGCCCATTTTCGCCTTGAGGACGGCTCGATCCGCATCAGGACGGGGATGGAGGCGTCTTGAAAAGCGGACACTCGTCACAGAAATTGGTCGGCGGCGAGCGTGCTGAATCGCGTACTTTGCTCGCGAGATCGTCCCGCGCAACTCATCGGCAGCAGCTCATCGCCGACCGCGACCAGCCCTAACCCTGGGCCGATCGCTCTCATCGACGCGGACTGTCTCCACGAAAACTGAAGCAGTTCGAGCGGGGGCTCATCCCTCACTCACCCCGACGCGAGACTTCTGCGCTTCCACCAACGGCACCAGCCAAAGGTGCCGGGCGGCACCGACCCTCAACCACTGAAGGGAGGTAGCGCGACGTCAACGACACGGGATGCCACGACCGGTAAGCGTGCGCACCGTACGACCAACCGGGGAAGGCTTCCGCGGTGAGGACCCCGTTGCTGCGGTCAAGCGACAGCAGATTCGGGCGTGTGATGCCGGAGCTGCTCGCGGGGGTCCACGTCAGCGAGCACTCGGACGGTGGTCCCAGACCCAACGAGGCGCAGCGCCGTGCGCGGCAGCCCCATAGCTGCCAAGCCCGACCGAGCAACGCGGCCGTTTCCGGGATAGGCCCGCTCGGAAGGGACTGCCGCCGCGGTCAACTGCAGAGCGGCGGCGCGACGTAGGAGTCTCCCGGCCGCACCAATCACCTCCAAGAACGTGTCCGCACCTGTCCCGATGGGCTGTGCAACCGGACCGCACGCAGGAAGATGTCGGTCCGACCCAAGAATCACGGCGAGTGGCACTTCGCCTATTTCCCCGCCGATCAGGGTTCGCCCGGCACCGGCGGCGAGAAGCGATGCGATCGCCGCGTCCCCGACCTCGCCGGCGTATCCCCCAATCGACGACGCAACATACGTTTGGGTCAGCCGCCGCAAGCCCCGACGCCGCTGCACCGCATCCCATCCGATCCAACGATCACGGATCGGGTCATCGACCCGCGGCTCACAGACGCCGACAACCCCAACAAGTCGTCCTGCATGGCCATCATCGACAACCAGAAACCGTGCGCGACGACCGTGACCATGCGACGGATGCTCCGGAAGCCTAGCCACCGCCCACCGCCACAGAAGACCGTCGACGCTCCTGCCGTCGCGGACCGCCACAAGGCGCGGCCGCACAGTGGCCGGATCGATCGGTCCAACACCCAGACGGACGTCCGCGCGAACACCACGACCCCACAGCCGGGCAGATTCCTCCTCGTTCGGAGCGGCTGCCCTTCCTTGAAGCGCGGCACCGTCTGCGGCGCGAACACCATCAGAAGTTAACACGAAGCCTTGCGCACGAAGGGCCATCTCAAAAGCTTTCCGTTTCCTCGGATCAGCTACGCCGCGACGACGCCTAGCGCGAGCACCGCCGACCCTCCCGCGCGCACCGCCCAACCGAACTGGCTGCGCGACGCGAAGCGCGTGTCCCGACCTCGCGGACGGCAACTCCTGCGCCATCACATACGGCTCGGAAGGCGCCGACCCGCCCACCAGGTTCAAGCCCCACACGTCGGTAGCCAGAACCGCGGCGCTTGTGATCTCCACGCCGGAGCCATCGCCTCGCTGCGCGGTCAACGCGACCGCACTCAAGCTCAACAACGCAGACGTGCCCCGGAACCGGCCGATTTTGCATACGACCTCAACTGAATGACGATGAGCGAGGAAACCCCAGATGAGCGGGCCGAACGGGCATCCGTTGACTACAGCCGGACGACGGCGAGTCCTAGAAACCCGTTCCGGCTTCCGCGACTCGCCGCCCAAAATCGCAACCGCACTTCCCCGCAACAGCGCGGAAGTGGGTCGAGTTTCCGAAACCTCTCCGTCGGAGATTCCGAAAAGCCCCATGTGCGGAGGGTGTGGGATTCGAACCCACGAGACATCACTGCCCACCTGTTTTCAAGACAGGCTCCATCGGCCGCTCGGACAACCCTCCGTGACACGACCACGTGGCGAGACGTGATCGTGTCCCGGGCAGTCTAGCGGCCCGGTGTCGGTCAGCGCGGCAGCGTGTCGAGCGCCGCGGCCAGACCGTCGTCGGTCACCCCGCCGGTGAGCTCGTTGCCCGCGTCGACGACGTCATCCGGAGCCTGCCCCATCACGACACCGCGGCCCGAGGTCGACGCCCACCGCAGCATGTCGATGTCGTTCCGCCCGTCCCCCGCCGCCATGACGCGGGAGCGAGGGATGTCGAGCCACTCGCGGACACGCTCCATCGCGGTGGCCTTCGTCACACCCTCGGGAGCGATGTCGAGCCACGAGGTCCAGCCGACCGAGTACGACACCTTCTGCAGTCCCATGCGCTCGACGACCTGCAGGAAGTCCTCGGTGTCGTGCCCGGGCGAGATCACGACGACGCGGGTCGCCTCGGTCCCGAGCAGCTGCTCGAAGGGCACGTGTTCGCCGGCGACGGTCATGGTGTCGTCGGGGAAGTTCCCCGAGAGCAGGAAGTGGCCGGTCTCGTCCTCGACGCCGAACGCCGCGTTCGCGAGCGCGCCGTGGATGACCTGCAGGACCTCGGTCGGGTCGAACCGTTCGACGTGGACGCGAGCGTAGGTGCCGTCGTCCTGGCGGGCCAGGGTCAGGGCTCCGTTCGCGCACACGACGTACTTCGAGCGGAGCCCGAGGCGTTCGAGCAGCGGGATCGTCATGCCCTCGCTGCGACCGGTGGAGAGCATGACCTCGTGCCCGGCTGCCTCGGCCTCGCGGACGGCCGCGATCACGGCGTCGGTGATGACGCCGTCCTCGCGCATGGTCGTGCCGTCCACGTCGAGCGCGACGAGCCATCGCTTCGTGCGCGCCGGCGCCGCAGCACCGCCAGTACCAGCCGCGGACCCGCCGCCCTGCGCCGACCCGTCGACGAACCGCTCGTGGGCGCTCATCGGGGTTCGATGACCTCGACGCCGCCCAGGTAGGGGCGCAGCACCTCGGGCACGACCACCGACCCGTCGGCCTGCTGGTGGGTCTCGAGGATCGCGACGATCCAGCGGGTGGTCGCGAGCGTGCCGTTCAGCGTCGCGACGGGCGCGGTCTTGCCGCTCTCGGTGCGGTAGCGGACGTCGAGCCGGCGGGCCTGGAACGTGGTGCAGTTCGACGTCGACGTGAGCTCACGGAAGGTGCCCTGCGTCGGCACCCACGCCTCGATGTCGTACTTGCGCGCGGCGCTCGTACCGAGGTCACCGCCGGCGACGTCGATCACGCGGTAGTGCAGCCCGAGGTCCTGCATCATCGACTCCTGCATCGCGACGAGGCGCTGGTGCTCCGCCTCGGCCTGCTCGGGGAGCACGTACGAGAACATCTCGAGCTTGTTGAACTGGTGCACACGGAGGATGCCGCGGTTGTCCTTGCCCGCGGACCCGGCCTCGCGCCGGTAGCAGGTCGACCAGCCGGCGTAGCGGATCGGGTCGCCGGACTCGTCGAACTCGTCGAACGACAGGATCTCGTCGGCGTGGAACCCGGCGAGAGCGACCTCGCTCGTGCCGGTCAGGTACAGGTCGTCGGCCTCGAGCCGGTAGACCTCCGCTGCGTGCTCGCCGAGGAACCCGGTGCCCGCCATCGTCTCCGGACGCACGAGCGTCGGCGTGATGAGCGGCTCGAACCCGTGCTGCACCGCACGGTCGAGCCCGAGGTTCATGAGCGCGATCTCGAGCCGGGCGCCGAGGCCGCGGAGGAAGTAGAAGCGCGACCCGGAGACCTTGACGCCCCGCGGGATGTCGATGATGCCGAGGTGCTCGCCGAGGTCGGCGTGGTCCTTCGGCTCGAAGTCGAACTCGGGCTTCGTGCCGACCGTGCGGAGCGTGACGAAGTCGTCCTCGCCGCCCTTCGGGACGTCCGGCAGCACGACGTTGGGGATCGCGCGCACGACGCGGTCGAAGGTCTCCTCGGCCGCGGTGACCTCGGCCTGGGCCTCCTTCACGCGTGCGGCGAGCGCCTGCGCCTGCTGCACGAGCGCGGCCTTCTCGTCCTTCGGCGCCTTCGCGACCGTCTTGCCGAAGGCGTTCTGCTCGGCGCGGAGCGCCTCGAACGACGTGATCGCAGCGCGGCGGGCGGTGTCCGCGGACACCGCGTCGTCGACGACGGAGACGGAGGCGCCGCGCGCCTCCTGCGAGGCCTTGATGAGGTCAGGGTTGTCGCGCAGGAGCTGCAGATCGATCACCGGATCATCCTAGAGGGAGCGTGTGACCGCCGGACGGGAGGCCCGTGGCGGCCGGACCACGGGCCTCCCGTCCGTCAGCCGGTCGCGTCCCCGGTCGGTTCGTCGCGCAGGGCGGCGACCATGCCCCGCAGCAGGCGGAAGGCCGCTGCGCGGCCCGCCTCGTCGAGGTCCCGGGTCATCCGGAGCTCGACCTGCCGGACCGCCGCACTCGCTGCCTCGCGCTGTCGCCGTCCGGCCTCGGTGAGCGTCGTGGGGAGCACCTTGCCCGTCGTCGGGGTCGACGGCCTCGTGACGATGCCGTCGCGCTCGAGCTGCTGCAGGAGGGTGTTCATCGACTGCCTGGTGACGAAGGTGCCGCGCGCGAGTTCGGAGTTCGACATGCCGGGGCGCTGCGCGAGCAGTTCGAGGCACGAGTAGTGCGTGACCGTCATGCCGAGCGGGCTGAGGGCGTCCTCCATGGCGGCGCGCAGGGCACTCGCCGCCTCCTTGAGGACGTAGCCGACCGAACTGTCGAGGTCGATCCTGACTTGACGCATGTCAGGAGTCTGACACAGACTCTTCGTGTCAGGCATCTGACACCGACGAAGGAGCACACCATGCCCGCCACCGGGATCGACTTCACCTCGCTGCAGGTCCGCGACCTCGCCGCCTCGCAGGCGTTCTACGAGCGCTACCTCGGACTCGTCCGCTCCCCCGCCGGGCCGCCGCACGCCGTGGTCTTCGCGACCGAGCCGATCGCCTTCGCCCTGCGCGACCTCGTGGCCGGGACCGATCTCTCCAGCGGGCAGCCCGCCCTCGGCGTCGCACTGTGGTTCCACGCGACCGACGTGCAGGCGATCCACGACGCGCTGGTCGCTGACGGGCACACGATCGTCACCCCGCCGTTCGACGGGCCGTTCGGGCGGACGTTCACCTTCGCGGACCCGGACGGGTACGCGATCACGCTGCACGACCGGCGCTGAGCCCGGGTGGCCCGGGTCGAGACGGCCCGGGCTGCCGCCCGTCGCTCGCCGGAGCGGTTCGTGTCCGACGGCCGGTCGCTCGCAGGCGTCCGTCGGTAACGTCGGCAGCATGTCGACACCATCGGAGACCGCGCCCGCGGGCCAGGACGCCCTCCCCACCGAGCAGAAGACGGCCGCGGTCGTCTACAACCCGGTGAAGGTGGACCTGGAGACCCTGAAGCGCACCGTCGCGGAGCACGAGCAGGAGGCCGGCTGGGCCGAGACCCTGTGGTTCGAGACCTCGGAGGAGGACCCGGGCGGCGGCATGGCGAAGGCCGCGCTCGACGCCGGAGCCGACGTCGTCGCAGCGGCCGGCGGTGACGGCACCGTCCGTGCCGTGGCCGAGGTCGTGCACGGGTCCGACGCCGTGCTCGCCCTGCTGCCGAGCGGCACCGGCAACCTGCTCGCCCGGAACATCCCGGCGCCGATCGACGACCTCGGTGCGAGCGTCCGGACGATCTTCCGCGGCGAGGACCGCCCGATCGACTTCGGTGAGCTCGAGGTCGAGCGCGAGGGCGGCGAGCGCGAGCAGTTCGGGTTCGTCGTCATGGCGGGGCTCGGGCTCGACGCGCGCATGCTCGCCAACACGAACGACGACCTGAAGAAGAAGGTCGGCTGGCTCGCCTACGTCGACTCGCTCTTCCGGTCGGTCCGCGACGCCGACGCGTTCGAGTTCCGGTACCGGCTCGATGGTGCGAGCAACCAGTCGGTGCGGGCACACTCGCTCATCGTCGGCAACTGCGGCATGCTGCAGGCCGGCGCGACGCTGCTGCCGGACGCCGAGATCGACGACGGGGTGTTCGACATCGTCGTCATGCGACCCCGCGGGTTCTTCGGGTGGGTCCGGATCGGCGCCCGGGTCTTCTGGGAGAACGCGATCCTGCGCTCGTTCCGCCGCTCGAAGATCGGGCAGACCCAGGTCGGCAAGCGCATCGCCACCGCTGCCCGCGACGAACGACCGCTCCGGTACATCCGCGGTCAGGAGTTCGTGGCGCGGCTCGAGCGTCCGGACGAGTTCGAGATCGACGGCGACCCGGTCGGACAGGTCGTGGCGTTCAAGGCGAAGATCGACGCCAGCGGACTCCGGGTGCGCGTCGCCGGGCCGCAGGACCAGACCCGCAACACCCGTCGGGTGGAGAACGCCCACAGCTGACCCGGGCCGTCTCCGCGGGACGCAACGTCGGCGACCGTGCGCAGCGGTGTACCGCTGCGAGGAATCGCTGACGTTGCGTTTCGCGAGGGTGCGGCAGGGCCCCGCAGGGCTCAGCCGGCGTCGGGCTCGCCGGCGACGATGGCGCGGAGCCAGTCCCGTGCCTCGACGAACGCCTCGTCCGAGTAGCGTGCGGAGACCTCGGGGCGGAAGCCGTCCGCCCGCGGGTACGACCCGAGGAACGTCACGCGCGGGCTGAACCGCCGCAGGCCCAGCAGGGCGTCGGCCACCCGCTCGTCGCGCACGTGGCCGTCGAGGTCGATCACGAACCGGTAGCGCCCGAGCTCGTCGCCGATCGGCCGCGAGGACAGCAGCCCCATGTTGATGCCCCGCGTCGCGAACTGCTCGAGCATGTCGACGAGGGCACCGGGGTGCTCGCTCGGCAGCTCCACGATGACGCTCGTCTTGTCCGCTCCCGTGCGCTCCGGGATCGCGAGGGTGCGCGAGACGAGCACGAACCGGGTGACCGCGGAGGCGTTGTCACCGATGGAGGACGCGAGCACGGCCAGGTCGTGGTGGTCGGTGATCCCGGGCGGCGCCACGGCGGCGTCGGCGACGGGGTGCTCGTCGAGCAGCGCGGTCGCTGCGGCGACGTTCGACGACGCCGGGATGTGCCCGTGCCCGCGCAGGTTGGTCTCGAGCCACCGGTGGGTCTGCGCGTAGGCGACGGGGTGCGCGTTGACGGTCCGGACGTCCGACAGGGCGGTGCCGTGCCGGGCGACGAGCACGAAGTCGACGGGTACGAGGTACTCACCGACGATCCGCACGCCGGGGATCCGCGCCAGGGCGTCCTGCGTGGCGCTGACGCCGCCGTCGACGCTGTTCTCGATCGCGATGACCGCGCCGACCGACCGACCGGTGACGACGTCGTCGAGCGCTTCGCCGACGTTGTTCACGCTGCGCCACGGCTTGCCGGCCGCGGCCTCGACGAGCTTCAGCGCCGCCTCGGTGAACGTGCCGGCGGGTCCGAGGTAGGAGTACGTGTCGGACGGCGTGGCACGGTCGGTCATGCGCCAGATCCTACTGGTGTACCAGTCACCCGCGACGAGAGCAGACCGACGAGACCGATCAGACCGATCAGACCGACCAGGGCGACGGGCCGGACGTCAGGACCGCACGAGCATCGTGTCCGAGTCGCCGTTCCGCCCGACCGTCCGGAACCCGGCCCGCTCGTACGTGATCCGCGCCCCGGTGTTGCCGTCCTCGACGCTCAGGCTGACACCCGGCCAGCCCGCGGCCCGGCCGGCGTCGAGCACCCGCGCGAGCAGCGCCGTGCCGATCCCCCGACCCCGCCCGCGCGGCTCGACGGCCATCGTCAGTTCCGGGACGTCCTCGGCCACGAAGCCGTACCCCGGGTCGTCCGCCGGCAGGAACCGCACCCATGCGACCCCGACCGGTCCCTCGCCGTCCACCGCCACGACGCCGTGGTCGCGGGCGGGGTCGAAGCCGTCGAAGTAGTGCGCGAACTCGGGGCGGTCGAGATCGGCGTCCACGAACGACGAGGCCTTCCAGTTCATCGCCGCGAGCGTCGCGTGCCGGAGCAGCCCGGTGTCGTCCGCGGTCGCGTCCCGGAACAGCACGCCCGCCGGTGCCGCAGGCGAAGCGCCCGTCAGACGTTCCTCGCACAGCACCTCACCGTCGGACCGCGGGTACGTCAGCGCCGCGAACCGCCCCTCGGGGTCGAGCCGTCCGAGCAGCGCCCGGGTGATGCCGTCGAGCTGTCGGACCTGCTCGTCGCTCAGCGCGTCGATGACGAAGCGCCGGGCGGTCCTCACGTGGTCGGGTGCCGCGGCGACGATGGCTGCGAACCCGTCGTCGGTCAGCTGCACGTCGGTGGCGCGGCGGTCGTCGGCGGAGGGGCACCGGGTCACGAGCCCGCGCTTCTCGAGCCGCGACACGACGTGGGACAGGCGCGGCAACGACGCGTTCGTCGCTGCGGCGAGCGCCGACATCCGGAGCGTGCGCGACTCGGTCTCGGACAGCATCGCGACGACCATGTAGTCGAAGTGCGTCAGGTCGGCGTCCCGCTGGAGCTGCTGGTCGAGTGCCGCCGGGAGGAGTTCCATGACGGCGACGAGCTTCATCCACGCGCGGAGCTGGTCGCGCGTGAGCCAGGGCGTCTCGTCCGTCATGCCACCATGCTAGCCATTGGTTGTCGATGCAACCAGTGGTCGTGGCGATCGCCGTGCACGGACGACACCCACCACGAGCGCGACCACGACGACGGCGAGGAGCAGCCCCTCGACGACGAGCAACCGCGTGGTGTAGTCGAACGGCAGCACGGTCGGGTTCTTCTGCCCGTGGTGCTTCGCCGCGATCTCCGGCAACACCACGAGGGCGAGCACGCACCCGAGCACGACCGCGGTCTGCACGACGACGAGCACCCCGGCGCCGAGCGTCCTGCCGGTCCGGCGCAGCAGGAGCCCAGCTCCGACGACGAACGGCGACAGCACCGCGTCGTGCAGCACGACCGCGGCGAGCAACCACGTCGCCAGGCCCCAGATGCGGGTCGGCCGGACGGTCGTGACGAGCACGTACGCCCCGAACGCCATCACCAGCACGCCCACGACGACGAGCAGGATCCTCGCGGCCCTCATCGGATCACCTCGATCTTCCCGATCCACTTCGTCTGCAGCACGCCGGGCCGTCCCGGCGCGATGACCCGGGCGGGGAACCCGTGGTCCAGGTCGAGCGTCTTCCCGTTCACCTCGAGCGCCAGGAGCGTCGTCGGGTCGGACGCGTACTCCGGGCCCATCTCGGTCACCCGGTACCCACCGCTCTTCTCGAGGCTCGTGATCCGCAGCGCCGACGCCGGGTCGGCCTGCACCGACGCGAGCAGGTCGCGCACCCGGACACCGCGCCACGACGCCATCTGGCTCCACCCCTCGACGCACGAGATCGGCAGGTCCGCCGTCGCGGTCCCGAGCGCGACGAGCTCGGCGCGGGAGAACGTCCGCGTGACGTCCGGCCCGACCACGGTCAGCGTCCAGTCCGCAGCGGTCGCCGTTGCCAGGACGCCCGCAGCACGCGCCGTCCGGTTGACCGGCAGGTCCTCCGGTCCGACGTACCGCTGGCGGGCGCCGAACACGTTGAGCGGCTCGAGCAGCCGGTTCGACTGTCCCGCCGTGAGTGCGACGACCCCGACGGTCGCCGCCGTCACACCCGCGACGAACCCGCGTCGCGCGATCCGCTGACGCGGTCCGGGGAGCGCGTCGTCGTGCTCCGGCCGGGAGGCACGACCCGCCTCCGTCCCGTCGGCACCGTCCCCGAGACTCGCACCCAGCGACAGATCACGCGCCGCGGACGCCGAGTCCGGTCGCGCAGCCCGAGTCTCGGCAGCCCCCGCCGGCGCGGCCGGCGCAGCCGGGCCGTCCACCCAGCGGAGCAGGCGGCCGGTCAGGCCACGGGGGTACGAGCCGGCCGTGCGCTCGGCCGCGGGGCGCTCGCCCACGGCGGGGCGGGCCTCCCGGCCGTCGGGCAGCAGCTCGCTGCCCACCGTCGGGTCCGCGACGAACCGTCCGTCCTCGTCGTAGGCGTCCTGCGCCCGCCAGTAGCGCGCGATGATCGGGAGCTTCGACGCGATGTGCACGATCAACGACCCGATGATCAGGTACGACAACGCGTAGTGGACCTGCCGGAACGGGAACGGCCACGGGTACCACTGGTACGTGTTGAGCAGGCCCGTACCGACCTGCACGATCGACGCCGACACGAGCACCGCGATCGACAGCCGCTCGAGCAGGTGCAGGACACCCCGCACCGGCGGCACCTGCGCCAGCGCGGGCATGACCACGTTCAGCTTCGCGAGGAGCAGCGGGATGATCGCGATGCCCGCCGTGATGTGCAGGCCCTGCGTGAACTGGTAGAGCTGCGTCGGCCGGGTCGGGAAGCGCATCCACGGCAGCGGGTCCTGCAGCAGGTGGCTGTAGACGCCGGTCCCGAAGCAGACGACGAACGCGATGCCGAGCAGTCGGCCCCAGACGACGGCCGAGCGGGCGTTCCGGTTCGGGGACGCCGCGACGGCCCGCGCGTCCAGCAGGACCCGTCGCACGATCGGTAGCCTCGGGGAACCATGAGCAGACGACCGCGCGCCGCCTCCGTCCCGACGACCGCGGTCGTGTCGACCGCCCTGTCCGTCGTCGGCGTGCTGGCGCTGGCGGGTGTCATCGCCTTCGGCATCACGCATCTGGGGTTCCTCCGTGCCGGTCATCGTGGACCATTCGTTGCCTGGACGCTGATCGCTTGGGCGGTCTTCGCGGGAGCCGTGCTCGCGGTGCGGTTCGTACCCCGCGAGTGGATGACCCGGATCGTCCTCGGTGGGGCGGTCGTGGTCGGGATCGCAGCGCTCGTCGGCCCGCCGAACACCAGTACCGACTCTGCCCGGTACGCCTGGGACGGGATCGTACAGCACGCCGGTACATCACCGTACGCATACACTCCGCAGTCGAACGCGCTGGCCGACCTCCGCCCCGACTGGCTCTTCCCGGACAAGATCGACGGCACGTGCACGCCGCTCGAACCGCGGATGCGCGGGCTGGGCGACGGCGCCGACGGCCACTGCGTCGCGATCAACCGCCCGGACGTCGTGACGATCTACCCGCCGATGGCCCAGCTCTGGTTCGCCGGTGTGCGCGCCCTCGTGCCCGCGACCGCGCAGTACATGCCGTTCCAGGTCGCCGGCCTGCTCGTCTCGCTCGGCGTCACGGTCGGCCTGGTGATGGTGCTCCGCCGCGTCGGGCGTCCGACCTGGTGGGCGGCGCTGTGGGCGTGGTCGCCGCTCGTCGCGTCCGAGGCGGTCACGAACTCACACGTCGACGTCGTCGGCGCAGCCCTCGCCACGGCGGGCGTCGTCCTCGTCGCCTTCGGTCGGCCGATCTGGGGCGGGATCGCCCTCGGCGCGGCGACGGCCACGAAGCTCATCCCGGCGATCGTCTACCCACCCCTGCTCGGTCGGTGGCGGTACTGGTGGGCGATCCCCGTCGGCATCGCGACCTTCGCGCTGCTGTACGTGCCCTACGTGATCAGCACCGGCGTGAAGGTCCTCGGGTACCTGCCCGGCTACCTGTCCGAGGAGGGCTACGAGGACGGCTCCCGGTTCGCCCTGGTGTCGTACGTCATCAAGGGCGACGCAGCGACGATCGTCGTCGGGCTCGTGGTGCTCCTGGCCGCCGTCGTGTCCTGGCGCCTCGCGGACCCCGCACGACCGTGGTCGGCCGAGGTGTTCATGATCGGTGTCACCTTCCTCGCCGTGACCCCGCGCTACCCCTGGTACGCGCTGCTCCTCATCCCGTTCGTGGTCCTCTCCGGCCGGTGGGAGTGGATGGCCCTGAACCTCGCGATCGCCCTGCGCGGGGTGTGGCCCTCGGCGCCCGCGTTCCGGTGGTGGCTCCTCGCCGCGGTGCTCGTGATCCTGGTCGCCACCGTCGTGCGCACCCCGCGCTCGGAGTGGGTCCGGTGGGGGCGGCGTCTCGATCCCCGCCGGTGGCGGTCCGTGGACCCCGGCAGCCGACGGTCCGTCGACGCGGGGTAGCATCGGCCGGGTGACGGCGCGGATCCTGCCCTCGACCGGCCTGCTGCGCCGGGTGCGCAGCGAGTCGCCGGCCCTCCCCCCTCGACCCGTCGACGACCCCGGGCTCGTCGACCGGTTCGCCCGGCGCGCCGTCGACCTGCGGGTCTCGCTCACGGAGCGCTGCAACCTCCGCTGCACGTACTGCATGCCGGCGGAGGGGCTGCCGGTGATCCCGTCCGACGCACTCATGACGGCGGCGGAGATCGACCGCCTGGTCGGCCTCGCCGCCCGGACCCTGGGCGTCCGCAAGGTCCGGTTCACCGGTGGCGAGCCGCTCCTGCGCGCCGACCTCGTCGACATCGTCCGCCGCTGCTCCGCCCACGACGTCGAGCTGTCGATCACCACGAACGCGATCGGCCTGGCGAACCGTGCCGAGGCCCTGGCAGACGCGGGACTCCGCCGCGTCAACGTCTCGCTCGACACCGTCGACCCGGACGTCTTCGCCGAGGTCACCCGGCGCCCGTTCCTCGACCGCGTCCTCGAGGGCATCGCGGCCGCGGCGGACGCCGGACTCGGGATCAAGGTCAACGCCGTGCTGCTCCGCGGGGTGAACGACCACCTGGCGGTCGACCTGCTCGCCTGGTGCCTCGAGCGCGGACACGAGCTGCGGTTCATCGAGCAGATGCCCCTCGACCCCGGCCACGCGTGGGACGGCGCGACGATGGTCACGGCCGAGGAGACCCGCGCCCTGCTCGGCGAGCACTACCGACTCGAACCCGACGAGGCCCCGCGCGACGGCGCCCCGGCCGAGCGGTACCGGGTGTCCACGCTCGACGGCGAACCGCTCGGCACCGTGGGCGTGATCGCGAGCATCACCGAGTCCTTCTGCGCCGACTGCACCCGCACACGCCTGACCGCCGAGGGGCACGTGCGCTCCTGCCTGTTCTCGGACGACGAGGTCGACCTGCTCGGCCCCCTGCGGGCCGGCGCCGACGACGGCGTCCTGCTCGACACGTGGCGGCGGGCGATGTGGGCGAAGCCGCGCGACCACGGCGACGATGCGGACGGGATCGTGCACCCGTCCCGCGGCATGAGTGCGATCGGAGGCTGACCGGTGACGACGATGCGGTTCTTCGCCGCGGCCCGCGCGGCCGTCGGCCAGGACGAGACCACGGTGGACGCGACGACACTGGACGCCGCCCTGCGGAGCGTCACGGCGGCCGACCCGGATCGGTGGACGGCACTGCAGGAGCGGTGCTCCTACCTGGTCGACGGGGTCACGACGCGCGACCGCTCGACGGCGCTCGACGGCGTCGCGACCGTCGACGTGATGCCGCCGTTCGCCGGCGGCTAGCGCGACCTCACGCGGGCTCGTCGACCCGGCGGCCAGCGGGACCTCACGCCGGCGC